>CAYOBX010000415.1:3333-5742 GCA_964402245.1 uncultured Saprospiraceae bacterium | reverse complement strand
CGAAAAAAATTCCTCCAACAAGTAAGCCTCGCCAGCTCTGCCTTACTACTCCATTCTTGTAGTCCATTAAATTTGTCGCCTAAAAAAGAAACCATGACTGTACAACCACCTCTTTCTAATCAACAAGCAGGAGCAAGTATCATTAGTCATATCCAAGGAATTCATGGTCAGTTCGACCTAACAAATTATCGTCAATTAATAGGGGCCGCCAATCCATTTAAAGAAGGAGATGCCACCTTAAATGTTGCCGCTAAAAATGAGGAACATCGACAATTAGCCAGACAATTATTAGCCAACACAAGCATTCAAGAAATTGATACGCATGTCCTATTTGAAGATGAAGTACAAGCATTAATTAAGCAGACAACAAAGGAGTCAACGGAGATAGCTAATTGGACATTGGGGGAATTAAAGAGCTATATACTTACTCAATCAGAATCTGCTATAAAAGAACTCATGCCCAGCCTATCAAGTGATGTAATTGGTTGTGTGGTCAAGCTAATGACGAATGATGAATTAATAAGCATTGGACAAAAAATATTTAATCCATTACCGGGTAGTCAAATTGGAAGTAAAGGATATATGGGGGCTAGAATACAACCGAACTCCCCTACTGATAATATCGATGATATTCGAATGCAAGTTTTTTGCGCTTGGTCTTATGCGGTAGGTGATTTAGTATTGGGAACCAATCCTGTATCCAGCACCCCTGAATCTGTAGCTCGTATCGAAAGTACCTTATATGATATTATCAGCACTTTTGGTTTAGAAGAAGTCTTGCCAAATTGTGTCTTATCGCATATTGATGTACAAGCAGAAGTAGAGCAACTACAACCGGGTACTACAGGCATTTGGTTTCAAAGTTTGGCTGGCACCGTGAATGCCAATAAGACATTCGATGTAAGTATTGAAAAAATGCTAGATCATCTCTCGAATAGACAAGGAAGATATGGCTTATATGCAGAGACCGGACAAGGAGCAGATTTCACAAACGGACATGGAGAAGGCTTTGATATGGTCTTGCATGAATCTCGAAAATATGGCTTTATACGAGCATTGAAACAAATAATGAGTAAAGGACATACTCCTGAAAACGCTCCTTGGGTACATGTAAATGATGTGGCAGGATTTATTGGTCCAGAAGTTTTTAAAACTAAAGAACAATTAGTTCGCTGTTGTTTAGAAGATACGGTCATGGGTAAACTACATGGTTTGACCATTGGTTTAGATATTTGTTCTACCTTGCATATGGATGTATCCTTAGATGATTTAGATTGGTGCATCGAACAAGTAATGCCTGCCAACCCTGCTTACTTAATGGCATTGCCTACTAAAAATGATCCGATGCTAAGTTATCTGACAACGGCTTTTAATAATCATGTGAAAATTCGGGAGCAATTTAATTATAAGGTGAATGATGCTATGTGGGCCTTCTTTAAAAAGCTTCAAGTCATTGACGAACAAGGACAACCTACTGAGCATTTTGGAGATCCTAAATGGGTGTACTATCAATATCGCCTCGCTAAGAAAGATAGTCGCACTCAAGCGGAAATCTACCAAGAAGGCGAAGAGCTAATCGCTGCAATTAAAAAAAGAGGGGTTCCTATTGCAGAAGGGTACGGAGAGCATATTTGGGATTTGCCTCCTGCTCTCGATCAAGAGGTTCGACATTTATATGAAGATGCTAAAGTAAGTCTGTGGACGGCTTTAACTCCTGCCTTTGCTTCCAAAATTCCAAACATTATCCCAATTAATACTACCTCTAAGAACAGAAAAGATTATGTCTATCATCCTGCTTCAGGAGAAGCATTAACTACAGCAGCTAAATCGACCTTGCAACAATTGCAGCAAAATTGGTCCACTACTCCAGATGTACAAATTCTACTCTCCGATGGTTTGAATGCCAATGCTTTGATGGACGAAGGGCATGTGGTACCTTTTCTAAATCTACTTCGACAATCCTTAAAAGATAAAGGCTTCTCTGTAGCCAAAGAAAACATTTTGATAACACATGGTCGAGTGAGAGCAGGCTATCAATGTGGTGAAATACTCTTCGGAACGGAAGCTAGTTCCAAAAAAGCAAAAGGTATTATTCATATTATTGGGGAACGACCTGGATCTGGGCATCACAATTTTTCTGTTTATCTTTCTGCTCCTGCTCAGCGTACTTGGAGCGAGCAAGGTAAAGTGGATCATAATATATCTCGTGTGGTTTCTGGTATTTCTGATACGGCTTTATCTCCTACTCTTGCAGTGGCAGAGACAGTGAGTATTTTTTCTGAATTGTTTGAGGAAGGGATTTAAGGGATTGCTAAATTGGCATAATTCAACACGGAGTTACTTCGTAACAACACGGATGACACGGATCTTTGTAGGTCGGGAACGTAGCTCAAGCTTCTAGCTTGAGTT
>CAYOBX010000415.1:0-3233 GCA_964402245.1 uncultured Saprospiraceae bacterium | reverse complement strand
ATTGACTTTTATGTCCACAAATTAGACTTTCAATTATTAGAAGATACTAAATTGAGTGAAGAAAAAAGGTGGGTAATTGTTGCTCCAAAAGGAGCGAAAGAATGTTGTATTCTTTTAGCAAAAGCAGCAAATGAAGAGCAGGCAAAAAGCATAGGCAATCAGACAGGCGGAAGAGTTTTCTTGTTTCTATTCACGGACAATTTTTGGAGAGACTATGAACAATTAAAAGAAAGAAAAATAAAGTTTGTAAGACCTCCACAAGAATACGATTATGGAATGGTGGCAGTGTTTGAAGACTTATATGGAAATATGTGGGATTTATTAGAACCCAATGCAAATAATAAAGGCTATATTACAGTACAACAATAAGATTAGTTTTTCTAGCTAAATTAGCGAATGCCAGAAATAAAAACTCAAAATAGTATCCATGCAGCCCTTCCCATTCTATTCCTACTTGGGATGATCGTTTATGGATTGGTCCTAAGGCCCTATGTTTTCAATCAATCTATCATCCCTTTAGAATTAGTTTTTATTAGTGCCTCCATTTTTGCAGCGAGTCATCTATGGTATTTAGGATATTCTTGGGATACCATTATACATAATGCGGTTCAAAAATTGACAAAAGGACTACCTACCATTTTAATTCTTTTTGCCATTGGAATCGTGATTGGAAGTTGGATTGTGTCAGGGACTATTCCCATGTTTGTCTATTATGGCATCCAATTGATAAACCCTACTTATATATATGTCTTAGCATTCATTGTTCCGATCTTCTTTTCTATGTTTACGGGAACTTCTTGGGGTTCTGTGGGAACCATTGGCGTAGTTATATTTGGGGTAGCTACTGTTATTAATGCACACTTACCTATCGTAGCTGGAGCCATTATTGGAGGAGCGTTTTTTGGCGATAAAATGTCCCCACTTTCGGATACAACCAATATGGCGGCATTAGCAACCGATGTGGATTTGTACGAGCATATCAATTCCATGCTATACACTACCCTACCCTCTGCCATCTTAGCAAGCATTATCTATACAGGATTAGGATTCTTATATCCTGCTACTTCCACCTCAGGAGACTTTACCAAGTTGGAAACTACTTTATCTGGGATCAGTTCCATTTTCAATTTTCATATTTTACTATTGCTACCAGTTTTGATAGTATTGATTGGTTCTTATAAAAAACTGCCAACTATTCCTGTCTTATTAAGCTCCTCCTTAGTGGCTTGTGTGTTAAGCTTGCTTTTCCAAAATTATACCTTTGCAGATGTGGTGCAATCTGTCTATAAAGGGTTCCACACAGATATGGTCAATGCTAGTATAGCAGTTCCAGAAAATATAAGTGCGTTATTCAATAGAGGGGGCTTATACGCCTTAATTGATGCGATCATTACTGCCCTATTTGTCTTTTTATTTATTGGCATTTTAGATACCATTCATGCGATTCCGATTATAGTAGAGAAAGTATTTGCTTTTGCTAAAAAACGAGCCGCTGTTATTTTATCCTCTTTGGCTGCTACAGGTATTACCAATGCCATGACTGGCAATCAATATGCTACTAGCTTTATTGTGGGAGAAGCTTTCAAATCCAAATATGATACTCTGGGTATACCTCGAAAAGTATTGAGTCGTTCGGTAGAAGATTATGGCACGATGATAGAGTCTTTAATTCCTTGGCATCCAACTGCTCTATTTATGGTCTCTGTGATGGGAATTCCTGTTGGGGAATACTGGTGCTGGCAGTTATTGACCTTGATTAATTTAGGGATTGCTCCTTTGTTGGCTATTACGGGTATTGGTTGTTTTTATTCCACTAAATCATATAGCCGCTAAGCCGCAAGTACAATTTAAACCACAACCACTAAGGACGTTGACAAAGTTGAACACAGAGGCACAGAGAATAAATCTAACTCTGTGCCTCTGTGTTCAATAATTGCGCTTGTGCTTCTACAAAAGTAAGGGTCAATTACCTCGATAAACTCATCAGTATCATCAAAAAGAATAAATCATGAAAAAGAAGGATCAACATATAGAAACCAACTTATCCCATTTTGGAGAAGACAGATCTTCTTACGCAGGAGCAGTAGTTCCACCGATCTTTCAAAACTCTTTGTTTACCTATGACAGTTGGGATGCGATTAGTGAAGCATTTGATGATCGGACCAATAGTTTTATTTATTCTAGAGGCAATAACCCAACTGTTAAAATAGCTCAAGCAAAAATAGCAAAATTAGCAGGCGGAGAGAACGCTCTATTATTTGCCTCTGGAATGGCAGCTATATCTGCGGCAGTATTGCATTGTGTGGAGCCAAATGGACATGTTATTGCCATAAAAAACTTGTATGGCCCAGCCAATAATCTATTGTTTACTTATTTAAAAAAGAAGATGAAGGTGTCGGTCACTTTTGTAAGTGGTCAAGATATAGCAGAATTTGAAGCAGCCATTCAAGCTAAAACCCAGTTAATTTATTTAGAAAGTCCTTCTTCGGGCATATTTTCTTTACAGGATATAGGAGGCATAGCTCAACTAGCCAAGCAAAAAGGAATCAAGACGATGATTGATAATTCATGGGCGAGTCCCTATTTTCAACAACCTTTGAGTATGGGGATTGATATAGAAGTTCATTCTTGTTCCAAATATATTGGTGGACATAGTGATGTAGTCGCTGGAGTAGTCATTAGTAACGAGGAAATTATCCATAGTATTTTTCGCCATGAATATGAATGGATTGGTGGACGTATCGCCCCTATGGATGCCTGGTTGATTACTAGAAGTCTGCGCACCTTGCCTATAAGAATGAAAGCGCATGAGCAAAATGCAATGGCAGTGGCTAGTTACCTTGAACAGCATCCTGCTATTGAAAAAGTGAATTACCCTGGACTAAAGAGTTTTCCTCAATACGAATTAGGGCAACAGCAAATGACTGGCTATTCGGGCTTATTATCTTTTCGATTAAAAACGACGGATTTGGAGCAAGTCAAGACGTTCTTCAACAGCTTGGAAGTATTTAAGATTGGGGTAAGTTGGGGTGGCCATGAGAGCTTGATCTATGCTTTAGCGATTAGCTATGTTAAAGAATTGACGGTGGAACAATTTGCGGCTACGGGTTTGGCTTATGGGGATATGCGTATTTCTGTGGGCTTGGAGCATGTGGAGGATTTGATTGGGGATTTGGGGCAGGCATTGGATAGAATATGAGTCTTTATAAGCATCATTCAACACGGATAATATA
>CAYOBX010000414.1:0-5750 GCA_964402245.1 uncultured Saprospiraceae bacterium | reverse complement strand
TCTTAGACTGGAAAATAATAGAAGAAGATGCTCAAGTTATTGTTTTGTCGTTACTAAGTAGTCAAAGAAAGTCTGCGTCAAAAAAAGAGTACCCTAATTAAATATTCTGCCATATTTGCACAAAATATTAAGGATTAGAAACTAGATTCCAGTAGTATGAACCAGAGTCAATAAGATAACATCAAAAATCACCTTAATTAAACTCAACAAATGAGAAAAATAGGCTTATACTCCTCACTAATTTTCTATTTATTAATCGTGCAGTCTTGTGCAAACTATAAACTAAATTATTCAAAAAGTGGAAAAAATTGGGAGCAGCAACCACTTCCTAGTGAGCAATTACAACATCGGATGTATCTGATTGGAGATGCAGGAAACGCCCCACTAAATAAGACTACTAACGTGCTTACTTATCTTAAAAAACAATTAGCTAAGGAGTCTGCTAATAGCTCTATTGTTTATTTGGGAGATAATTTATACCCTGTTGGTATGCCTCCCAAAGGAGAAGAAGCCGATCGAGTTTTAGCAGAACATCGCCTTCAAGCTCAGATGGATATCTTAGATGATTTTAAAGGTAAGCCCTTCTTTATACCTGGTAATCATGACTGGGCTCAATGGGGCTTAAAAGGTTTAAAAAGACAAGAAAACTTTATAGAAGAATACCTCAATAGAGGAATAGAAGAGGAAGAGGATTGGGGAAATTACTTTATGCCTGATGGTGGGTGCCCCGGACCAGAAGTGTTAGAATTAAATGAAAATTTAGTGATGATTATCATAGATTCGCAGTGGTGGCTAGCGGATTGGGATAGAGAACCAAAAATTAACGATGGCTGTGAGGTTAAAAATCGGAAACAGTTACAATTTTTCGTAGAAAATGCTATGCGAAAGCATCGTAGAAAAAATGTAGTAATCGCCATGCATCACCCATTATTCACGAATGGCCCACACGGAGGCAGTTCTACTGCGAAGCAACACATTTTTCCATTAACTCAACTCTATGACAATCTCTATATCCCATTACCTGGATTAGGAACGATCGGTGCTTTTCTTAGAGGAACCGTTGGTATTAACCAAGATATTGCTCATCAAGTTTATAAAGATTTAAAGCGGGCACTTTTGGTAAGTGCTAAAAAGAATGGCAGTTTTATTTTTGTAGCTGGCCATGAACATAACCTACAATATATAGAGACAGACCAGCAAACTTTTATTGTAAGTGGGGCAGGTAGTAAAGAAAGCCCTGCTCGTATCGGTAATGGGGCACATTTTGCCTATGGAAAAAAAGGATATACCACTCTAGATTTTTATGAAAGTGGTGCAGCTTGGGCCAATTTTTGGGTCCCTAATGAAGAGGGCACAGATGCAAAGTTAGTTTTCAGAAAGAAAATAAAGGAAAAACATATAACTAACGAGGATAACATCCCTACTAGTTTTCCAATACATGAGCAAGGCTTGGATTCCATAGAAATGGTCGTTTCCAAAACGGAGGCAGGTAAAATTGGTTTTGCACATAAAGTATTCCTGGGTAAGCATCACCGAAAAGTGTACCAACATAATTATAAATTCCCTGTTATGGATTTGCAAAAATTCAGAGGAGGGATGACTCCTATTCAGCGTGGTGGTGGAAATCAAACCAATAGTGTGCGATTACAAGACCCAGAAGGCAAGCAGTTTGTAATGAGAGCTTTAACTAAAGATGCCTCAAGGACACTACCTTTCCCGTTTAATAAAATAACAGCAGCAAAGACTATTGCCGAAGATAACTTTTTGTCCACTCATCCTTTTGCGCCAACAGCCATTCCTGCTCTAGCCAATGCGGTAGGAATTTATCACACCAATCCAGTGCTCTACTATATCCCAAAACAACCTGGTTTGGGGCTTTATAATGATGAATATGGAGATGATGTTTACTTAGTAGAAGAAAGACCCGCAGGTGATTGGGGAAACACGGATACTTTTGGCGGTTCTAGAAAGATTGTAAGTACGCCTGATGTGTCAGACAAAGTAGTAAAAAACCATAAACATTATATTGATGGAGAATGGGCATTGCGTAACCGATTATTTGATATAATTATTGGAGATTGGGATAGACATGATGACCAATGGCGATGGGCTAGATTTGATAAAGAAGACGGAGACGGAGATAAGCACAAGCTTTATCGTCCTATTCCAAGGGATAGAGATCAGGCATTTTCTAAATACGACGGGGCATTTATTGGTTTCGCAAGATTATTTATGCCTTTCCTTCGTCAATTAAGAGTCTATGATGAAGAAATAGATAAAATGAAATGGGTGCACTGGAGTAGTCGTTATTTTGATCGTACTTTTTTAAATGAATTAGAATGGACAGATTGGCAAAAAACAATCAAGGATATTCAAAATAATTTGACGGATGAAGTGATAGAAAATGCCTTTAAAGATTGGCCCGCAGTCGTACAAGATTTAACGGCAGATCATATCATTAGTTCAATCAAAGCCCGTAGAAATAATTTAGATAAAATAGGATGGAAATTTTATGATCGACTTTCTAGTAAAGCGGATGTATATGGCACCGAAGAGAAAGAAGTCTTTGAAATTAACCGTATTGCAGATGGGCAAGTAAAAGTGACTGTTTGGGAATCAAATAAGGCAGGAGAAAAAAAGGAAAAGTTTTTCGAGCGAATCTTTACAAGTGATGTGACCAATGAAATTGATATTTATGGTGTTGGTGATAAAGATATTTTTACGGTAAAAGGAGAAGTAGATAAAAGCATTCTAGTCCGATTGATTGGTGGGCAAGGAAAAGACACCTTTATCGATGAATCTTTTGTAAAACAAGGAAAAGCTAAAACCTTAGTGTATGATGATTTAAGAAAAAATACAGTTCAGTTAGGAAGAGAAGCAAAAGATAAGCGAAGTAGCCATCGAGAATTAAATATATACGATCGAAAAGCAGCTCATTATGAGCATAATTTCTTTGTTCCTTTACCTATTTTAGGAGCCAACCCAGATGATGGATTTGTCATTGGTGGAAGTGCATTATGGACTACTTATTCCTTTAAAAAAGCACCTTATGCAGCGCTACATGCTTTCAGCTTGACCTATGCGGGTAGTACTAAATCAATTGGTTTCAATTATGAAGGAGATTATTTGAATACATTTGGTCATTGGGATTTCTTTTTAGAAGCTAAATTAAATAATTCTTCTTTTGCTGCTAACTTTTTTGGATTGGGGAATGAGTCTCCAAAGTTAGTAGATGAAATTGATTTTTATAGAACTCGGCAAAGTCAAATTCATCTATTCCCTGCCTTTAAAAAGCGAGTAGCAGGTGGTTCAGGAAGTTTTAAATTTGGGCCTGTTTTTGAGCTAAGAAATTTAGAAGCTACGGAGGACAGATTTTTGATTACTGAATTTGAAGAAGACCCAGAGTCGGACTTATATAATAGAAAAACTTTTGCAGGAGCAAGAGCAAATTTCACTTTTGATAATGTTGATAATATTATCGTTCCTCATCGTGGTATTCGATTTAATTTAGACCTTGGATTTTTGGGCGGATTAAATAATGATGCTACTGATTTTGGAACAATTAGATCGGCGCTATCTTTCTATCAAAGTTTAGATCCAAAAGAGAATTGGGTATTTGCTTCGCGTATAGGATTTGAGCATAATATTGGGGATGATTTTGAATTTTATCATGCACCTAATATAGGAGGTAATGAAAGTTTACGAGGATTTAGGTCGGAGCGATTCTATGGAAATACTGCTTTTTATCAAAACATCGATTTAAGAGTTAAACTATTTAGTAGTTATAATAAGACTCTTCCTTTCACCTTGGGTCTGTTTGGAGGATTTGACTACGGAAGGGTTTGGGTAGCCGATGATACTTCGGATGTTTGGCATTATAATTATGGTGGTGGTTTCTGGATTGCTCCAGTAGATGTACTGACCTTTTCATTTGGTGTTTTCGTACCTGAAGAAGAATTTGAAGAAACTCCTCGAATTGCTTTTAAATTAGGCTTAGGATTTTAATGGATTTATGATATTAATTAAAACAAATAAATGGAAGAAGAAAAATTATCAAAAAAAGAAAGGAAGGCTTTAAGAAAGATGGAAGATCAAATACTAATGGAAAACCTTCAAATAGATAAAAATAAATTAAAAGACTTACAAAAGAAATTAGCGAAGGTAGAAAGTACTCCAGAGCGAGGTATAGAAACATGGTATCGGCTTGCTTCTAAAAATCTCTATACCCGACGACAAATTGTAGATACGAAATCAAATATTCTAATTACTGTTAATGCGATCATGATTTCGGCAACTTTAGGTAGTCTATATCCCCTTCTAAGTACCGATGGGCATCTAATCTATGGAATTGTTCCGCTAACAATTGGAAATCTTATTTCTATAGTTTATGCCATTATTGCTACTCGCCCCAATTTAGGAGGTGGGGTATTTTCAAAAGCAGAAGTACAAGAAGGAAATGCTTCTTTGATGACCTTTGATGATTATTATAAAATGCCTGAAGAACAGTATGAAGAAGCTTTGGATGAAATGATGCAAACTAGAGCATTCTTGTATGGTACTATCAAAAGAGATCTTCATCATTTAGGGGTCGATTTAAGTCATCGCTATGCTCATATACGTATTGCTTATAATGTATTTTTAATTGGTTTAGTTATAAGTATAATTGCATTTGGTAGCTGTCATATTTTACTTTTAAATTATTAGTATCTCTCTAAAAAAATATGCGATATTTATTCTTAATAATAGTGTGCTCATTGACACTTATTGATGGATTCAGTCAGATAAAACCTTCTTTTTTTCCAGAAGATATTATTCATTTATCGGAAGAAGAAGATTTAAAATGTTATTGCAAACCAGGAGTAGCTAATAAAATTCGATCTAGAGGACTTTCTTTGGCTTATGGGTTTAACACAGGAGGTGGATATGAATCAGTAGGTGATGCTCCTTTCACGGATATTCCTAGTGTCTTAGATCGTTTTACCCAGGTAGAATTCAAAGTGAAAATTCCTGTGATATTAAAAGAGCGAACTAAAGTGTTACTGGGCTATCAATTCTACTCAGAATTTTATCAATTTGATCGAGTCGGTATTGATTATGAGTCGACTTTTCAAAGTTTGGATAATAATAATTTAAAAAAAAATTCTTTTAGTGCAATACTTTCTCATTCCTTGAGCGAAGATAATTATCTCGTTCTTCGATATAATTATAGCTCAAATGGTAACTATGAAGGATGGTTCAATTTCGATAGTAGAAATAGTATAAACAAATTAGTAGGTCTTTATGGATTCAAAAAATCAGATCATTTCGAGTGGGGAATAGGGCTTATTCTTAGTAAAAGCTTTAGACGTATGAATGTCTTACCTTTCCTATTATATAACAGAAACTTCTCCCCTAAGTGGGGAATAGAATCTGTTTTTCCAGCAAATATCTTTTTTAGGTATAATTTTAATCCATCTACTATTTCCTCCATAGGGTTAGAATATGGTAGTCAAAGTTTTCGATTATCGGTAGATGATACCATTCCATTAGATTATGCATTCAACCATTCTGAATTATCTTTTGTTTGGAATATAGAAAGACATTTGACTTCTTGGATTTGGGTAAATGCCAAGTTGGGATTCCAAAAGAATTTTAGTAGTGATTTTGAATCGAGATCAATCAATACCATTGATTTCTTTGCAGAACCCAAAAATAGCCTCTTTATCCAATTTAGTTTATTTATTTCTCCTGACTTGTAAAATAATATTGTG
>CAYOBX010000413.1:0-5756 GCA_964402245.1 uncultured Saprospiraceae bacterium | reverse complement strand
CCTAATTTTGTAGACATAAAACTTTACCTTATGTTTTTCTTTTAGTAAAAAGAGAATTATTACTGACCATTAATTAGGTCTTAAAAATATAGTGTTTCATAGTGTAAG
The DNA here is from genome assembly GCA_964402245.1 of uncultured Saprospiraceae bacterium. Classification (GTDB taxonomy): domain Bacteria; phylum Bacteroidota; class Bacteroidia; order Chitinophagales; family Saprospiraceae; genus JAFMDF01. Next base: position 5,648 of record CAYOBX010000413.1, on the reverse strand, counting down.
GGGTTGTTGCTTTTAGCAGCGGCCCCTGCTTTTTTTTAATTAACGACAACAAATTGAACGCGGAGATGCAGAGAACACATATGACTCTGCATCTCTGCGTTCAATACTATATTTTGCTTGCAAAATTCATTTCTAATTTTTAGAATGCCACTAGTAATAGTTTCCCCTGATCTGCCTTACACTCTCAAGATATTGTCTTTTTAGGAACAAGCGGACAGATCGCACTGATATTCGTCGAACAACACTCACCATTTATCGAATACCTATAGTAAGGCTTATGTTTTTCTTAGTAATTTAACAGAAAAGAATACCTAACTCATGAAATACCTACTGTTATTAGGGATGCTAGTACTCCTATCCTTCCCGCTATTGGCTCAAGAAAATAAAGACTCCTCCGAGCAGGAAGTCATCCCGAAAAGAGTCTTTATTACCAAAAAAATTACAAGCACTGCTCCTGTTATAGATGGAAAATTAGACGATGTGGCATGGGAAGCAGTAGCATGGGGGGAAAATTTTCGTCAACTAGAACCAACAGATGGCGGAGAAGCAGTGGCACCTACCGCTTTTAAAATTCTATATGATGATGCGTATCTATATGCCGCTTTTCGATGTTATGACCCAGAGCCTGATAAAATAATCAAGCGAATGTCTCGTAGGGATGGATTTGAAGGAGATTGGATAGAATTGAATATTGATAGTTACAATGATCAAAGAACAGCATTTTCATTTACAGGCTCTGTTTCTGGTGTAAAAGGAGATGAATATATTACCAATAATGGAGATAATTGGGATGACAGTTGGAATCCAATATGGAATCTAAAAACCAATATTGATGCAGAAGGATGGACCGCAGAATATCGGATTCCTTTAAGTCAACTTCGCTATGGCAATAAAGAGGAACATGTATGGGGTATTCAGGTGACTAGAAGGAATTTTAGACATGGCTCTCGTTCTATCTTTCAATATATTCCTAGAACGAGTGGGGTATGGGTGAGTGGTTTTGCAGAGCTGCAAGGGATACGAGGTATCAAACCACAAAAACAAATTGAAATACAACCTTATGTAGTCGCCCAAACTTCGAGTTTTGAGAAAGAAGAAGGAAATCCTTTTAGAGATGGTACTGATAATAGCTTAACGGCTGGCATAGATGGAAAAATTGGAGTGACGAGTGATTTTGTAGTAGATTTTACAATCAATCCAGACTTTGGTCAAGTCGAAGCCGACCCATCGGTAGTGCGATTAGATGGCTTCCAAAACTTCTTTAGCGAACGACGGCCCTTTTTTGTAGAAAACAATAATATTTTTGACTTTACGGCAACAGATGCAGCAACAGGAGGAAATTTTGACAATGATAATTTATTTTATTCTAGGCGTATTGGTGCTTCTCCACATGGCTATCCAGGTTTAGAAGACGGAGAATATGCAGAGGTGCCAAGTAATACCTCTATTCTTGGTGCAGCCAAATTTAGTGGTAAGAATAAACAGGGATTGACAATTGGTATATTAGAAAGTGTAACGGCAAAGGAAGTGGCTGCCATTGATTTATTGGGAGAAAGAAGAGAAGAAATTGTAGAACCATTAACAAACTATTTTATAGGACGGGTGCAGCAGGATTTAAACAAAGGAAATACCGTATTTGGTGCTATGTTCACAGCAGTTAATCGAAAACTGGCAGATACCCCTTTAGATTTTTTACATGAAAATGCTTATACAGGTGGCATAGATTTTTTGCAATTTTGGAATAACCAAGACTGGTCTGTTTCTGGAAAATTGTTATTCAGTAGGGTAGAAGGCTCTGCGGAAGCTATTAACAATACCCAAACAGGATTTGAGCATTATTTTCAAAGACCAGATGCAGACCACTTGGAGGTAGACGAATCAGCGACTTCAATGGTTGGTACAGGGGGAACTTTAAAAGTTTCTAAAGCTGGCGGAAATTGGAAATTCCAAAACGGAGTGACTTGGCGTTCTCCAGGATTAGAATTGAATGATATTGGCTTCCTGAATAATGCCGATGAAATTCACCATTTCTTTTGGACTGGCTACCGCTTTACTGAGCCTTTTTCCATTTTTAGAAATTTAGGATTAAATTTTAATTTCAACCAGAATTGGGATTTTGGAGGCAATCATTTACATGCGTCTGGTAGTGTTAATTTCTTCACGCAATTGAAGAACTTCTATTTTGTGAATGCAGGAATATTTAAAGAATTTAAAGACCTTTCTAACCAATCCTTATTTGGCGGCCCTACCTTGCGTCGATCAACAGGACTAGGATATTTCTTTTTTGTTAGTACAGATCAGCGTAAAAAGATTCAGTTTTCTATCAATGGATTTATAGGAGGTGCAGATGACCCAGATCAGGAAGAAACGGTGAAAGGTAAAAATATTGGGATGAGCTTGACGGTGCAGCCAACAAATGCATTTAATTTTTCTTTACGTCCTTCCATCTCTACCAATGATCGCTTGATACAATATGTGTCAACTACTGCCTTTGAAGATAATGCAAGATATGTAGTGAGTAGCTTGGATCAAAATACCTTTAGTATGACGATCCGAATGAACTATAACATCACGCCTAATCTGACCATCCAATACTATGGACAACCTTTTATTACTAGGGTTCGATATTTTGATTTTAAAAGAATCACCAATTCTACTGCTATAAATTTTCATGATCGCTTTTTACCATTAGATCAAGAACTGCAATTTGATATAGCTTCAAATACCTATTTCGTGGATGAGAATTTAGATGGTGCTAATGATTATTCATTTGGCTTGCCCGACTTTAGTTTTATTCAATTTAGGTCTAACTTAGTAGCGCGTTGGGAGTATGTACCAGGCTCAGAATTATTTCTTGTATGGAATCAAGGAACAACTAGTTCAGGCGATCCTAGCGATGAATTAATTCCTAGTTTGAGACAAAATGTGTTTGAAAATAAAGCGACGAATATCTTTTTGATTAAGTGGACCTATCGGTTTTTGTTGTAAAGGAATGAATGATGAATGATGAATGATGAATGATTCAGGTTGACTAGGATGCGGTTAGATCACATCTAGTATTCATCATTCATCATTCATCATTTTGCATTCATCATTAATTTGAATTTCAATTCAGTAACTCTTCCACTACCTGCCGCACCCCCACACTAGCCACCTCTTCCACAATCGTCAATTTTTTGCGGCGTCCCAATTCATAATTAATCGTCGGTTTAGGATCAATATAATAGATTGGAGAATCGGAATGTGCATAGCCCACCAAGCTTGCTGCGGGGTATACCTGCATAGAAGTACCGATAACCAAAACAATATTTGCAGTTGAGACTTCTTTCATTGCTGGTTCGAGCATAGGCACCATTTCACCAAACCAAACAATGTGAGGTCTAAGTTGCGTTCCTTTCTCACAAGTGTCACCTAAATGAAGGTCTTTATCCCAGTCATACACCAACTCTTCATGAATCACACTCCGAACTTTATTTAAAGAACCATGCAAATGAATAACATTAGAACTACCGCCCCGTTCATGTAGATCATCCACGTTTTGTGTAACGATTACGACTTCATATTTGTCTTCTAATTTGGCAAGCAACTGGTGGGCGATATTTGGAACAACGTCTTTCAATTGTTTTCGTCGATCATTATAAAACTGCAAGACTAATTCTTTATTCTTATGCCATCCCTCAATAGAAGCTACCTCCATAACATCATGGTTCTCCCAAAGACCATCATGATCTCGAAAGGTTTTGATACCACTTTCTGCGCTGACTCCTGCGCCTGTTAAGACTACTATTTTTTTCATTGTTCTAGTATTTTTAGAGGTGTTGATAGAAATTGTTTTTTAGAGGCGATAACTTTAGTTTGATTTTACCACCTCTAAAAATGATATTAAACATACTTGTTGCCGAGTACCAAGAAACTTGCAAAAATCTATTTCTACCTTATACCTAATAAAAAAAGCCTTGCTACTTCAGCAAGACTTTTTTATTAGACTTGTTACTCTTTAAGAAATGCTTCTATGAAATTTGATTTTTTTCGATAGTTTGGACAAGTTTATCGAGCCAGCTCGGTCCACCGTATAAATTCTACTATACTTTTGAAAGCAATTTAGCATCAATCTGCATCCTTAACGAATACCCCATTCTTTCCAGATCAATAATCATTTCTTTTTCTCCATGTTCTTCCACCAATATCCCCTGCAAGCCAGTCAAATTGCCACCGACAATTTTTACCAAATCTCCCTTATTCATCCCCGTTTTCTCAGCTACGAGTGGAATCCCTTCTCCAATAATCTGCTTTAGAAGCATAATTTCTTGTTCAGGAATAGAGATTAGGTTTTTAGAAAACCTAATAAACTTAACTACATTGTCCGTTTCTAGAACAGGAACATATTCTGACTTTTTAATTTTTACAAACAGATAACAACTAATTAAAGGTAATTCTACCGTTTTACGCTTACTTGCATAATTTCTAATGACCTTTTGAATAGGTAAAAAGCAAGTAATGCCTTTGGCATCTAGGTCTTTTTTGACGGTTTTTTCTCGCTTATAATTGGTATAAATGGCAAACCATTTAGACTCGTTTACATCTAAGTGATTCTCTGGTTCCTTGGTATAGTCATTATTATTAATATGACTATTGGAAGAGAATTGACTAATGTTTGTCATTGCTATTTTTTACTTAGGTTTCTAACTCTTATCCAGATACTATGATTGAAGGAGCTATCTTTTCAAATAAGCTCGAATTTAAAGAAGTAAACAGATAACTTATTTATATACTTAAAAAGTGCCACAAGAATACTAAAGTATTTTAACTAGTGGTAGGAGGCAAAAATAAAATTATTATTTTTTAGTGAATTTATTCATTCTTGTTTACTTCTTTAACAATTGTTTGATCCAGTTGATACGGTATATTACTTTCTGGGCAAACAGCATTTCCTTGGTGGTCAAAATTTAATCTATGCCCATGTGCACTGATCCATCCGATTTGCTTGGCAGGATTTCCTACGACTAAGGCATAATTAGGAATGGACTTAGTAACCACGGCTCCGGCTCCAATAAACGCATATTCGCCAATATCACAGCCACAAATAATAGTCGCATTCGCACCAATAGAAGCTCCTTTGCCAATTTTAGTGGACTGATATTGATTTTTTCTATTAACGGCGCTTCTTGGGTTAATTACATTGGTAAATACCGCAGAAGGTCCTATAAATACGTCATCTGCACAGCTCAGTCCTGTATATAAGGAGACATTATTCTGAACTTTTACATTATTTCCAAGTCGAACCTGATCTCCAAGGAATACATTTTGTCCTAAGTTACAATTTTTTCCTAATATAACCGTCCCCATGATATGAGAAAAATGCCAAATTTTTGTACCAGTGCCTATGATAGCTCCTTCCTCAACGATAGAAGACTCATGTACAAAGTAAGAAGTATTATTTTTCATTCTTAAGCTCTAATTTTTTGCGAAATTATAATAAATAGACAACTTCTATGTATATTTGCGCCCGATGTTAATAAAGACAACCTATAAGAATAAAAAACACTACCTGAGCTAATCAAGCTTTGGGAAGAGTTCTTCTATATATTTGTTAAATAGACTTGTTACCCTTTAAGAAACACTCCTCTGAAAATGTCTTTTCTCGCTAT
>CAYOBX010000412.1:0-5784 GCA_964402245.1 uncultured Saprospiraceae bacterium | reverse complement strand
TCTGGAAAAAGCTAACGGTACGTTCTACCTATTCCTTTACCAACCAGAATCTGGGGAATGGAGATTCCCAGTCTTTTCAAAATTGGAATGCGTCTCTGGCTTATCGCAAAGACCGGGATGCCAAATGGGAGTTTGAGCTTAAAGCCACCAATATCCTCAATATAGATAGTCAGGTACGAAACAGTGCTACCGATCTCTCCGTATTTAACGCAGAAACCTTTATCCAACCCCGTTTTTTAACGGCACGGGTGATTTTTACGTTGTAGCATGAGAGCGTGAGAAAGGTTTGTTTATTATTTCTAAAGTCGTGTGGAGGAATAAAAATAGACTACTTCGATGGAGTGTTCGTGATTACAATAGGGTATTCAAATCCTGTCTTCCTACGATGGCCATGATTTCAACGACCTGATTCTGTATTCTGAAATAGATACTATCAGAACCACATACACAACGGCGATACCCAGGTTTTATAGCATCTACTGCTTCAAAAGAATAAGGTCTTTCAGCGATGCTAGCAAAATAGTCAAAGAATGATTTAAAGTAGGCATCTGCCTGAGCGACTCCGAATTTTTTAACGCCATGCTGGTGAATTCTGATTAAGTCCTCCTTAGCAATAGTACTTAATCTATAGGTTGCCATGGAGCAATGCCTTAGATTGGCTTAAAATTTCCATTTTACCATCTGAAGTAAAACCGCTTTGTTCTGCTCTTTCCAATTTTGTTCTAATCCAATCAATTTGTACTTGCTGTTTTCGAGCTTGCCGGATTAAGTCGTTGACCAATTCACTTTTACTGGAATATTCTTTGTTGTCGACCTGACTTTTGAGCCATTCATCATTAGGTTCGGTAAAGGAGATACTTTGTCTGGACATTGTAATTAATTTGGTGTAAAATTACACCAAAAATGAATCAAATGCAAAATAGAGAAACCTTCACTTTTTTGAAATTCTTGAGGTTGTGCAATAACTATTATTGTTATGAGCTAGCATTTTGGAGTATCATTCTTCTTCATTTGTGCCAATAATTGGAGTATTGTCTTGAGGAACAGGGTTTTGATTTACCTGTTGCGGTGCATCTTTTAGAACATTTCTTAAAAGCTCAAAGGTGTTGATGTATATTTTACATCTTTTTCTGTCTGTTATTACCTGTGTTTCAACTATTTGTGTAACTGGTGTCGCAGCTTGTATAATAAATTCAAAAACAGTGTTTCCAATTATCATAAACTGCGGAAAGTCAGGAATACTAGGAAATCGCTCAGCAATATTTAATTCTTTAAAAATTTTGATGTTTTCTTCAAATTCGATGTACTCTTCTTCTATTTTTTTATTACGAGTTTCTTCGGGAGTAATTGTCGAAAAATAATCCTCTATGTACCTTCTTATAGCAATGTTATCATTGCAAAGAATATGAAATTCAAATTTATTTTTCTTATCATCTTTTCTTCTCTTAAAATCCCTTAAGGTTCTTAGATTCGCCAAGAAATCATTCGTGAATTTTTCATCTTGATATGACATAGTTCCAAAAAAAGGGTGGTTGGTTATGAAGTATACACGATGAAACTCTTGCCAATTATACTTGTAATCATTTCTAAAACTAACTATTATTTTTTCGAGTTCATGATTTAGTTTTTGGATTAATGTATTGAACTCGGTAATTTTATGACCCTGTTGATGGTCTATTTTCTTAGTTTGATTTAGTGTCCAAAAAGTTATCAAAGCTATGCATATAGAAAAAAAGCTACTAGATATTGCAATTGCTCTGGCATGATATATAAAATTAAAATCTAAAAAGTTAACAATAAATACTACGAAGTACCCAATCGTCGTTCCAATACCAAGTGTAGCAGTTATACCAGCGAGCATTGGTTTTAATGGATTGCCAGATGGGGTAAATGACACCAAATACGGAATAGATTTAATCCAGTTTTTACTATCTGGTAGTTCAGATTTATTTTTCCGCCATATATGAATATAAAATAGAATACCGATTAATATAAGTGATATGCCAAAAATCAGGTAAAGGATTGAGCCATCATTTGATATATTTGGAACATTTGATGCACTTAAATTATTACTTAATTTAGTCGAATGAGATAAACTGTCTATTTTTTGTTGGGTTGAGTCCATGCTATTTTCCTTTCCAATGAAATATACTTTTTTCTAATTTGAGCAAACCGAAATTTAAAAGATAACCAATTACCCCTGTTGCGAACATTGCAGCATAAAGCTTAGGAATAGAATCTGAAAATCTCATATCATTTATTACTTTACCCAAACCATTATTAGATCCAATAAACATCTCACTGACTACAACAAGTATCAATGCTAAAGAAATGCCAGCTCTTAAACCTACAAAAATATGACCTAAAGACTCGGGAATATCGAAGTAGATAAATCTTTTAATTCGTTTCAATCCAGTAATTTGATTAAAAAATATACGTGTTTCATTTCTACCTTTAAGCCCTTCAATTGTGGCAACACATATAACTAAAGATGAACTATAAATGCCAATTGCAATTTTAGTTAAATCACCGATTCCAAAACTTATCATAAATAAAGGTATCATAGCTGTTGCGGGAATTGATCTTATGAAATCAAGAAGAAATTCGTTCTGTCGCCGTATTAGAGGTAGATAAAATATCAAATAACCTATTAAGATACCCAATGGAATACTCACAATGAATGCCAATACACTTCTAGCTAGGGTAGATAAAACATCAGGAAGAAATTCATTAGGATTAATCAAAGTTGGTAATGACGAATAAAATTCAAATGGAGTAGGTATAACCGAAGTACTTATAAAGTCCAATTTTATAAGTCCAAACCAAAAAAGGTTAAAAATAAAGAAATAAACTAGAGAAATTAGTAAACCTTTTTTCATGTAAAATCTCTTTTTATCTTATCAATTAGGTTCTGAAACTCTTTACTGTTTTCTGTAATTTCTCCCTTGTGCTTAAGAGAATCTAATAAAATTTGATTTTTGATTTGATTGTTCTTCTTGTTTAGAATTATGATTCTATTTGATAAGGCAATTATTTGTCTAATATCATGCGAAATTACAATTGATGTAATGTTATTTTTGCTTATCCAGTCATTGTAGTAATTTAGGATTAATTCCTTTTTATTAAAGTCAATTGCACTAAATGGTTCATCTGCAAAAATTATTTTTGGTTTAGATAAGATTGCATTGATCAATAATAAAGTTTGTTTTTCTCCGCCAGATAATTGGTAAGGAAATCTGTCTAAAGGAATTTTCACTTTAAGTATATCACATAATTCTAAAAATCTTAATTTTAATTCGGAGGAAATTCCCAACCCAAATAATGAGTTGTTTCTCTCAAAAAGTAGAGAGAGATTCGATTTAATGTTAAGCCATGGTGCTAAAGCATTTCTATAATCTTGAGGCAAATAAGATACATTCTCAAATCCTTTAAAAGTATTCATAACTGCTCCTGAGTTATAGTTAATCTCGCCGATTAAAATTTTTAATAGAGTACTTTTTCCACTACCATTTGTTCCTATGATGCCCAATTTATCCTTAGGATAGATATTTAAAGACAGATCATTGATAATTGTATGACTTCCTTCTACTGAGTCATAACTTTTTACTAAGTTTTTAACTGATATTATTGGATTAGTTATCATTCAATAAATCAGAATTTAGAAATAACTGTCTAATGTCAATTCTTTTGGATAACAGTCCCATCTCGGTGTGCATATCAGAATATTTTTGATACTGCTCTAAATCTACTTCACCAATTTTCGTGAAAGGAATATCTGGAGTATTATTGGCTATGTCAATTTTGACACTTGTGTATGGTAGTAATGCATCCTTATACTTATTTTGGTCTTTAGAGTTCTGATCTCTCATATAATCGATTGCTTCATAAATTGCTTTAACATACCGTTTAATCAGATCTGGTTTTTCATTTAGAGATTTTTTACTCACTAACCAGGATCCTGCCTGCCAAGGGTCAAGAATATGTGTTTCAATAGCTCCAGGTGCAATTTTAATCGCAGAATTTTCCATAACTGCCTGAGTAGCTGTTGGCTCATAAGTAAAGAGAGCATCAATAGTCTTGTTCCTAAGAGCAGTAATATGAGTATTTACTGGCAATTCAACCCAAGAATAGTCATCTCCAAATTCTAAATTAACGGTTTTAAGCACTTTTTGACCAAACTTTACTGCGGTTGGACCTGGAAAACTACCAATATTTTTACCTTTTAAATCAGAAATACTCTCAATTCCACTTTCTTTAAGAGTGATAAAGCTTGATAAGTAATTCTCTTTGTTTGGAGCATCAACGGCAAAAACTTCAACCTTGTCAGGATCACGGGATTCTATAGTTAATACTACACTTGTAGCAATAGAAGAAGCTGCATCTATATTATTATTCACGATGGCAGTTCCCATATCAGGACTACTCTCGAACCTAATAAATTCAACTTCAACATTATTTCTCTCGAAAAAACCTTTTTCTTTCGCTACAAATACTGGCATATCCACATAAATGGGCATATAACCTACTCTTACTATATTATTTGAATCTTCTAACTTGGTAGATTTATTTTGAAACAAGTAGAAATAAGCCAATAAGGAAATTCCCAAAATGCTGACCAAAGAAATTATTATTTTTTTATTCATTATTCGTTATTTTTTCACAAAGTTAAAATTTTATTTCTGCTTGCTCATAACGGCCACAAGGCTATGATGAGTTAGTGTTTCAAGCTTTGCTTGAATAATCCCAGAAGCCATTAGAAGCTAATTCGCTATAATCGATGTTATGAATAGTACCGATTTGCTGTGTTATAGCCTATCTGTTAGCGATGTAAAATACGGATTTTAAGCGAATTGACAGTCGTACGGTGTGGCCATTTGGAAAAATAGTTCAAGAAGGAATCCCGAGTTACTCGGGATGGCTTAAACGACTGTAGGTATTTTTCCTAACATGCATATAAATGTACCAATGTATTTATATTGTAAATGTAGCATATAAAGAGCACCTTTATAAGGTAGTTAGTATAGAATTGTATTGTGTAAGTATGATAAGGTCTCTCGTCACTCCACTCCTTAGAGACAACATTATGAAAATAATCTTAAATCGTGATTATTTTCATAAAACAACTGGTTGGATTCTAAGAAGAACTGCAAGCTAATCGCTAACCCCTAAAAAACTAACTCCTAATCTCTTCCCCATAAAACTCCAAAATAGGCCGTGCCCATAAATCCGGGACATCTACTTTATGGAGGCCTTTATAATCATAAGGCACCAGTTTGGAATGCGCAATGGCGACAATACGTTGATGTTGTTTGCTATAGAGTTTGGCTTTACACATGAGATGTTGTTGGCCTAATTCGGTGACATCATAAGTGGTGATCACAGTATCGGGAAAGGTGACGGGAAAAATAAACTTACAATCCTGCCAGGCCAGAATAGGGCCTATGGTATGAAACTTTGGACTTTCACCCAGGAGGCGTTCAAAAAACGCAATCCGTACCGATTCTACCCATTTATGATAGACGGTATTATTGACGTGCAAGGCAGCATCCATATCGCCCCAATGGACGGGGATATCTAATCGTACGATGGCTTTTTTTATGGCGATATCAATGGGTTGATCATTCATCTTGAGGGATTGAAGATTGGAGATTTTTGATTGCTGATTTTTGAATGTATACTCACCTGGATGGGGATAGTTATCGATTTAAGATAATTTTCTTAAACAGAGGTCTTGATTCCTTTTTTTATAACGGAATATTCCCATGTTTCTTTCGCGGAAGCGTC
>CAYOBX010000411.1:0-5789 GCA_964402245.1 uncultured Saprospiraceae bacterium | reverse complement strand
AAAAACGCCAACGGGGCGTACCCCGTTGGTAGTTGACTGCGATGCAATAAAGACTACTTTTTTGCCCAGGAATATATTATTATACCTGTTTATGTTTTAGCTGGATGTATTTTTGAAGTTCTTGAAAGGTATCCAATGTACCCAGAGTAGAGGACTACTCTGAATACAATTAGATCGTAACATTTCTTGAAAAGGAAATGAGTGTAAAACTTTCGTAACTATGAAGTTACCCTTGAAAATCGGTAATTGGGAAACTTTTTTACATAGTTTTGCTAAAAGAGAATTCCGGTCTTGGGATGACCCCCGAGGTATTTACTTAATGGATACTGTAATCTTGGATTCTTTTAGTTAAATGCATTGCACTAAAGAGACACACTATCAGCAAAATCCCGACCTTTTCAATTTTAAAAATTTAGAATAACAACAACGTTTTTGGATATGTTCGCCTCTTTGTTTCCAAAGTTAGGCATGGACTTAACTACGAATTTTTTAACTAGCTAGGTGTCAGTCAGGAGTCAGGTGTCAGAAATAATTTCGTAAAAGAGAACTATTTCGGCTTCGATTCAAAGTAATGCAGCTTTTGCTTACGCCGAATGCTCTGACTCCTGACTCCTGACCCCTATTTCTAACCTTTTATATTAAATTCAAAACAGTTTTTTTAAAAGAACAATCTGACAAAGCCAGGTTACTATAAGGAATAGTTCAAAAACATCTTAATACTTTTGTCTTGATCTTTTTGCATTTGATTTCGTTAAAAAAGCCTCGTCGATGCCCTGCATCGTTTAGACCTCCCATCCGCTTAGCGATTCAGAAGCTTACACTTCTTCATGCCTCATCAACTACAAAAAGCTCTAACCCAAAAATGTCAATTTATTTATGTACCATTCCTAAGAATAATTAATTTTGATCCTCTTTCAAAATAAATTTATTCTATTAAGATATCTCTTTGGGAGCAAGTAATTAAATTTGCTCCGAATGGCCCTTGGTAGTATTTGTTTTTTGACAGCAACCTTTGTCGCTTTGCCAGATTGTTAATAACAACTCATGCAATCTTTACAATCATTTTGATGATACAAAGTAAAGCAGATAAAAAGTTTATTTAAAACGATTTGAAGTGAAGTGGGAAAAGGTAGAAGTGAGATGGGAGAGAAAGTAGAGTTTATGTATTTTAGTAATTATTTATTAATAAAAAATACATGTTTTTTCAAAGAATCATTTAGAAGACTTGGCGGCGGAGCCGCCAAGCCCACTATTTCAGTGGGTAGCGGAGCTACCCGCCTTATCAAATTATTTAAGATAAAATATGATAAAACATTTTTTGAATGGCTTAAGTGCCTACGCTCGTGCATTTCAACTTATTTCTAAACTAGGATTATGGGGATATTTAATTATTCCTGGTTTGATTAGCTTATTGATAGGTGGGGCTGTTGGTTTCTCTATATGGGGCTTTTCAGATAATATAGGCGATTTCTTGACGGCATTTTATCCTTGGGAAACAGGCCGATCTATTGTAGATGGTGTAGCAACTGCTTTTGGTGGGGTGCTAATGGCAGGATCGGGCTTAATCGTATATAAGCATGTCGTGTTAATTTTAAGTGCGCCTTTTATGAGTCCATTATCCGAAAAAATAGAGAATCACTTATTAGGTAAAGAGCATAGCATTCGCTTTTCTATACCTCAAATGATTAGTGATATATTTAGAGGTTTGCGCATTGCGATGCGGAACATTGTGCGGGAATTGTTTTATATGTTGCTGCTGGTAATTTTGGGATTATTGCCATTTTTTAGTCCATTTGCTGCAATAGGTATTTTTCTAGTACAAGCTTTTTATGCTGGATTTGGGAATATAGATTATACCTTAGAACGACACTTGAATGTTCGAGATAGTATCCATTTTGTCCGAGCTAATCGGATGTTGGCATTAGGCAATGGAGTCGTATTTATGGGTTTGCTAGCTATTGGTATTGGCTTTTTAATAGCTCCCCCACTGGGTACGATCGCTGCTACAGTAGAAACGGTTAAACGTTTGGATGGTAAACATCTAGATGAGTTTGTGTAATACAGACTTCCAGTAACACGGAATTTATTCCGTAATCTGTCCCACAGAATTCATTCTGTGTAAGTACGGATGTACGGAATGAATTCCGTGTTACGGATGTACGGAATAAATTCCGTGTTACGGATGTACGGAATGAATTCCGTGTTACAGCACATAACTCTGCCGAACTACTAGTGTACAAAAACCACTAGTTAACCGTAGATACCCTTGGTCATAACAGAAGTAATAAGTATTCCCTGTTTTGGTATGGTAAGTATTCGTAAAATAACTAAACTTAAAACCCTGTTCCAATAATTGATCTTGATGAACTTTGGTTTTACCCGAAGGATTTAGATCAAATAAAATTCGTCGATTCTTCCGAAGAATATTATTGATGTTACGGATAAAACTAGTGGAATCACTATTTAAACGATTGTTATAGGAACTCCTACAACTAGCAGAACAGAATTTCTTATCTGCTCTTCCGACGAAAGGCTCGTCGCATTCTAGACATTGTTTTTTCATAGCTGTGTTAGATTTTTATAAAGACGTAGTATGTTACGTCTCTACGAAATTACGAAAAAATCAATAGTTTCTTTAATTGCAGCTACTAAAAAATCAATATCTTCTTGGGTATTGTATATACTAAGGGAAGCTCTAGACGTGGCAGGCAATTCCAAATGTTTCATTAAAGGTTGGGTGCAATGATGCCCTGCTCGGATGGCAATGTTATTGGCGCCTAAAAAAGAAGCAATATCATGTGGATGTATCTCTTTTATGGTAAAAGAAATAATTCCTGTTTTTGCAGATGCTGTCCCAATAATCGTTAAGCCATCAATAGCGGAGAGTTGTTGCTGGGCATACTTACCTAAAGACTTTAGATAAGCACCTATAGCTTTTTTATCTAATTGATTTAAAAAATCAATCGCATAGCCTAAGCCAATTACGCCTGCAATATTCGTAGTGCCTGCTTCAAATCGTTGCGGACTTGGCGCAAAAGTAGTTGCGTCAAAATTGACACTTCGAATCATATCGCCCCCATATTGATAAGGGGCCATAGTCTCTAATAACTCCTGTTTTCCATATAGCACCCCAATACCTGTTGGTCCAAATATCTTATGCCCTGAAAAGGCGAAGAAATCAGCATCTAAGGCACTTACATTAATAGGATAATGGGCAGTACTTTGAGCTCCATCTATCAAAACAGGTATATCTTGTTGATGAGCTAGTTCTATCATTTTTGCTATTGGATTAATGGTGCCTAAAGCATTGGAAATATGCGTAATCGCTACCATTTTAGTAAGAGGACTCAGTGCTGTCTGATAAGCATCCATATCCAAACTACCATCTCTATGTATTGGAATTACTCGTAAGGTCGCTCCCATCTTCTTACAGGCCATTTGCCAAGGAATTAGATTAGCATGGTGTTCCATCATAGAAATTAAGACCTCATCGCCATTAGACAAGCGAGGGGCCAGAAAACTAGTCGCTACCAAATTGATAGATGCCGTAGTTCCACTAGTATAAACAATACTTTTAGAAGAGGTCGCTCCTATGAAATCAGCCACTTTTGTCCGTACTTTTTCATACTTTGCACTAGTTTGGGCAGCTAAATCATAGATGCCCCGATGAATATTAGCATTTTCCTTTTGGTAAAAATTGGTTATCCCATCTATAACCATGCTTGGTTTTTGCGTGGTGGCTGCATTATCCAAATATATTAATTTTGGATGTTGTTGGAATATGGGAAATTGCTGTTTTATTTTTTTGCCGAACATGTTTGTGTTTTTGATTCATGGATTTATTGATTCATGGGGTCATGGGGTCACAGATCCCCATGACTGCGTCATGGGCTGCAGGATGTCGCCCCGTTGGGGCTGGGATGTGTGTCAGCATCAAGTGATTCATCATTCATCATTTACCATTTACCATTTACCATTTACCATTCATCATTTATTTGAATATGATTTCTTTTCAAGAAGCATTACAAATTGTCCTACAAAATAAGGGCAATTATCCGAATGAAAAAGTTGCTTTAGCAAATACTTTAGGTAGAGTCCTGAAAGAAGACTTATATACGGATAGAGATTTCCCTCCCTTTAACAGAGTAACGATGGATGGAATAGCTATTCAATATGATAGTTTTGCAAAAGGACAAAGAGGGTTTAAAATAGAAGGCGTAGCTGCCGCAGGAGCTCCCCAATTAAGCTTAGTAGACCCGAGCCGTTGTGTAGAAGTCATGACAGGAGCGATGCTGCCTATTGATACCGATACCGTTATCCGCTATGAGGATGTAGATATACATGATGGACAGGCCAATATATTGGATGAAAAAATATTGAGAGGCAAAAATATCCACAAACAAGCAGAAGATCGTCAAAAAGGAGAATTGATAATTGCTAAAAATACTTTGATAACGCCTGCGGAAATAGGGATTGCTGCGACCATAGGCAAGACGCATATTGATGTAGCTATGCGGCCAAAAGCTATTATTTTATCAACAGGGGATGAATTAGTAGAAATAGGAGAGAGCCCATTACCACATCAAATACGACGATCTAATGTCCATCAAATACAAAGTATCTTAGCTCAGCAATATATTGAGGCGGATGTAAAGCATTTAGCAGATAATTTGGAACAGATAAAAGAAGAATTAGAAGAGTTGATGGATCAATATGATGTCATCATCTTAAGTGGTGGCGTATCCAAAGGAAAATTTGATTTTCTACCTACCGCTCTAGAGGAATTAGGCGTTCAAAAATTATTTCACAAAGTAAAACAACGGCCAGGCAAACCTTTC
Source organism: uncultured Saprospiraceae bacterium (assembly GCA_964402245.1). Classification (GTDB taxonomy): domain Bacteria; phylum Bacteroidota; class Bacteroidia; order Chitinophagales; family Saprospiraceae; genus JAFMDF01. The sequence continues at coordinate 951 of CAYOBX010000411.1, read as the reverse complement.
TGGTTTGGGAAAGCAACGAATGCTAAAAAGACAGTGGTCTTTGCGCTACCTGGAAATCCTGTTTCTTCTTTTATGTGTACGCATCGCTACATCTTACCTTGGTTGCGAGCTAGTATGGGTTTACCGGAACAGCAACTGCCATTTGCTAAATTAACTGAAAGTTATTTATTCAAACCTGACTTAACCTACTTTCTACAAGTGAAAATTTCTTATGATGAGAAAGGTAGAATTTGGGCGCAACCAATCACAGGAAATGGTTCTGGTGACTTAGCGAATTTATCTCATGCAGATGCCTTTTTGCAATTACCTGATGGGAAAAAAACATTTCGGAAAGGGAGTGTTTATCCGTTTATTCGATATAAGTAAGGTATTGAACGCTGAGACGCAAAGATGCAGAGAACGCATATAGCCCTGCATCTCAGCATCTCTGTGTTCAATTATGTTGTCGTTAGTTTTGAGAAATATTTTTAGTAGCTCCCACCTCATCTACCCAAAAACCTACTAGTTCTAGTAGTTGTGCACTTAAAAAAAACGATATATATTGTGGTTCTATTCCCAATAACCGTCCCCCTCTTATTTAGTTATCCAATCCATCTACAACTACCTACTTGTTAATACCGATTATAAGGACTTTTTCATACAATAACTCTGAAGCTGATTTTTACGTAATCGCCAATTTCAATTGGCTGATTCAATAGTTTTTTATAAAACTTGCCAATTAAAATTTGCGGTTACAAGTGAAAAAAATAATAAGAAATATAACTCAAAATTCAAACTTAGTTCTAATAAATAACTACAAAAAACCAAATACCCACTCCCTTTTTCAACCCCCACCCCCTTCCCCTTTTTTTTGAATAAATTTGTTATTCCTTTGATAAAATTAGTATAACAATACTAATGAAAACTATCTACCTTCTTATAAATCACACTATTATCTAACAATTCGGATTC
>CAYOBX010000410.1:3329-5802 GCA_964402245.1 uncultured Saprospiraceae bacterium | reverse complement strand
AAACGGGATAAAAAAGTGATTTTGAAAACCTACTCGTAACCGCCAAATTTATTTGCATAAAATGTACCCGTAGCTCAAGCTTCCAACTTGAGAGTGCTACTCAAGCTGGAAGCTTGAGCTACGTTTTTGCAAAAAATGTCAAAGAACCCTATAAAAAAGCTAAGTGTGATTATACTTAGCTTTTTTTATGTAAAAACTGAAAAAACTTTGGAAACTTTTAAACTAATCATAGTTTCCAAAGTTTTATTGCTATACTTTTGCAGTACATATAAAACTCATGGGGTCTAAAGAAAAAATTTTAAAAAAATCAGAAGAACTATTTCTACGTTATGGGCTTAAAAGTGTCACTATGGATGATTTGGCTAGTCAACTAGGCATGTCAAAAAAAACACTCTATCAATTTGTAGAAAACAAAGGGGATTTAATAGAGCAAATCATAGACTTACATATTAGCGATGAAAAAGCTTTTATGAAAAAAAGTAGAGCGGACTCAAAGGATGCAGTAGAAGAAATGATTCTTGTTGGTCGACATAATATTCAAGAATTAAAAAAATTATCACCGACTGTTATTTATGACTTGAAAAAGTATTATCAACATCTGTGGGTATTAATAGAACAACTAGAAAGCGATCATACCTATGATTTTATAAAGTCCAATATCGTGAGAGGGATAAATCAAGGGGTATACAGATCAGATATCAATGCTGATATCATTGCTAAAATATATGTACTAGGTGCCTTGTCTGTCGTTAACGAAAATATATTTTCTCAAAAAAACTATAAAAAAGAAGTACTATTTACAGAGTTTATAAAATATCATTTACAAGGCATCACTACAGAAAAAGGGCTAATTCTATATAATACATATCTTAAAAAATAGATTTGTTATATAAGGTTGATAATCAAAGCGATCATACCATCATTTTAATATAGTGGTTCTTTGACAAATCCCGTGAAAGAGTGTCAATGAACGAATATAGTTTACCGACTGAAATATTATTAATGTGTTTATTTAAGAAATCATTACCACTGTTTTTGTTCCTCACTCATATTATAGTGGGATATACACAAACTAAACTGAGCCTTCAAGAAGCTATAGATTATGCTTATGAGCACAACTTAGCAATTAAAGAAGCTCAACTAAATATCGCAGATGCAGATGCTCAAATTCTTGAGCGGCGTTCCACTGGTTTACCACAAATTAGTGCCCAGATAGATTATAACCGTTATCTCCAAGTGCCTATTTCCACCTTACCCTCTGCTTTTGAGGAAATTATTAGGTTGGGTAATGGGGGCAGTCTACCTGATGATTTTTCCCCTCAAATTTCTTTTTTACAAAAGAATAATCTTTCGGCAGGTTTGAATCTTCGAACCATGATTTTTGATGGCAGTTTTTTCACAGCATTAAAAGCTGCAAAAATCTATAGAAATTATTCGCAAGAAGAATTAGATGCTACCAAAGAACAAGTCCGCAATCAAGTGATGGAGGCTTATCTACCAGCACTTATTATTAAAGAAAATAAAGTGCTATTAGAAAAAAACGTTAAGAATATTCAGGCTTTATATTATGGAACGAAAGAAACTTATGAAGCTGGATTTATCGAGCAATTAGATGTAGATCGGCTAGCATTAACCTTGGCTAATCTCAACACGGAACGAGATAATCTAGTGCGACAAGAAGACCTAGTATTGAATCATTTGAAATTAGCTATAGGATTTCCATCTGATAAAGATTTAATTGCAACCGATAATATTGAGCAATTACTAACACCTGTTTCTGACAATCATTTGACCGCTAAAATCGCTTATCTTAATAGACCCAGCTATAAAGTTGCAGAAGCTGGCTTGCAATTAGCTGAACTAAACACCGCATATAATAAAAATTTATACTGGCCTTCTTTATCTTTAATTGCAGGCTACAATCAAACTTTCCAAGGAGGTAGATTATTCAATGATCCTAACAGTTTTTGGGCACCTACTTTTGTAATCGGTCTATCTTTAAGAATTCCCATTCTTGATGGTTTAGGTAAAAGTGCTAAAATTGAGCGACAAGAAGTTGCCTACGAAATTGCAAAAATTAAAAGAGATCAACTAGCGCAATTAATTGACTCTGAAGTCATCAATGCTAGAGCACAATATACAGGGGCATTAGAAAGACTAGAGAATCAAAAGAAAAATCTGGCCTTAGCTGAGAAAATATATAAAACCACTCAAATCAAATATAAAGAAGGAGTTGGAACAAGTTTAGAACTTAGCCAATCAGAAAGAGACCTTTTCGCCACACAACGAAATTATACACAAACCTTGTATGATATTTTAGTAGCTAGAATGAATTTAGTAAAAGCTCTCGGGGATAAATAAAATGATGAATGATGAATGATGATGAATGATGAATGATGAATACTAAATATGGTACAAACACACCTTAGCTAACAGCTAGTAAATTGGTTCATTGCAAATTTACAACAAGTAT
>CAYOBX010000410.1:0-3319 GCA_964402245.1 uncultured Saprospiraceae bacterium | reverse complement strand
ATTTAGTAAAAGCTCTCGGGGATAAATAAAATGATGAATGCAAAATGATGAATGATGAATACCAAACATGGTACAAACACACCTTAGCTAACAGCTAGTAAATTGTTCATTGCAAATTTACAACAAGCATTATAAATTTAAAACAACAAATGAAATATATACTTCCTGTTTTTCTACTTTTATTATTAGGGGCATGCCAACCAAACGCTACCCAACAAGTAGATATAATCCCATCTGATTTAAAAGGTAAACGTGCTTTTCTTAAAGAAAAGAAATCAGAATTCAGAGAATTATCTAGAACAATTGATAAGTTAGAAACTGAAATAAATGAACTAGCTCCTCCTTCTGAAAAAGTTAAAAAATTAGTTGCGACTGCTACTATCGACTTAAAAGATTTTAAGCGTTTTGTAGAAGTACAAAGTGTTGTAGAATCAGATGATGTCGTAATGGTCACCAGTGAGGTAGGTGGTCGAATTATCTTATATCAAGTGAAGGAAGGACAATATGTAAAGAAAGGACAACTCTTAGCAAAAGTAGATTTAGAGCAGATAGATAAGCAGGAGGCAGAGTTAAGTAAAAGTTTAGAATTAGCAGTGGAATTATATGAGCGGCAATCTAGATTATGGAAGCAAAATATTGGCTCAGAAGTTCAGTATCTACAAGCTAAAAATAATAAGGAGCGTATAGAAAAAACAATGGAGACCATGCACTTTCAAAAAAGAAAAGCGAATGTCTATGCGCCTATTTCTGGTGTAATAGATCAAGAATTTTTGAAGCTTGGAGATTTAGCAGGTCCCGGTATGCCAATTGTGCAAATCATTAATACCCGCAAAGTAAAGGTCGTTGCTAATGTACCTGAAAGTTATTTGGGAAAAATAAAAAAAGGCGAAAAAGTAACAATCAAGTTTCCAGCATTAGATCAAACAACTACTGCTCGTGTTAGCCAATTAGGACGAACGATTAATCCTGCAAATCGTACATTTGAAGTAGAGGTAGAGTTGCCTAATAAACAAGGGATACTAAAACCAAATTTATTATCGCTCATGCTTATTAATGATTTTTCTACTACTAATAGTGTAGTTATTCCGATAGATTTAGTACAACAAGAAGTGAGTGGAAAGCAATATGTATATACGGTTGCTACTGGAGAAGATGGTCCAATAGCTAAAAAGATTTATATTGAAATTGGTGAGAATTATGAAGGAGAAGTAGTTATTACGAATGGACTTACTGGCTCAGAAACTTTAATTACAAAAGGCGCTAGAAATTTATCTGATGGCGAGTTTATTGAAATTGCTTCTAAGGAATCGTAGTAGAGACGTAGCATGCTACGTCTCTGCTACCAATATAAAATATTTAGAGATATAGACGTAGCATGCATGCTACGTCTCTACTCTGCCACCCACTCCACTTTATCTTCAATCGCTGCTCTCTTCCCGGGCAAATCAGGCAACTCATGATACCCCATATAAAAAAAACCTAAACAACGCTCCCCTTCTGACAAATTCAAGAATCCACCTATATCTTTAATAAATCCAGGCGAACTCCAATACGCTCCTATTCCATAGCTAGTGGTTGTTAACCACATATTTTGTACCGCACAGGAAACCGCAGCAATTTCTTCCCACTCTGGTAAAGATTCCTTAGCATCCCGCTGCATACAAATAGCAATTATTGCGGCCGCTTTCAAAGGTTTAGTTTGTAGTTTTTTGAATTTTTTATCTGAGAATTTCTCTTCAGGAACATTCGTCAAATACCAATCAACTTGCCAGTCTCTTAAACGTGCTAAAGCCCCGCCTGTTAGCACTTTAAACCGCCAAGGTTCTGTCATTTTATGGGTAGGTGCCCAATTGGCATTTTCTAAAATCTCTTCTAGTATTTCTTTTGCAATAGGTTTATCTATATAGGTCTTCGGAAAAATAGATCGCCTTTTTCTTATTAAATTTGAAATATCGGATGGTGTCATTTAGTGTGTTTTATTCAGGAAACAAAGATGCATCTAATCCTGGAATTACTTTCAAAGCATTTTTATAATACAACTTTCTCAAAATATTATCTGGCAATGCTAGGCCATACATCTTCCAAAAAGCATGATACTTTTTATAATAAGGAAAATACTCATCCCCAGATTCTAATACTCTAAAATAAGTTGGGTATTCTTCTGGTTTAAAAGAATCTTTTCCGAACAATACTCGATCTTGGTATTTTTCAAAAAACCAATTCGCCATTTTGGGCTGTCGCCCCAATTCCGCAATGACGGCTCCTATTTCCACATATACATTAGGCATTTCCTCTAAATATCCTGATAGTCGTTTTAAATCATTCGGGTACCAACCCATATGTGCTGCAATGAAAGTCGTATTTGGATGTTTTTTAAAAATATGATGTTGTTCAGCTATAATCTGCTCAAAAGTAAAATTTGCAGGATCTCGTTTTCTACCTGGTCGTAGTTTCAATTCCAACCAACGTTCATTATTTTCGTCTAATGGCTTCCAGAAGGAAGCAGGATCGGCAGAATGAATTAATACAGGAATCCCTAATTCTCCACATTTTGCCCAAATAGGATCAATCCTTGGATCATCAATTCTAATTCTATTTTCCATAGAATCTAAATTGGACATTCCTTGGCTTTTATATATTTTCAAGCCTCTTGCTCCATTTTTATAATCGTATTCTATTTGCTTCACCGTACTCTCTGTCCAATCTGGATCATCAATACTTCTCAGTTCGATATTGGTAAATACAACAAAACGATTTGCATAAGGGGATGCATTTACTATATCCATCATTGCTTTTAATCGCTTCCCTCCTCGTCCACTTAGGTTGACTACTATTTGCATATTCATGGTATCCATCTGCCCCATTATCTTATGCAAATAATTGGTGTCATTCATGCGCCAGTGATGGCTATGTACGTCTATAAAAGGAAATTTAGCACTAGATACTCGATTTTCTGGAACCACCAAAGTAGAAGGTGGATCGTAGATTTCGAAGTCCATCTTTAAGGTACTATCAATGGCTGGTCTTCGTCGTTGTCCATAGGTTAATAGCGTACTGCCTAAGAAAAGGATAAAGAAGAGTAAGTAATTTTTTTTCATGTTTATTGAATATTATTCAAAAATATTTCCTTGTAAAAAGTATTGTCCTTTTTGCATTCTGCGTAAGCTTATGCCAAGAGGCATAAAGAGCTTAGGAAAAAGAAAAGAACCAAAAACGCTAGACAAAAAGCCTGCCCGTTCCTAAACACTAAATTACAGAAAAAATATAGATAAAAACAATTAACTTAAATTCTCTGTTTTCATAACTACATTTAGAAGAT
>CAYOBX010000409.1:0-5807 GCA_964402245.1 uncultured Saprospiraceae bacterium | reverse complement strand
AAAAAAACTAAGAACAAAATAAGCTACTCTAAATTTGTAAATTTATTTCTACATCTCCTTATAAACTAATTATTTAGAAATAAATAATTTCTTAGTTAGTGTTTGAGTACCATTACTAATCTGCACAAAATGTAATCCATTACCTAAATTGGGTACCTCAATTGGATGCACTATTCCTTCCTGATGATTGATAGAATATTGCACTACTACTTGAGCTAAATGATTGACAATTTTTAATTCTAGTATCTGGCCTTCCCAATTAGATAAATTCACCCAAATTTTCTCCTGAGCAGGATTTGGATAGAGATCAAACTTGATAGGTTTTTGATGCTGATTAGCTGTATTATTATTTCCTATAAGAAAAGAAGGAACATTGCTATTGTCTGCATCAATAGAAGAAACAGCTAATGTTTCTTGCACGGAACAGATAGAACTCCAAGAGGCTGTAAAAAACTGTGCTTCTACCACATAATTCCCAGGAGTCAAGTTAGTGATTGCTTGTTGTGTGCCACAATTTGCAGCACAATCAAATACTAATTGCCATCCATTGTTATTGTTGATGCGGTAAATTTTTATTATCTCGATAGGAGCTGTTAATCCAGTAATATCAAGAGCAGTAGCCGAGGCAGTAATATTTATATCGCTACAAGTGCCAGTACTACCTCCTCCTGTAGTTCCTTGACAAGTACAGCCATCTGAAAGGATTACATCATTAGAAGTGTTGCTATTATTATCATTACAACTTGATCCTGGTGTAGCAGGAAGGTTAGGGTTAGTGATCGCACAATCATCACTATCACATACACCATCATCATCGGAATCAACACAATTAGAGTTTGTTCCTTGACAAGTACAACCATCTGCAAGGATTACATCATTGGTGGTATTGCTATCATTATCATTACAACCTGTACCAGGGGTAGCAGGAAGATTGATATTATTATCATCACAATCAGCAGCAGCACATACCCCGTCGCCATCTGCATCTGTACAAGCACCTCCCCCAGATAAATTAATATCTTGGTCACAAAGAATCACCCAGCTAGAATTGTATATTTTAATTTTATAATTACCAGTTGGAAGGCTTGTAGTTTGAGTTGAACCGCAGTCGTCAGTAGCACAATTTAAGACCTCTAACCATCCGTTATTCAAATCATGTATTTTAAAACGATAGATACTATCATTAGTACCAGTCATTGATATTTGACCATTGCCATATATAATGGTAATCTCTCCACAGTTAATAGTGGTTCCATTACTGTCGCCTCCATTTGTAGTGCCTTGACAAGTACAACCGTCCGCAAGGATTACATCATTGATAGTATTACTATTATTATCACTACAAGGAGTACCAGGAGTAGTTGGGATACTAGGATTATTATCGTTACAATCAGCTGCGGCACAGACGCCATCCCCATCCGAATCTGGACAAGTCTCTGTACTATTTGTAAGCATTATATCTGTATCACACTCCAAAACAGACCAATCGAAATTATAAATTTTTATTTTGTAGAACCCGTTTGGTAAAGCAACAGATTGTGAGCCGCCACAATTTGTGGCACAGCTAAACACCTCATTCCAATCATTATTTAGATCATGAATTTTAAATTTATAATTACTGTTTCCGACCATATCAATCTGTCCTCCGCCATAAGTGATCGTTAGTGGACCACAGGAGATAGTAGTTTCTCCATTGTCAGAGGTGCCTTGGCATGTACAGCCATCTGCCAAAATTACATCATTGGAGGTAATAGGATTATTATCGTTGCAACTCGCACCAGGAGTAGCTGGAAGATTAGGATTGTTATCATTACAGTCTTCATTTGCACAGATTCCGTCACCATCTACATCTGGACAATTGATGAGAGTGCCTTGGCAAGTACAACCATCCGTTAGAATTACATCATTTCCCGTACTGCTATTATTATCGTTACAGTTAGTACCAGGAGTAGCTGGAAGGTTGGGATTATTATCATTACAGTCTTCTGTAGCACAGATCCCATCTGAATCATTATCGGTACAATCACAATTACTATCCGATAAAACATTGACAAGATGTTGTCCATTTGGACTCCTGCTTATTTGTATGCAGATACTAGCTTCATTATTAGAATAATTGACTTCTGAATTATTGAAAAGATCAGAGGAGCGAAGCCAGTTTACTTGATTGACTAAACGATAGACACCACTCGGAATATCTGTTACATCAATCCATTGGCAAGGTAATGACCAAGAGTAAATATCTCCACATCCAGCAGAAATACCTTGGTAACTACAATTATAGGTGAAAGAACCACCATTGCTACACTCGGAATCCATCAAACAAAAGCCATTCTTAAATCCTGCAGGCGTTTGATTACCATTCTGATCATATAGTAAATACCGAGCATAGCTTTCATAATGCCAGTGTCCATGGCATTCATCCCATTCCCAAATTTCGTTTTCTAAGCTTGGAGAACTAGGAGGAGGCCCTACCACAAAATCTTGATTACCAACATTTCTAATATGTGTAGTAAATTTGATCAACTGCCTAGCACCAAACCCTGTAATGCATCCCTCATTAATATAACAATCATTACTATTATCTAAAAGGTCAGTTCGAATGTCTCTAATCAGTCGATCTCTATCTATACTAAGATCAGGCTGAGCAAAGGTAGTACCAAATAACAGACATACTAATATAGGAATAGTGATTGTTTTTAGTCGTTTGTTCATTGTTTTTGTTTGAGAATATTGATTAACAAAGCATGCTTTATACATGCGAACTAATGGGGGAGGGAGGATGCAGATTATGTAATAATATAAGTGATGGGTATGAATTGAGCAGATAAGCTCAATATTTAAGATAGGTTATAAGTAGGTATACAAATATACTTAATTAAATGAAAGATTGAAAGTATTGTAGGTTAAAGAAATATAATTTTTATTTTGCTACCGTACATTTTTAGAACAGAGATGAAAGAATAGAGACAGTATTCGTTTAAAAATAACGAAAAATTCGTCGATTCCCAACGAAATTTGTCTCTCTTCTCTCTTCTCTCTTCTCTCTTCTCATTTAAAAAGTGTACGGTAGCAGAACTTTTTATTGTAGTACAAGTATGTAATGAAGCATTCATTTTAAAGATTGGAACCCCTTACCTAAAAACAGGGAGATATCGCTAGCTATCATAGACTCTTGTCCTATTTCTTTTGCCGCTAGGTCGCCAGCTAAACCATGAAGGTACACCCCAAATATAGCAGCATTTTTAGGCGTATACCCTTGAGCAAATAGTGCTGTGATGATACCTGTTAATACATCCCCACTACCCGCCGTTCCCATGCCAGGATTACCCGTTGTATTAAAATAACAAGTACCATCAGGACATGCTATACAGGTATGAGCTCCTTTTAAAACAATAAACGCCTTTAGTTTAATGGCTTGCTCTCGCTGTATTTGATTGCGCTCAAAATCATTGTTACTTTTACCAAATAGCCGTTCAAATTCTTTAGGATGCGGCGTTAAGACGCTATTTATAGGTAATTGGGTCATCCATTCAGTATGTTTGGATAAAATATTTAAAGCATCAGCGTCTATTATTAATGGAATGGTACTCTTTTGAAGTAATTCATGAAAGGCAGATTGAGACACTGCTTGCTGATCTAGCCCACAGCCAATAGCTATGGCCTTATATCGATCTAGTGGAGGATTGTTGGAATAGTAATATTGATGATTATCCATACTTACCATAGCTTCAGGAACTCCGATTTGTAATATATTATAAGCGCATTGAGGGGCATGAACGGTTACTAAACCTACGCCACTTCTTAAACAAGCTTTTGCTGCGAGGTGGATAGCTCCAATTTTTCCGTAACTCCCTCCTATTAGCAATGCATGTCCAAAAGTACCTTTGTGGTCAAATTTTTTCCGAGATTTATATATAGGAGCGATTAATTTGGATTCAATGAAATGGAAAGGCGTATTTGCTTTATGTAAAAAGCTAGTACTCAATCCAATAGGTTGGATATGGCAAACGCCTAATTTATCTGCATTTTCAGAAAAGAAGAAGGCTAATTTAGGTAATTGAAAACTTAAAGTAGCATCAGCGATTACAACAGGACCAGTAGTAGGCCGATCTGCATATAAACCAGAAGGAATATCTAGGGCTACTTTAGTTGCCTCATTCTTATTAATGTGTGCAATTAATGAAGCCCAATAACCAGCAATCTCTCGATTTAAGCCAGAACCAAATAAGGCATCTATTAGAATATCTTGATCAGTTAATTCTGGAAAAGGAGAATTTATATCAATTGAAAAAGTAGGAATAGCATTTCTTCTAGGTAATCGTTTAAAATTTTTATTGAAATCTGTCGATGTTTTGGAGGAAATTTGACAGCAGAATAATTCTACATTATAAAATTTATGATGCAACAATCTTGCGACAGCTAATCCATCTCCTCCATTATTGCCAGTACCACAAAATATTTTGATAGTTGCCTTTTCGGTATCAGGAAAATGCTCCAAAAACCACTTAGTAAAAGCAGAAGCAGCTCGCTCCATTAGTTGAATAGAAGTGATAGATTCTTCTTGTATGGTGTGGGCATCCCAATCTTTTATTTGTGAGGTAGATAGTATCTTCATAAATGCTAATTTAATACAAGATCTAACTTTATCTAATACTGTCGCACCTTTTTTTTGTAAGTTGTATAATCTTTATAGGGTATTGCTAATATCAAAATTACTTGGAACGATCATTGTCTTATTTTACCATAAATGTAAGCAGCAAGATCCTTTTTATTTTTTATATTACACTAATAATCAATTAGTTAAGAAAAGAAGAAGATCACATAAATTATTAGTTTTACAAAAAAACTTTATACCTTATGCCAAATCCCATAATTCACAACTTGATATCCCATGAATAGCATACGCATTGTCATAGCTGACGATCATTTATTATTTCAACAAGGTCTGAAAAAAATACTAGAAGAAGAAAAAGAATTAGACCTTGAGGTAGTAGCTCAAGCATCTTCTGGCCGAGAATTAATAAGAATATTAAAATCTGCACAACCTCATGTTGTTTTACTAGATTTGAATATGCCTGGCATTGATGGTTTAGAAGCTTTTACTCAAATCAAAGCATGGAATAGTTCTTTAAAAGTGATTGCATTGACCATGTATGATGATATAAAGATTATCAAGACGGTATTAAAAGCTGGGATGGATGCTTATATCTTAAAGCAATATGGAAAGGAAGAAGTGATTAAAGCAATCAAAGATGTGATGTTGGATAAAGTATATATGGGAAAAGGAATTTCTTTTTCAAATAATAAAATTATAGTAAATAATAAGGCTAATAAGTTTGATGATAAGTTTGTTAGAAAATATAAATTAACCAAGCGAGAATTAGAAATTTTGCAGTTAATAGGTCAAGCATTAAGTAATAAAGAAATTGCCAAAGAGCTTTTTATCAGTGATCAAACAGTTAGTGTTCATAGAAAAAATATTATGAGAAAGCTGAATGTAAGTAATACAGCTGGTTTGATTAGAGTCGCATATAGCCATAGTTTAATCCATTAAGAAATAACCTCATTTTAAGAGGTGCTTGCTTCGAGGCGATTTCCCATTACTACTTGTTTTTCAAAAAATTAAATTACGGGGTAGCGGGAAGCTACCACGTAATAGCGTCACCACCAAATATTCAGAAAACTTTCCTCTTTCATAACTGACTCCTAGTGGTACAAGCCAGAAATAACTACCCACTCTAACTTGTCCTTTAAGGGTTTTCTTATAAAAAGAATATTGCCTAAAAAATCAAGTTACAAACTTG
>CAYOBX010000408.1:0-5825 GCA_964402245.1 uncultured Saprospiraceae bacterium | reverse complement strand
GAAACGGTCTCTGCTCTCTGTTCTAGTTGTTAAAATACTTTTGTCAGACTACTTACAAAAGAAAATTCAGTTAATACCTATCTCGATTATAGCTTCTTGATCGTCTTCCACCATCTCTAGAATCTCCTCTAGAGTCTCGGGAATCTCGTCCACCTCTCGAATCACGACCTCTATAATCTCGTCCACCTCTCGAATCACGTCCGCCTCCTCTAGAAAAACGACGGCCTCCTCCTCTATAATCTCTTCTACCACCATGTCGGCGGTCACTTCCTCTTCTAGGAGGGGAATTATCGTTTAGATCTCGGTTCCCTCCAAGGTCTAGTTTTTCCAATTCCGAAGCGACTACTTTGGCGATCAATTCCTCTTTACTAAGATTGCCGAATATTAGGCTTATTTTTTCGAGAAGCTCTTCATCTACTCGACCGTTTGTTTTTTGCTGTAACGTATCAATACACCAACCTTCCAAACGACTCTCTGCAATATCAGCCGTGCTAGGAATAGAAATTTTACTGAAACGAATACCTAATTCTCGTTCTAGGCGTTTGATTCTGTAGGTTTCACTGACATTTAAAAAAGAAATTGAAATTCCTTTCTTACCTGCTCTACCTGTTCTACCACTTCTGTGTGTATAATAGGCATTATCGTCTGGTAAGTCATAATGAAAAACATGGCTTAAGTCACTAACATCAATACCTCTAGCAGCAACGTCTGTTGCAATCAAGACATTGATGTCATTTGCTTTAAATCGCTTCATGACTCTATCTCGTTGAAACTGAGACAAGTCACCATGTAATGCATCTGCTTTATAATTTTTTCTAACCAAAACTTCTGCTAAGTTTTGAGTGTCTCGCTTAGTTCTACAAAATACAACCGCGCGGGTATTAGAATGTATATCTAAGAATCTAGTCAAGGCTTCCGCCTTATCTCTTTGTCTTACAGTAGTAAACTGATGTTCAATATCAGCGTTGACTTCATTTCTAGCATTTACCTTCACTTCAACAGGATTATCCATATACTTACGGACAATCTTCTTGATGGATCCTGCCATCGTTGCGGAAAACAACCAAGTCATCTTATCTTCTGGCGTATAGCTTAGAATTTTATCCAACTCATCTTTGAATCCCATATTGAGCATTTCATCTGCCTCATCAAGAATTAAAAATTTAAGCTGGTCTAAGTGTACCGCTTTCCGCTTAATCAAATCTATTAATCTACCTGGGGTAGCTATTATGACATGTTGGGTTCGACGTAAGTCTCTTATTTGCAAGTGAATAGGTGCTCCACCATACACTGCTAATACATTAACCCGATCTAAGTATTTACTAAATATTGCTAGTTGCTCTGCAATCTGCTTACCAAGCTCTCTAGTAGGTGCAAGGATTAATCCTTGCGTAAATTTCTCCTTTGGGTCAATTCTGTCTAAAAGTGGCAGTCCAAAAGCGGCTGTTTTGCCGGTTCCTGTCTGCGCTAAACCAATCATATCAACATCTCCCGACATCAGTTTTGGGATCGACCGTTCCTGAATTTCGGTCGGTTTCTCGAAGCCAAGTTCTGAAAGTACTTTCAAAATTGGGTCCGATAGACCTAACTCTTCAAATGTTACCAATAATTATATTTTATAAAGTGAGGTGCAAAGGTAGGTTTTATATCTAAATAATGAGTCATAAACTATAGATTCTACCCAACATTTCATAGGTTTTTTTCCTTATTATTGTTAGAATCATACTATCTTCTGCCAAAAGCTTCCGAATTTCACTAAATGGTGTTATTTGAATGTTTTCAAAATTTAATTCTTTGTATAGCCTCTACAATACCTACCATCAGAATTTTGTTCTATTCATCAGCATTTTTTAGGATGCTCCCCCCAATAAGTGCTTGGAGTTAATTAATCTTTTTCTACCAGCATTTATTTTGGATTTACAAAATTAAGCGGTTATTTTACATCTGTCATAATCAGTAACGACAAAAAAATAACTTGTAAGTACCTCTGATTTTTGGTTGGCAAATCATACATCTTAAAGAGTAACAAGTCTAATCAGAAAAATTGATTACAAATTTAATTTTATACAATATTTTTCGAGCAATTCTGAAGATTCAGAATTGCTTCTTTTTATTTTATGGCGTTCTCAATGAATAATTGAATAGATGGGTAAATGCGTAAATAAAAATCTAACAATGGAGCATGCAAGCATCATCTCACAAGCCCCTGGTAGAATCAATATAATCGGAGAACATACTGATTATAATAACGGATTTGTATTGCCCGCTGCTATAGATAAAAAAACAACCGTCTGGCTAAAAAAGAATGGACATCCGTCGGCTTGTAATATGAAAGCTGGTAATCTAGGAGAAGAGCTAAGCTTTGATCTAACTAATTTTCAGCCTAAGGAAAACGGCTGGGAAAATTATATGATGGGGGTGGTCCATGAATTGCAAAAATTAGGTGCCCAATTTAGTGGCTTCGATTGTGAATTTGAAGGGGATGTGCCTATTGGAAGCGGTATGAGTTCTTCTGCCTCTTTAGAATGTTCCTTAGCTATTGGCTTGAATAAATTGTTTGATCTTGGCTTCGATAAATGGCAATTAATAAAATCTTGCCAAATGGCGGAGCATAATTTTGTAGGTATTAAATGTGGAATAATGGATCAATTTGCCAGTACAATGGGGCAAAAGGATCAAGTAATGTTACTGGATTGCCAGTCTTTAGAATTTGAATACTTTCCATTTGATTTAGGAGATTATCAATTATTATTATTGAATACCAATGTATCCCATTCCTTAGCCTCCTCTGAATATAATACTAGAAGGGCGGAGTGTGAAGAAGGTGTCCGCATACTACAAACTAAGTTTCCAACGATCCAATCTTTAAGGGATGTATCTTTTGAAATGCTCCTACAAATGGCTGATAAGCTCCCTACTAAAGTGGCCAATAGATGCCGTCATGTTGTTTTAGAAAATGACCGAGTACAAATGGCGACTAAAGCTTTGGTGAATAAAGATTTTAAACAGTTAGGGCAGTTGATATATCAGTCTCATTTCAGTCTGTCAGGAGATTATGAGGTAAGTTGTGCTGAATTAGATTTCTTAGTTCAACAATCTTTAGACAGAGATTATATTTTAGGAAGTAGAATGATGGGCGGTGGTTTTGGTGGATGTACTATTTCTATAATTGAAAAGAATTGGGTAGCTCCTTATATTGATTTAATAGCAGCTAGTTATAAAAAACAATTTGGTATTAATCTAAGTCCTTATGCGGTTACTATTGAGGATGGGGCAGGTTTAGTAACGACAAAACAATAACTCCATCATTTGGACGGTTATTTCAAAATATCGACAATTTGTTGGTTTCAAATGGCTGTTAAGAGCCTAACATCCTCGAAAATTAGGTGTCCGCTTTTCACTAAACGCTATCAGCGCTTCTTGATGATCCTCACTTTCTGCTAATTTTTCCAAAAATTGTTGTTGCGCAATAATACTTTCTTCAGCAGTTAAATCTAAAGCGGTATTTGCAATCTGTTTAGTTGCTTTGAGTGCTAATGGTGCTTTACTTGCAATTATTTTAGCTAGTTGAATCACGTTTTCCAATAATACCTCTTTAGGATAAAGATCTGTTACTAATCCAAAACGCAAAGCTTGTTGAGCATCTATTTTATCTCCCGTTAGCAGAATTCGCTTTGCAGGACCAATGCCAATTATTCGAGGTAGTCGATAACCCGAAGCGGTTAAGCCTACATTTACGCCAGCCGCAATATAGTTAGAACTATCTGCTGCAATTCTAATATCACAACAAAGTGCTAATTCTAAACCACCCCCAATACACCAACCATTAATCGCGGCTATAGTGGGAATAGATAATGCTTCTACTCGATCAATTACCTTGCTAAAGTTTTTTAAATTATTTATAATTTTTCCTTTGGTAGAGGAATTGTTCATCGCTTGTTTCAAATCATCCCCTACACAGAATCTTGTACCTCTACCAGTTATGATTAATACCCTTATGGTGGGATCTGCTTCTATTTCTTCCAACAATTGTAAGAATTTTTCCTTTATAGTAGCAGATAGACTATTCGCTGGAGGGTTGTCTAATTCCAATAATAGTATATGTGTTTCTATTCTTTTTTTATGGATGGTTGGTGTTGTCATAGTGTCTTAAATTGAAGATTTAGTAGAGTGGAATATCCTGCTATAGTATCCGCAAAGGAAACAATACTACCTGCATGTAAATAGGTATTGGGAGCTAAAAAAGCAGGCTGTATAGGCATTTCTGCTCTCATAGTGATTCCATTGATTGCTACCACTTTGATCCCTAATAACCCTGGAAAATGCCCTTTGCTTTTATTGTTAAAGTGTTCTATTGTCATGTTAGTTGGAAGTAGTATTTGGTTCTTGTACAAATCCTGTGACGGATGGGGATCGACTGTAAACGAAATTCATCTCTCCTCTCGCTTCTCATAAAGAACCTTAGCCTGACGACTATCTGTCGTCATTATTCAGATAGATATATCAAAAAATTCAAAAAATTATAGCTTAAATTTGAACCAATTGAATCTTTGCAACATAATAAGGAAGATAACATCTGGTGGTCGGCAAGCTACAAGTATAATAAATTATTAACTAAAATATTCAACTACTAAACATTTCAAGTTATGAAAACGATTACATCAAATAAAGAATTCAACGACTTAGTAAAAGGAGGAAAGCCATTCGTCTTAGATTTTTATGCAGATTGGTGTGGCCCTTGTCAATCTTTATTACCCATTGTAGAAAAATTATCTGAAGAATTTGAAGGTAATGTAGATATCTTAAAAGTAAATGTGGATCAACAAAAGGCATTGGCGGCTAAATTTAAAGTTAGAAGTATCCCTGCCCTTTTCTTTTTAGAAGGAAATAAAATTTTAGATAATCACCTTGGCTTAATGTCTGAAGTATCTTTGAGAAAGAAAATCAGTAGTTTGTATAAGTAAAAAGAAGTCAGACGTCAGGTCGAGTCTGTCTAATAAGACGTAAATGAATTTTGCAAGCAAAATAAATAATGTATTGAACGCAGAGATGCAGAGAACAAATATAACTCTTCATCTTTGCGTCTCTGCGTTCTATTATGTTGTCATGTTGTCGCTAGTTTTGAGAAATATCTAAGAATTTTACAAAGTCTTCACCTCCGTCGCCAATTTTTGAATAGAATCCTTAGCATCCCCAAAGAGCATTTTTGTTTTATCATGAAAGAGAATAAAGGATTTTGAATACCTTCTCTATTCTACAAGTTGTTTGGTTTCAAATCTAGCTTTTATAAAAAGTTAGATAAAATTAGTTCCTATAAAAAATATTATTCCTTTGGCTTAGCTACCTTAACAACGATATTTCGACCATCTAACTCCAAGTCATTTAATTCTTCCATCGCTTTAGTCGCTTCTTCATCATTATCCATATCTACAAAACCAAAGCCTCTAGATAGCTTCGTTTTTTTATTAAAAACAATCTCCGCAGAAGATACAGTACCGTGCGCTTCAAATGTTTTTTTAAGGGTTTCTTCTGTCGTATCAAAAGAAAGTTGTGCTACAAAAAGTCTCATTATTATTTTTTAAAAAAGAAAATTAGCTATTCTAAATTCCAATTTGAGAGTAATCTTCTTTAGTGTAAAGAAATTAAATTAGACGTAAACCTAATGGATTCGTCATTTATACAAAATTATAGTTAATTACGCATATATAGTACATTAGTTCTAAATAGGGTCTAAGTAAGCTATACTTCAAAAGGGATTTTGAAAAAGTTAACTTGAAGGCTTTACTGATTGATGGTCAATACTATACAAACAGTCAAGCCATCAA
>CAYOBX010000407.1:0-5838 GCA_964402245.1 uncultured Saprospiraceae bacterium | reverse complement strand
AAAAGTAGAATACGCATATAGTTTTTTTTAAAAATATTAGAGAAGATGATTTTATTATTCCAAGAGTTTTTATTGCTTGTAGTGAACTTTATATAATTTAAAACTAATCAATACTAAAACGAGCCACCACTGGCAAATGATCAGACAACATCCTAACCCTTTCTAAATCAAAGCAACCCCGTATAGGATTCACTACAAACCCCTCCTTACAATCAATACCAGGTCCATAAAACAGATTATCAATCGCATGGTTTCTCATCTTGCCTTTTGCATCACATTTACGCTTTAAGGTGGTGGGTTCATTTTCTACAACAAAATCAAACCCTGCCTTTTTTAATGGAAAAAATACAGAATGTTTATCCTTTAAATTAAAATCTCCAACTATAATAAATGGGGTCTCTAGATAATACTGAAAATACAGGTTTTTGAATTGTTTTACCTCTTGTTCTGGTTGGTCGTAGTATTTTCTAGCATGATAGTTCATTACTACCACCTCTCGATTTTCAATTAGAAATCTAGCCATAAATGGTTCTCTGAAGACGATTTCTTGCAATTCCTTTTCTAACCAAGGTCGTCCAATCAGCAGCGCTTTATTTTTTTTCCAGATGTAAGCATAGCGTTCGGTTTTATATTTTGGGCTTTTTGTGGGATCACTAACTACATAATCCCATTGCTGACCTGTGCGATTGAGTGAGGCCGCTAGTTTGGCTACTGCTTGACTCCCACCATAGCCTGCTACCACTTCTTGAATCGCTAATATATCGTAGGCTTTAACAATCTCAGTCATTCTTGCTATTTCGGCGGCATCTTTAGTTTTCCCAAAATCTCGAATATTCCATGTCAGGAGTGTAAAATCAGCTTGGGTATAGCTAATTGAAAAGGAAAATAGTAGAAAAAGAATGGAAATAAGGAATGCTCGCATAGAAAGTGATAAATTGCTTTTTTTTTAAAAAGAACAGAGAAGTGAGAGAATAGAGATATATTTCGTTTAAAACGGCGAGATACCCTTAAGATAAAACATATTTTATGTCTGCTTTCACTTCTCTAAGTAGTCTGACAAAAGTATTTTAACAACTAGAACAGAGAGCAGAGACCGTTTCACTGAGATAAAAGAGACTAGCATCACGTAACACGCTGCGTCTCTATTCTCTGCTCTCTCAACGCAGTGGTCTCTGTTCTTTTGAAATGTTAACTTCTTTTTGTCAAACTACTTACTCTCTGTTCTTCTTAACAACTACATAGCCTTTGCATCTATCCTCCATCAAACTTACCCAATTCAAAAACTATGAAGTGGATCAGGTACACTTCTCTCCTACAGTTAACTGCATTGTGGGTTTAAATGGTATGGGAAAGACTAATTTATTAGATGCAATATACTATTTGTGTATGTGCAAGAGTCATTTTAGCATACCTGATCGATTGCTGGTACAGAAAAAACTAGACTTTTTTCGACTAGAGGGTCATTTTACAAAAAAAGAAAAATTAGTCACTGTAGTTGCTAAAGTACAACCCAAAGAAAAGAAAAAAGAAATAGAAATAAACGGGGTTCCACATAAAAAATTAGCGGATCATATTGGTTTATTACCAATTGTTATGATTACTCCTTTTGATACAGATTTGGCCTTTGATGGTAGTGAGGCTAGAAGGCGTTTTTTAAATAATAGTTTATCTCAAATTGATCCTCAATATTTGCAAGCAGCACTCACCTATAATAGGTTGTTGCGTCAGCGAAATGCTCTACTTAAGAGTTTTGAAGGCAGATTAGTCAATCCTGCTTTACTCGATACATTAGATGAACAATTAGCACCTTTGGCAAAGTTGATACATGATAAAAGAACGACTTTCTGTTCAGACTTTCTGCCCATTTTCAAACAATATTATCAAATAATTTCCAACGAACAAGAACAAGTAGATTGTCGGTATCGTTCTCAATTGGAAGGGACAGAACTAGACCACTTAATAAAGGCTAGTCGAGAAAAAGATGTGTTATTACAACGGACGACCGTTGGAACGCATAAAGATGATTTAGTTTTTACAATCGAAGAACAAGCTCTTAAAAAATTTGCTTCGCAAGGTCAAATGAAATCTTATATATTGGCCTTAAAATTGGCACAATACGAAATTGTCAAAACTTATAAATCTTCTAGCCCCCTATTGCTATTGGATGATATTTTTGATAAACTGGATAACAATCGAGTTCAACAATTACTACAATTATTATTTAATAAAGATTTTGGACAGATATTTTTTACGGATACAAATGAAGACAGACTGCTATCTTTGATACAACCATTTGGTGTGGAGGCGAAACAGTTGATTGTTAGAAATGGAAAAGTGGTGGACGGTGGATGATAAAATAGTATAAAAAAATTCCAATGCTAAAAAAATACAACGATCAAAAATTATCAGAGGTTCTGAAAGATTTGATTCAAGATAAAAACTGGAAGGCTAAACTCTATCAGAGTAAAGTAAAGGAGATATGGATTTTGAAAATGGGATCTATTGTAGCGAGTCATACTAAAGAAATAAAACTACGTAGATTTAAACTGATAATAGTTGTCAATTCTGCTCCACTAAAACAAGACTTGTCCTATTCCAAAGACAAGATTAAGGATTTAATCAATGAAGGCTTAGGAGAAGAGTATGTGAAGGAAGTTATTATTCGATAGGTTTTTATTTAATGATGAATGAGAAATGAGAAATGATGAATGATGAATGATGAATGATGAATGCATGAATGCATGACGTATTCATCATTTCTCATTCATCATTTTAGTAATTAACATTGTTCAATATCTCAAAATTTCCTAATTTGCCAATAAGAACACCCAGAAATAGCGAAATTTCGCTGTAAAAAATACTAATCATGACAAAAGATATTGGAAAGCAGACGGTTAAGTCAAAAAAATCCAAGAAGAAATACGACAAAGAGACTTATACTAAGTGGTTCAAATTGATGTTTAAAATCAGAAAATTTGAAGAGAAGGCATTGCAGATGTATGGAATGCAAAAAATAAGAGGTTTTTGCCACGTATATATTGGTCAAGAAGCAATAGCGGCTGGACTAGAATCAGCTTTGATAAAAGGAGATGGTATTGTGACGGCTTATCGACAGCATGGAATAGCTTTAGGAAGAGGCGTATCCTGTAAAGCTGCAATGGCGGAATTGTTTGGAAAAGAAACAGGTATCGTAAAAGGGAAAGGTGGCTCTATGCACTTTTTTGACAAGCCTAATAAATACTTTGGAGGGAATGGAATCGTGGGTGCCCAAATTCCAATTGGAACGGGTATCGCTTTTGCAGAAAAATATAAAGGAACAAATAACCTTTGTGTAACTATGTTTGGAGACGGTGCTTCTCGACAAGGCGCATTACATGAGTCTTTTAATATGGCGATGACTTGGAAATTACCTGTATTGTATATTGTTGAAAATAATGGATATGCAATGGGTACTTCTGTTTCTAGGACTAGTAATGTAGTAGAATTACACCATATGGGAGATTCTTATGCAATGCCAAGTGAGCAAGTAGATGGGATGCGTCCAGATGCAGTACATGAGGCAGTTACTAGGGCGGCGGAGCATATTCGTTCTGGTGCAGGTCCTTATTTTTTAGAAATCAAGACGTACCGATATAAAGGACATTCCGTATCTGATCCAGCAAAGTATAGAACAAAAGATGAAGTGAAAGCTTATCAAGATATTGATCCTGTAAAAGTAACCGAGAAAGAGTTGCTTACTGGAAAGTTTGCTACTGCTGAAGAAATAAAAACAATAAAAGAAGAGATTTTAGCAGAAATCAAGGAAGCTGTTGCTTTTGCGGAATCTTCTAAATTTCCAGATCCTTCTGAGTTATATACAGATAACTATGCGGAGGGGGATTATCCTTATTTGACTTAGGCCTAGCTAGAACAGAGAGCAGAGAAGCGAGAACAGAGATAAAATACGTTTCCATATAACGAAATTTCATCGTATTAATTTGGATTTATCTCTATCCTCTGCTCTCGGTTCTCTGTTCTATTCTAAAGACTACAACACCGAAACAAATGCAAAATAGGAGCGTTAATATTTAACGCTCCTATTTTTTTTTGCGTTGAATATTATATCTTTGCAAAAAATTATAATAATAAAATATTAAAATTATTCAATTCCTTGATAATCAACTTATTGAATAAGAAACTCTAATCATCAACTAGTTAATAGATAATGGCACGACGGAAAAAACAGCAACAAGCAGAGGAAACGCTTGTAGATTTAGTAGAAGTAAAAGGACAAGCGTCCGATTTTTTTGAAAAAAATCAGACAAATCTACTTTTAGGCTTAACGGCTTTATTATTGCTAGTTGGCGCGTACATTTTTTATACACAATTTGTACAAGCTCCTAAAGAAAAAGAGGCGATGGAAGCTTTAGCGCAGGCGCAAACGCAGTTCGAAAGAGATTCATTTGCATTGGCACTGACTAATCCAGGAGGCGGATTTAGTGGTTTATTAGACATAATAGACAATTACGGTGGTACAAAAGCAGCTAATACCGCTAGATATTACGCAGGAATTTCGTACCTTCAATTAGGACAAAATGATGCAGCAATTGATTACCTAGATGATTTTTCTGCTGGTAATACCATTTTGTCGTATACCAAGTATGGTGCGATGGGCGATGCCTATTCCGAAAAGAATGAATTTGATAATGCGATTGCTAGTTACAAAAAAGCAGCTGCGGCTGGTTCTAATGAAGTACTAGCTTCTTATTATCTAAAGAAATTGGGATTACTATATGAAAAACAAGGCAATGCTAGTGAGGCAAAAGCAGCCTTTGAGAAAATTCGGGAACAATTCCCAACATCAACAGAGGGAGCTGACATCGAGAAATACATCACACGTGTAGCCGCAAAAGGCTAAGTGAGGAATTAAAATGTAAATGTAAATTAAAAACGCTCTTGATTAACATGCCTTTATTATTTTAGTTACATCATTTATATTTTATCTTTCACTAAAGAAATAGAAAGAAAGATTCGAAAAAAATTCTAGAGGGATAAGATTATTTCATAATCTTATCCCTCTTTTTGTTACGAACCAGCTCCAACGGAGCGACATCCTGTAACCCATGACGAAGTCATGGGATAGAGACATCCACCCATGACGAAGTCATGGGATAGACATCCACCCATGACGAAGTCATGGGATATACTCCACCCCATAGCATACAGCTATGGACATCCAGCACACATCATGGCATCAGCACTAAAAAACCTATCTAAGTACGACGAAAAAAAGCTACCTACTGCAAAAGAAATGTCCTTCGGTATAGTCGTAGCCGATTGGAATGACCACATTACTCATGCGCTATATGAAGGCGCATACGAGACCCTCACAAAGCATGGCGCAACTCCAGATAATATCCAAACCATCCAAGTCCCAGGTGCATTTGAATTGCCAAGTGGTGCAGCGATGCTGGCAGCTAAGCATTCATTGGATGCCGTAATCTGCTTAGGTTGCGTAATTACTGGCGAAACCACACATAATGTCTATATAAATCATGCCGTAGCGACTGGTCTTACCAATCTTAGCATTGCCTCTGGAAAGCCTTTTATCTTTGGTTTATTGACCCCTAATACAGAAGAACAGGCTTTGGATCGTGCGGGAGGAAAGTATGGTAATAAGGGGGTGGAAGCTGCTGTTACTGCTATTCGGATGGCTGGGCTGAAGAAGGAATTGGGCGAGCCTAAGCAGCGTATTGGTTTTGGAGGATGAAATGATAAAATGTGTAGATGATAATTCATGAGAAGTCAGAGGTCAGATCGTCCCGAGTACTCGGGACTGTCAGAAGTCAGACTCCTAAT
>CAYOBX010000406.1:1641-5867 GCA_964402245.1 uncultured Saprospiraceae bacterium | reverse complement strand
CCTTTGTGTGCATCTGTTAGCATATTGCCATTATCATCATAGGTATAGCTGCCTGTACCATTGGACATAGCAGATTTAAAACCATATTCCTTATTACTATTTTCTGTAAGGTTGGTTAATGCGCCATCATCCGCATAGCTATAGTTTAAGTTATCTATTTGCGTGTAGCTACTTCCATTAAATCCATTCCTAGATAAACTCTTTATGTTCCCATTAAGATCATAAGAGTAGCTGGTACTAAAATGATCGTTCGATCTAGATATAGGATTGCTCTCAGTGTAGGTAGCAGTTTTCAATCGGTTAAGATTATCATAAGTGTAGTCGTAAAATTTTACGCTATTATCAGACTTGGTTTTCCAACTTAGTCTAGAAATATTACCGTTATAATTTGTGCCAAGGCTTGATCCATTATAAACAATTTCCATAATGAGTAAATCACTGGCAATAGTAGAGGGGCTATTGATACGAGTTAACCATTTACGAATATTGTAATCGTAGTCAACTGTCTGTAGAAAATTACTATCTGTCGTTCTACCTAATTTTTTGATAGATAGTTCATCTCGTTCATTATAACTTTTCTCACACACTAGTTGCTCGGCTTCTCCTGTTACTTGGTGATAGTATTGTTTTTCTCTACCTACATGGTCATAGGTCCAGCGTTCATCAATTGTTTTATTGGTTGCTGAACTTGCATGTACTCTATGAGTTCCTAATAACCAGCCTGGGAAATTGTATTTACTCCAGACTTTATCTATGCCTCCAATATGAATATCTTTTCGACTATGAATGACTCGCCTAAACTGATCGTAGAAAGAATAGCTATTTAAAAACTGTGTGGGCGCAGCTCCACTGTTTTTTAAAACGCCTACTTTACTAGCCGTTGGTAAGCCTCGAACAAAATTAAAATCACTTGCTTCATAACCGCTTGAAGTGGTGGTTTCATAATTGATTTCTTCTGTGTGATCTCTATTTATATCATAGTCATCATAATAGTTGACTGAATAAATCTCTATACTATTGGTAGGAAAAGATTGATTGGTCGTATAGTAATGTGGTCCAATACTGGATCGTTCTTCATATACTTTTTCATTTCCTGTTGGCGTAGCATTTCCTGTATATCGACCTGTCATAATAGGTCTTCCTAATTTATCGTATTTGGTGAAGGTTTTAAAACCATTTCCATCTTCGGTTAAGATTAATTGATCCAGATCATCATAGGTATAGGTGTATGCTTGACAGCCTGGGACCACTTTCGTTTTCATTCTATACTCCTCATCATAGGTATACACAAAACTACCTTCTCTAATTGCTGTATGGAATTTATAAAAGTTACTATTCGCATGTCCTTTTTCTGCTGCTTCTGGTTGGATTACTTGAACCAATTGATTTTTGTTATCATACAAGAAATAGGTTTTTGATCCTTCTTGATCTTGCATGATTTTTCTACCAATCTTATCCGTATAGACAATTAATTTATTTCCATTTTCATCTAGTTGGATAGTTTTGTATAGACTGTTTGCAGCATACCAAGCACCTATAAAATGAAAATTTCTCACCTCTGTTGATCCATTCGTTTGATACCTAGTTTCCGAAGGATGACTATTAAATATGGCCCCAGGAGCTTTTTGTTTCAATACTCGATTGAGTGGGGATGCTTCGAGTTCACTTTCTACAAAAGCAAAATTTTCATCATTGGGAGCAAAGTCTACTTGTGCATTAATAAAGTTACGCTGTTGACTGATAGCAGTAGTGGTTGTTCTAAAAGCTCCATCATTAGAGCTGAAAGTATAAGGCAGATATTGCTGAACTTGCCGTCCAAATTTATCATATTTTTGAAATTGGATAATATCTTTACCCGTAGGCGATTGACTGACAGCAGTGGAAAGCAGTGGTCGTCCAATCCCATCAAAGTAGCTGTTATTTTTTAAGACATTTCCTGATCCTAAGTTTTTGACAAAGCTATCATTCGTTTGCCCCTGTTGTAGCACGGTCCAGTTTTTGATCGCATTATTGGCATTCGTTTGATTTTTATATAAATACGCTGTAACGCTTAGATAATGCTTATCGAAATTTCTAACGCCTGTTAATCGGAGTAAATCATCATATTCAAAATGAGTTGGTATAGAATTTTCATCCATCGTACTAACAGGCAAACGAGTTGTTTTATCATAAGCATAGGTGGTCATTAAGGCATCTTCTGGATAGAGGCGTAGTTCGTCTAAAGCTATCCAACTGCCGACACCTAGGATTACTAAATTTCGGCTACTAAGCCTTACTTTATGTTCTACATAATGCCAAGGGAATGGTTTATTGGCAACTGTTTTACTACTTAAAGTAGTTAGGCTAGGACCACTTACCGTAACGGAAGAAGGAGAATTGGTATAATAGCTGATAATGTAATCCCCTTCATTCATTATGCTTACAATCGTCTGATTGCTGCTTGGCTGATAGATTCCTGTTCCATTATGTGCGGTGCTGCTATAACGATTATTAGGAATAGGATTCAGACTCCAACCACCTTGATAGGTTTCTTGCGTTTCAAAACTGGTATAGGCTACTTCTCCAATACCTGCATTCACTACACTTGCTGAAAGGCGACTCCCATTGTTGGACCAAATTTGGGTGCTTGGCTGTCCGTCTATCGCTTGGGCTTCTCTTATATTCCCATACTGGTCAAAGTTATTGATAGTCGCTTGTTGTATTTCATTGTTTGTTCCAAACTTTTCGTGAAACTTATTAGGGTAAAATTGACCTGTGTTAACCTCTTCATATTCGATTCTAGTTCGATAGTAGAGTTGATTGTTAATATATTTTTCTTCTACAAAAGGTAGGGCTACCTGATGCCTCCGATCTAATTTTAATTTATCAGGTGCATTAGCTGTAGAATGAGTATATTCTCTTATTGTTTTAAATTCTTGTCCATCACTATTAACTATCTTTGTTTCCGTAGGGAGCGTCACTTTTTCATCTCCAAAAGTATTGTCGGTTATTGTTTCTACAAAGCCAAGTGCAATATTTGCCGTATTATAAAAATATCTTTTTTCAGTGCTTTTACTTTGGTAAACCCATTCTTGCTCAAGAGGGTAGGTTCTACTTACTTCAAACTTGGTTTCAAATATATGACTCTCATTACAAGCGTTCGCAAAATTGTTCCAAATCCAAGTAGTAGAAGAGGTGCTAGAAGGACAAAGAAAAGTTCTATTATCTTGGGTGTTTTTAGGGGTAACGACATATGCATTGAAGCGTTTCGTATTTCTCATTTCATTGACCGTTGCATCTACAGAGTACTCATAATCTGTCTCTACTAACTTCTTTCCACTAGCGTCATATACTTCTACATATTCTACTAGTCCATTGGCTACATCCTCATATGCTCCTATACCTACTGGATTATTTTTAAAATGATAAATGGTTTTACCTAAATTGGCAGTACTATTATCATTCGCCTCTATAATACATTCTACTCGGTCATATCCTACATTGGCATCTTGCACGGTACCTAATTGAGAACGGTTGGTTGCCGATAAAATAGTCTTGGTACATTCGTAATTTATTTGTGAAAGTCCACCTATAGTTGGATTATGAAAATGTTTATAGGTACTAGGTCGAGCATAGTCCAAGGTGTGTAGTAACTTTCCGCTAGAACCTCCTGTAGCTTTCACATATTTATAAGTCTTTTTGGTTAGTAGGGTATTATCATAATCATAGTTTTTGATTTCCTCTATTCTTAGTCCTCCACCATAGACTTCTCCATTGAAATGTGGGGCTACTAAATGTGGTTCAATTTTAAGGGTAGTATAGCCACCTGTTGGATAATTGATTTGTTGGAGTACCCCTCGTTTAATATGGGTAGGGTGTGTACTTCTATTTCCACCACCACTAAATGCCCCTACTGTTGGTATTAAAGAGGTAGCATTTGCTCCATTAAAATACCCCCAATGATCCATTTGAAAAGTAGCCGTAGGATCAGGGAAAGTTCCAGCATGATAAGTAAATTCAAAAGGTTCTTTTCTCTCTAGACTAGTAGTAGCTCTTGAAGCGTCAGAAGATTCCCATTCTTGTACTTTTAATAATTGGAGCCTTCTGGAAGCACAACTTTCATCATAAGTTAGATCAAAATCAAGAATACCTACGTTTCCATTATCTCCTCTTTTAACTCGAATTCGGTCTAATTTCTTACTCGTAATATCAGCATAAGGACAAGGATTATCTGATTTAAAAAACTC
>CAYOBX010000406.1:0-1541 GCA_964402245.1 uncultured Saprospiraceae bacterium | reverse complement strand
TCGGCAATATCGAAATTGTAGGTATTCCCATTTTTATCCTTGATGCTAAAAGAGTTGATGTCTTTGTCTGCTGGATCATAAGCAGGACTAATATTTACATCATTTACTTGCTTTTCTATAATGTCTTCTCTGGGTGTGATATAGAATTTTCCAGATATGCCAGCAGCGGTGTAATAGAAATTATCTGGTTGTGTTTCTATAGTCCCTTCCGTTACCTGATATAAAAATTCTTGAAATGCTGGTGGACCAGCGGTATAATCGTGGGAGTCTCCCTCCGCAGCAGGAATGGTTTGGTATTCTTCAATTTTATCTGCTTGGTCAAAGTAGTTCGCTTTTAAATCTGGCATTGCATTGACGGATCTAGTAACACTACCTCCAGCATTTAAAGACCAACCGAGCCCCACCCAGCCCGGCATATTATCTACTTTTACATTATTAGGATTGTAATTGAGACTGATAGGTAAACTCAATTCTTTACCTTGAATCGTATAAATAGGAATTGATTTAGAATATTCTCCCGTATATTTATTGACTTGAAAATCATTTTCTCCAAACCGACCGAGGGTAGCTGCTTCTGGAGTAGTTGGAATAGTCAATTGTTTATTTAGCCAGAACTTACGTTCAAAAATTTGCTCTATTGAAGAAGGCTGGGCAGATACCTGAAATTGAAAGAATACGATAATATATAGTAGGGAAATATAATACTTTTTCATGTTTAGATAGTTTGGTGTTGAGCGCAGAGATATGGAGATGTAACCTAGTACTTAGGATCCATAGGTTCGCTTCTTAGCGTTTAATGAAATTAATTTTTTACAAGAGCTGTGTTACGGGCGAGCAATAATGAGTTTCTTAGTCTGTGTATTATTCTTCCCTTTTATGGTACAGTAATAAGTACCAGGAGATAAACCCATTAGTTGAATGTTTTGACGATGCCAGCCTTTATAGGAATGTTCTTTTTTGAGTATTTGGAGTTCCTGTCCTGCATTATCTAATAGACTAATTTCTATATCTTGCGCTTCTACTATTTCGTATGATAAAGTGATTTCTTGTGCATCGGTAGGATTAGGATAAATCCTAAAAGCTTTAGGTGGATTACTGACAATAGGATTAGGAGAGGAATCATCATATTTCCATACTCCGTCTAATAAAGTGCCAGCGTAAAGTTTCCCTTTATGATAAGCAAGGCTACCAATATTTGAACTAGGAAGTCCATTGTTCGTAATCGCATCGTCTATACTTACTCCTTGGGTGGGTAGACCAATGACTAACACTTTGTCCGTCATTACAATGTCTCTAATATTCTTGGATTCGGGTGTATTGATACTTGTTCTACTCCAAGCACTTTCATTTCTTTGAAATTCGGATAAGGAACTTTTAAACAATCCGTCGGATCCACTCCCTAGATAAATATCTGTGTCAAATTGTTTGGCTACTCTAATATCTCCATTAACACCCGTATCTATAGCTGTCCAAGTATCGCCGTTGTCATTACTCCAATAGGCATACTTCCTACTCCCTGCAAAGATTCGATTGCCAACAAT
>CAYOBX010000405.1:4123-5868 GCA_964402245.1 uncultured Saprospiraceae bacterium | reverse complement strand
TATTACCTACCTAAGAATAGTAACAGATCCATTAATAATCAATCCTTGATTTAAATCTAGTTTAAAAACGTAGTAGTACGTTCCTTCAGGGAGAGATCTGCCACTAGCATTGGTGCCACTCCATTCATTATTGTACGGCTTAGCGGTATATATTATATCTCCCCAACGATTGAAAATAACGATTTCATTATCGGGAAAGGCAGATGGATTGTTTTCTAATGGGTCAAAAATAAATCGGTCATTGAGGCCGTCTCCGTTTGGGGTGATGGCCTGTGGAACTTGTCCTATATCAACACAAGATAATAAGGGTATTTCTATTTGTTCCGTAAACACTAAATCGGTATTAGCATCATCGGTAAAAGTGAGGGTATGCAAACCATTGGATAAATCTTCTAGCAGTAAATTGCTTTGTTGAGGTAAGGTTCTTATTATATTATCAGGATTGACCCATTCTATGGTATAAGTAGTAGTAGGCGAAGAATTATTCCACTGAATTAGTCCAGTACTTTCCATAGGGCAAGTTCCTCTGATTCGGAAATTTTCAAATGATGGGATGGACTCCATTACTGGTTCTTCTATAAGCTCTCCGCAGGTACAATTTTCTCTAATCACTAAAGTACTATCTACGCCATTCGTACAACTGGCTCCCATTTGTATTTCCCCATTACAAAAATTAGTAAAATTTCCTTGCCAAGGTAATTGTGGGTTATTAGTAAAATTATAACCTTGACCAAAAGTTCCTTCTCCTAATGGACAAAAAATCAATAAGGATTCAGGATAACAACCAGATAAATTATTATCCCTAAGAATGATCGTTTCTACACGAGTCAATTGACCATATTCCTCAGGGATGCTTCCTGTCAATTGATTATTTTCTAATCGGAGAGAGACTAAATTAGAAAGGAAACCTAAGCTAAGCGGCAACTCTCCAGTCAGTTGATTGTTATCTAAACCTACCCCTGTCAAATTAGTTAACAGTCCAAGTATGGATGGGATACTTCCTGTTAATTCATTACTTCCCAAATTAAGACTAACTAGTTGATCTAAATTTTCAAGAAAAGAAGGGACAGGGCCTGTTAACTGGTTTTGGTTTAAAAATAAACCAGTCAGGGTAGTTAAGTTTCCAATGGTTGGCGGGATAGGACCAGACAATTGATTGACACTTAAATTAATGGTTGTCAGTCTTTTTAAATTATCTAAGTCGGCAGGAATAGGACCAGATAGTTGATTATTTCTAAGATTCAAACTTTCTAATAAACGGAGTCTATTAATAACAGGTGGTATGCTACCAGTCAATAAATTATTGCCTAAAGACAAACTTTCTAATGCGGTAAAGGCAGCTATATTTTCTGGTATAGCACCCGATAAATTATTGCTGTTTAGTCTGATCGATTCGACACAGCCTTCCAGATTGAGTCCGATGCCTTTCCATTCTTCCAGGGGTAAAGTAAAGTCCCAATCTTCTATCCAATTAGGTCCATCAAGTGCATTATAAAAGTCCACTAAATTTAAAGAGTCTGCACAGCGACAATCTCCTGTTATTGATGTAGTTGGACCGATATTAGGTGCTATATATGTTATGTTCGTATGATTTGCAAAGGCGCAAAATAGGGAGGCTAATAGAAAAATCGGTAGTAAACAGCGGCGCATAGGAGTAATTTTGATTGGCATTGCACTGTAATAGAACAAAGGTAATCAAACAACTGTTATCTTTTTTGGTTCTTTGACAAATCTTGTAAAAAGAG
>CAYOBX010000405.1:0-4023 GCA_964402245.1 uncultured Saprospiraceae bacterium | reverse complement strand
TTTTCCATTCTACTTTGTCTGTTTCTTCCCAATTTGGCTTCCAATAATATTGGTCTAAGTGGATTGTTTCAAGCTTTGTTATTTCAGCTAGTTTCCTTGAAAAAGTTGATTTGCCTGCACCACAGCACCCTATTACCATTACTCTTTTCATAAGTTTTATTCTCCTAAGTCTAATTCATTTTTCTGAGCAATATCCCTCTCATCAATATACCGAGCCATTGCTTGGAACATTTTCAGTCTTCTAGAATCCGCATGTTCAATATCTTCGTTGTATTCTGGATAAGCAGCATTTGCGACTATAATAATATTTCTGCCAGGATTGATGTATAAAGATTGTCCAAATACGCCTATAGCGGAATAGTCCCCATTATCTCTATTTACAGGTATCCACCATTGATTTTTGTAGCCCTCTTTAAATTCAGAGGCAGGATTATTTTTTCCAGGTAGTAGTCGTGGATGCTCAGGCGTGATAGATTGCTTGATCCAATCAGGGGAAACAAGTTGTTCTCCTTTGTGATTTTTTCCTTCGTTTAGCATTAGTAATCCCACCTTTGCCAGGTCTCGTGTAGCTACCATTAAACCTGCATACGCTAATGGAAATCCTGCACGATCTGTAATAAAATAAGTATCCTGTTCTATTCCTAATTTAGACCATAATTGTTCTTGCAAATAGTCTGTTAATTTTTTTCCTGTAGCTCCAGAAATAATCATTCCTAAAATTTGGGTATCCATACTTATGTATTGGTTATAGATCCCTTGTTCTCGTTCTCTGGTCAATACTTTCGAGAAGTCATTGACGGAGCCTTTCAAACCTGCCAATACCAACTGTACAATCTCCGAATCTAAATCATCATAATCTTCGACCCAACGAACGCCGGAAGACATATCCAATAAATTTTGAATCGTCACCTGCTCATAGGCGGTTCCGTTTAACATTGGTGCATATTTGACAGCAACGTCATTCAAGCTTTGAATAGCCCCTGATTCATACGCAATACCCACCAATAAGGAAATAATAGATTTAGTACAGGAGAATAAGATATGGAGGTTTTCTTTTTTATTGCTCCGAAAATATTCTTCTTTAATTATTTGTCCATCTTTTAGAATAATTAAAGAGGTAAAATGTCTTTTTTCGATTTCCTCTTTTGTAGAAAAAGCCTCTCGTTCATAGATAAATGAATTAGGGAAAACTTCTTGTTCTTGAGCTATTGGTATTTCGTATGCTTCTGCTGATGCAGGGATTTTTATAGCTGGGTATTGTAGATGTAAAGTTCTGAAATTATGATCAATATTCTCTTCCTTATATACATCAGCATATTTTTTTAAGAGCCAAATATCATTGATATTTTCTCTGAAAAAAAATGTACCTATTAATAATAAAGCGAATAGGCTTAGGATGATTTTTTTCATAATTGTTATTTTTGCAATGAAAATTGGACAAGTTTGAAAAAGATTTCAACTCTGCATCTCTGCGCCTCTGCGTTCAAAATTTAATTTCGCCAGAAATCCCTACATTTAATTTAATCTTCTTCGCCGTCGCCGAATGACCAAAATCAAAAATAACACACCCAATCCAAGCAACCAAGGTTTGACTTTATTCCAAATCTGCACCATAAATTTTCGTTGTATCTCTTTCATCTGATCGTAATCAGGGGACATTGCTAATACTTTGAATTTCACAGTATAGTCTTTATAGTCTGCCATTAATTCTTCAAATAATTGAGGGGAAGAGGCGGCTAAATTTTCTATTTCGCCTGGGTCATTTTTCAGATTATACAACCGCCATTCATTATCTCCATAAGGGGGTCCATTGCGTACTAGTTTGTTATCTCCTTTAAATAAGGCGGACTGCCCTGCTACCTCTATGCCTATAGGCTCATTGGCTTGGTATACTTGATTAGCTGTATTATCAATGATCGGATAAAGGCTTCTTCCTGTGAAAGGAACTTCGCTAGTAGAATTATTTGTTCCGATCCCTACTATGTCTAGTATGGTTGGGGTAACGTCAGTTACAAAAGTTAGTGCATTTTTTGTCTGGGCGCTAGGTAAGTCGGCACCAGAAATAATTAAAGGTACTCGTAAACCACCTTCTCCAGCATAGAACTTAAAAAATGCACTTGGTCCAGCAGCAGCACTTGCAAAGCCCGGTCCTATAAAGTTCCAAGAACCTTTTTCTCCCAATCTTTCATAGTCCGTATGATAGCCAACGGATCTTAGCCATAGATTCATCCCTGGCACTAAAGAAGGATCACTACCCTCTGGACCATTGTCTGATGTAATAACAAAAACCGTATTTTCTAATTGTCCTTTTTGTTTTAAGTACGCCATATAGCGACCTATATGAAAATCCATCGCTTCCAACATAGCAGCATTGACCGCCATTGCTTTAGCCTTTCTTTGTTTATCTTCTTTGGATAAGCTATCCCATCTTTTAACGGGGTCGATCATATCTCCTAGTTTGACCGAGGATGGAACCAAGCCTAATGTTTTCGCTTTTTCAAAACGTCGTTGTCGAATGACATCCCATCCTTCATCATAAACGCCTGCATATTTTTGAACAAATTCCTTAGGGGCTTGTACTGGAATATGAATTGCTTGAAAAGCTAAATAGGCAAAAAATGGATCATTGGTATTCTGATCTTCCTCCATAAATTCCATCATCTTATCGACCAAATTTCGAGAAGAATAAAAATCATCTGGTAAATCAATGGCCACATCATCTTGATACCAAGGAGGTTTAGATTGGGTAGGCAAATACGCTTTATGCTCATAATTATCTGCCCCTGATGCATCTAAAATAAAACTCCGATCAAATCCTCTTTTATTGGGTAAGGTGTTTTCTGTGTGGCCCATATGCCACTTGCCCGTAATATAGGTTCGATAGCCATTTTGTTTTAAATGAGTCGCAATCGTCTGCACTTTATTATTTAATATCCCTTCATAGCCTGGCTTCCCCACTTGGTCAGGAGGTAAAAAAAGTGGAAGATTGGGTACGCCTGTCAGATGACTATCACAGCCTGTCAATAGCATAGCGCGCGATGGCGCACAGGAAGGAGAGGTATGGTAGTTAGTAAACATCGTTCCTTGTCTCGCTAATTGATCTATATTGGGCGTAGCCGCTTCTCCTCCATAGGCACCAAAATCCATTAAGGCTGCATCATCGACTAATATCAAAACAACATTGGGTTTAGGTGGTATGGTATCTGCTGTTAATGTAGTGATGATTGTTAAACAATAAAATATAGTTAGGAGGTAGATTAGAAATACCTTACTTTTATTACACGGATAGGGTAATATTGTCATATGATTTGTTTTGATGAAAACGAAGTTAAATGTAGGGTATAAATTTTAATATCTTATATTCTTAAGTGTATATTTGGTAAATTATAGGTGACAATGAAAATGCCTCACTTGCTGCGCAAGCTCGGCAGAATGGTTTTTAAATCGTTACCAAACAACTTCAAAGTATCTAATTTATGAAATTGAATTCTACCCAATCACTACTAGGAGGGATGGTATCTTTGATTTTAGCACTTAGCTGTTGCTGGCTTCCATTTTTGATAGTTGCCATAGGTGGAGCTAGTAGTATGATGGTTTTTTCAGAAGGCTTGGAAAAATTTAGTGGTGCATTTATGTCCGTTGGTGGTTTATTTTTAACTTGGGGTGGATATCAATTATATCAAAAACAGCATCTATCAATGAAAAATACTGTTGCACTGGACTCTAAGATTACATGTCCTAATTGCGCCTTTTCAAAAGTAGAAAAAATGCCAACAAATGCTTGCCAATTTTTCTATGAATGCACTAGTTGCAAAACCATTTTAAAACCTAAATCTGGTGACTGTTGTGTTTATTGTAGTTATGGAACAGTGGCTTGTCCACCCATTCAAGAAGGGAAGAATTGTTGTTAGATAGGTAATAAGTAATAAGTAAAAGGTAACAGGGTACGAGTCGCACCTTATTACCTATTTAATGCGAATAACGGGCTAAATTTAGATGGATATTGAAAATCAGTTGGTTAGG
>CAYOBX010000404.1:0-5880 GCA_964402245.1 uncultured Saprospiraceae bacterium | reverse complement strand
CGTTTTTAGCCTAATTTTTAGCGAATACTTTTTTATAAGAAAACCCTTTATCATACATGCATAAAAAAAAGGGCTGTATCAATTGATACAGCCCTTTTTTTATAAAAGAATCGTAAGTTCTCAATGAGTAAATGAATGCATGAGTAAATGACTAAATATTGGCAGTCTACAAGTTTTAATCAGTCTGCATAAACAGAAATCTGCTGCCCTATTTACTCATTTACCCCTTTATTCATTTTTACATTGAGTATTTACAAAGAATCTACTAATAAAACTGAGATCTAAAATCATCAATCTTTGCTTCTTTTCGCATTGCTTGCATTAAAGAAGTTCTAATTTGAGATTGGGCAGTAGTAGATGCTTCTTTTCTTAATTGAGGGATGTTGGATGGCGCACCAGCAGCAGGCTTATTCTTTACCTGTACTACATATACTCCACTATTGCCGATAATCGGTTGAGAAACGCCGTTAACCGCTGTATTAAAAGCTGCTGCTATTACTTTAGGTTCATTACCTAAACCTTGTGTGAACTGAGATTCAAAAGTAACGTCTGCTGCTTCCTCTACATCTACACTAAATTGAGAGGCTACGGCTGTTAAGCTATTATTAGATATTTTACCTTTGATTAATTCTCCTTTCTTTTGATTTCTTACTTGTGCTTCTATCTCGTCTTTGATATTAGCCAGACTAGGCATACCAGCTCCTTGAATGCTTTTTAAACCAACAACTACATACTTATTAATGTAGTAATCTGCTTGATCTTGGAAAGAGTAAACCGCAGGAGATACAGCGTTCATATCTGTGTTTGCATCAAAAGCCCATCTAATAATATCTCTAGCATCTGATCCATTGCCTAGGCTCCCTAGTTGATAATCATTAGACTTAACACTTGGAGATGTTTGTACAGATAAAGCACCGCTGCTAGCTACAGTAGTATTCAAATCACTTAAATTTCTATTATTTGCTAGAAAATCATTGGCTTCATCAAATATTCTACTTTGCGTATCTTCACTAGGTGTAATCGTTTGATTAATATATGCTAATTGTACTCTTTCTGTAGAGTTTTTGTATCTTGATAAAGGCTCAATTAAATGTACCCCATACTGCGTTCTAACACTATACAATTTGCCAATATCTCCAAAAGAGGCAATATCTCCATAGGCTGGTACAAATTGATTAGGTGGGATATTTTCATATTTACCACCATTTTGTGCACTACCAGGATCTTGACTCAAACTAGCTGCCAAATCAGAAAAACTAGCACCACCTTCTATAGCTGTTTTGATACTATCTATTCTTTGTTCTGCAGTTGTAAAGCTAAGAGGATCCGTAGCGTTGATTAAGATATGTCGAGTAGTAGCAGAGTCAGGAATCATCTTACGATCAACTACTTTCATGGCTCTATAATTCTTACCTTCTATAAAAGGACCATAGACTTCGCCAATAGATAATGTACGAGCTTGATCTTGAATGTTAGCAGGCAAAGTACTTATATCTAACCATTGTTCAGAAGCCGTACCATAGTTTGCTTCTGCAAATGCAGCTACATCCGTAGTCGTTCTGAACTGTCCGATAGACTCACTTATTAGTTCTCTTAAGTTAGCAGAATCTGTAGAAGTAGGTAATACATCAAATACAACATATTCTACTCTTCTAGTTTCTTCATCATTGTAGAACTTACCTTTGTTAGCCGTTAAAAAACTCTGGTAGTCTGTATCTGTTAAAGTTACATCACTATCATCAATATCTGCGAAAGGAACCTTTACATAATCAAGCGTTGCTTTTTGATTTTTATCCCCAAAAGTTTGCTCCACCATCCAAGTAGGTGTATACAAGGCTTTAGAAACCATTGTGCTCAATTTATATTGTAGACGATCCTTAACGATTTCTTTTTCTTGGTGTGCCCAATATCTCCGCAAATCGGGAGTCATTGTTCCACCTTCAATTTGCTGCTTAATCTGATTTAATTGATTGGCATCTACCTGGCCAGTTTGCGGATTCATAAATCGAGCAGCAATAACTGGGCTTGGAGTAGCACCAAATTGCAAATCCATCAACTCTTCTTTGCTTACGCTCAATCCCAAATCATCTGCTTGATCCGTAACGATTGCTTCTTCTACAAAATAATTCCAAAGGGCACTTCTACGACCAAAAACGTCAGAAGAGTTGCCATAAACTAATTGCTCTGCATTTTGGAATTCATTCCAATCGACTGCTTTGCCATTAATACTTCCTAAAGACATGCTACCGCCGCCGCCGCCTAATTTGGAGGAGCTCGTCATATCCATAATAATGAAGGCTGCTAATGCAAATCCAATGACTACAATCATCAACCAACTGTTTTTTCTAATCTTTCCTATAAGTGCCATCTATATTCTTTTATTAAGTACTTTATAATTTGAGAGCAGAGAGTAGAGAAGCGAGAACAGAGATAGACTCGTTTGTAATCAACGAAATTTATCTCTGTTCTCTGTTCTCTATTCTCATTTCTCTATTCTTTTTTAATAACAAATAAAATATCTCCATCTATTTACTGTAATTCAATAGAATAGATTGTTTTTTTTACCAAAATATTTGGAATTTTAAAAGATTTGCAAAAATAAGGGCTTTGTATGTTAAAATCAATGAAGTGAGTGTAGTGGATTTGGGGATGAATAGAAGGGGAAGGAGCTGTTCGGCGGTTTAAAATGAGTAGGTTCTTAATGATGAATGATGAATGAGAAATGATGAATATGTGATGATTTCTAGATGTTGACTATTGCATGTACATGTGGTGTAAATGTATTATTTGTTATTTGATGATTATCAGGTATTAATGCGTCCAACACGTCAGCTTTTTCTAATTATTACTTATTTTTTTGATAATTTTGGAATACACTCAATCTGATGGCTACGTCCTTGTATTGTATGGCTTTGTATGGCTCGTATCATCGGACGGCGCAGCCATCCGATGAGGTGGATCAGTTTATCTTTTGCAAAATTGTCAAAGAACCTACTACTTTTATAGCTGACGATCCACATTATCTGGTGAATGTCAAGAATTCATCATTTCTCATTCATTCATTAAAAAAGGTCAACATCTAAGAAATGTCAAGCATTCATCATTCATCATTTCTCATTCATCATTTAAAAATTACATTAGTTCAATACAAGCTCTATATAAATCTCCCCAATTTTCTCGATCCTTGGCCACTGTTTCTAAATATTCTAACCATATTTGCTTGTCTTGTACGGGATCTTTTACAATCGCTCCAGTTATTCCAGCAGCTAGGTCGGATGCCTTTAAAATACCATCTCCAAAGTGCGTCGCTAAAGCTTGACCACTGTTAATGACCGATATTGCTTCCGCCGTACTTAAAGTACTGCTTGGTGATTTTAATTTTGTTCGATTATCTTCTGTTTTGCCACTGCGCAATTCTCGGAATATAGTCACCAACCGCTTAATTTCTTCAATAGGGGCAGGGGTATCAGGCAATTCTAAGGACTTGCCCAATTGCTGCACTCTATTTTTAACAATCGTGATTTCTTCTTCTATTTCTTTTGGCAAGGGTAATACCACCGTATTGAAACGTCTTCTTAAGGCGCTAGATAATTCATTAACTCCTTTATCTCGATCATTTGCCGTGGCGATGACATTAAATCCTCGAATTGCTTGTATTTCCTTATTTAATTCTGGAACAGGCAGGAGTTTTTCCGATAATAAGGTGATTAAAGTATCTTGTACTTCTGAAGGAATTCTTGTTAATTCTTCTACTCTGGCAATTTTTCCTGCTTTCATAGCCGTCAGAACGGGACTAGGGACTATAGCCCCTTCGCTGGGACCTTCTGCTATTAATTTTGCATAATTCCAACCATAGCGGATGGCTTCTTCTCCCAATCCTGCCGTTCCTTGTACAAGTAAAGTAGAATCGCCAGAAATGGCAGCAGCTAAGTGCTCTGATACCCATGTTTTTGCCGTACCTGGTACGCCCATTAATAGTAAGGCTCGATCTGTAACTAAGGTGGCAACAGCTACCTCTATCAACCGACGGTTCCCATAGTATTTGGGTTCAATTTTTACTCCCTCTACTTTTCCGCCCATTATATAATTGACCACTGCCCAAGGGGAGAGCTGCCAATTGGTCGGTTTTGGCCGATCATCTATTTTTTTTAATTGCTTTAATTCTTTAGCATATTGCGTTTCCGCATGTGGACGAAGTTGTTCCATATTTTTTGTTTAGAGTAGAGAGCAGAGAAGCGAGAATAGAGATTGATTTCATCATTTAGCCAATTCCACCAATGCGGATCGACGAAAGCTCAAGGTATTCAAAAATCGTTGAATATCGGACTCCCATCCAGCCCAACCCCTTTGATCCACTAACCAAAGCTCACTCATTTTAGGATACAAGCTAGGATCAATCGCATAAGCAGCTTGATTTTTTAATAAACTCCTATATTCCATACCACTATAAGAAAAGCTGGGATTTTTTCGAATCCACTCTTGCAATAAATGCATGACAATTATGCTTAATGGCTTACTCCATTTTTGATGATCTATTTGTAATAATAACATCAATGGAGCATGTTCATCTGGCATCACTTTAATTGCTTGTAGTCTTTTGTAAACCAATTCGTTAAATAAATCATTAGGGAAGACGTCAAAAATGGGTTTTATCTCTAGGGCCTGCCAATTTTCTTGCAAATAAGTGTTGTACCAAAACTGAACCATCGCTGCGATCCATTCCTTAGATTGGTGCAATGCGATGGCCTTTATAATTGCATTGACCAGAAATAACGAACGATCACTATTGGCAAATAATTTTATAATTTGAATAGGAGTAGCATTAAAATGTTCTTCCCAAAAAGAAGGAGCTACGATCTCCATCATTTGCGCTAACATGTTGACTTCTACTTTGGAAGAAGGGCCTTTTCTCTTAGGATCAATACCGTCTCTAATTAATGCCTTATTATTAGCTTCGGGTAAAGACAAAATAATAGTTTCTTCTTTTTTGACAAAAGTAACGAGCTTCGCTAACTCTGTTTGTATACGTTGGTGCAATTGGCTTGCAGGTAATTGAATTAATAGATTTCTAGCTATTTTCCGAATTTCTTTTCTTGGAAAATTTAAACAATTTTCTAAAAAGAGTTCATCGTCCATAGACAATCCAATAGTCAAAATTTTTAGAAGCGGTGCTTTTTCCTTGACTCCATCTATTGTCCAAGTAGATTGTAATAATGCTAAACCTTCTTTAGGATTGGTTTGTCTAGTCTTTTTTAGTAAAGCTAATCGGAGTACTCTAGAACCTAAAGCCCATTCGTCTACCTTATAGTCTGATCTTAGTTTATTCCATGCTGGATTAAGTGATAGCAACCATTTGCCTCTTTCGCCAATATTGTGTCCTACTTGATTCCAGAGCACTTCATCTTTTAAGGACTTCTCAAAAAGGGGAGGTAATAATTCTGGAGGGATATATTTTTTATTTGCTTGCATCGCTTCAATAAACTCCCGTATTAGTTTTGGATATTTTTCTAAGATAGTTGCTAAATGTTGTCTAGATTTATTAGAGCAGGCTTGTTGATTGACTTCTTTACTTGGTGGTAATAAGGTGCCTTCCCATACTTTAGGCTGCCAGCCTGCTTTCTGCAAGGGTGCATAATAAGCTACTGCTTCTAAGACTGTTTTTGTGATTTCTTGATCTGTATTGATACCTTTAGCAGTCAATACTTCTTGCATTGCTGGAGTAAGGGTACTTCGCTCTGTTCCTAGTAAGGCTATTTTTTCTAGCTGTTTCCAGATCATTTTACAAATGTAATAAATTGAGAGGGATTTCTTTGTCTCGGTACTCGGCAACAAGTATGTTTAATATTTAATTTAGAGGAAGTAATTTTGTAAGGCTTTTTT
>CAYOBX010000403.1:0-5899 GCA_964402245.1 uncultured Saprospiraceae bacterium | reverse complement strand
CTACCTCTAAAGAAGAATATCAAAACTATTCACTATCTCGGTCATAAGGAATAATGCTATCCCATTCCTCTGCACTAGATCGCGCTACAAATGCTACTACAGGTTCCGTATCACTTAGATTAAATACCTCATGTGGCACTCCAGACTTAATATAAATAAAGTCACCTGCCTCATTGTCTAATATCTTTTTTAAGCCCGGACCAAATTCATGTCGCACTTTACCTTCCAGGATGTATAGCATCAATTCAAATCCATCATGTATATGAGCATACGCCACCCCTCCAGGAGGTATCGTTGCAATATTCATAGACAATTTTGTAGAGCCTACATTTTTAGCAGATAAGCCTTGCTTATAGTGAATGCCATTCCAAGAACGTTTGGAGCCACCTCCTCGAATAGTTAGAATACCATCATGGTCTTCTACTTGCTGTTTATAAACTTTGTCGTTTTTATCTTTCATTGTATAATTAGTTTTAAATATTAATCGATTCCTAACTTTACTTCGGTATTTAAAAAAAACAGAGAAGAGAGAGTAGAAAAGCGTGATAAAATCCGTTTACACCTAACAAATAATCCTACTAATCCCATAATCCTACTAATCCCATTAATCCCATTAATCCCATAACCCTATCAATCTCATAATCCTATCAATCCCATAATCCTATCAATCCCATTAATCCTATCAATCCCATTAATCCCATAATCCTACTAATCCCATAATCCTACTAATCCTAATCCTACTTCACCTCTTTAGCATAATCATCCCCATAATACTTACTAGTAATATTGGTATGAAATTTCACAGCAGTAATAGGCTCGTATTTAGGATTTTCTAAGCAGGGGAGCACTTCCAACATTTCGTCCTCCCATAGATAGACAGCCATAGGCAAAGAGATTCGAGGTTTAGTAAATAATTGAGTATTAGAGGGCTTACTCACTCGATGCGTAGTGGAGGGGAGGCGATCATTGGTAATGCGTTGCATATAATCTCCTGTATTTAGAATGATGCTCCCCGGTTCTGGATTCAGTCGAATCCATTTTCCGTTTTTCCGATTTAGGACTTGCAAACCTTCTACTTCTTGAGCGGGTAGGAGGGTGAACAAATCAACATCTTCATGACCTAGCATTCGGCCTGCCCCAGAAGCAGCATCTTTTTCTCCAATAGGCGGATAGTAATTTAAACGGAAGCCAAAGTTGGTATCCGTTAATTTTTGATCGTATAAATGAGGATCACAGGCTAAATAACTTAAGATACTTTGCATAATCGGTAAGATCAAACCTTCATGTGCCTGAATAATTTGACGAAAAAATGGTTCATCACCCGATCTTGGCCAAAAGTCTTTTTCTTGATAATCTGCTTTGCCATCTAAATTAAAAGCATTGCGACAAAAGACCCAACCTTCTACTAAATCAGGATGAATGATCGTGGTTTTTTTCATACCAAAGTATCCTGCATTGACCGATCCATGTCTCTTCGCTTTATAAACCTGTTTTGTTTCAGGATTAATCGTCTCAAAAATTTCTGCGGTTTTTATCTGTCCTGTTTTGTATAAATTGGTATCTACTCCATGTCCCGTCAGAATTGCAAAACCTATACTTTCTAATGCGGCGCCTAATTGGTCAGAAAAAGCTTTCTTACCGGCCTCTCCTCCTTCAAAAAATAAACGCATATCGCAGGTTTGAATTTGAAAATCCTCATCAAATTCATCTACTTCCTTATTTTCTGCCAAGTTATACGTCTGCTCTTTATTGACTTGATCGTATTTTCGGAAGTCTTGATTTTGGGCATTGATGCCGTCTTTTTGAGTAGGGTCCATGTTTTTTAATTTTACAAATTATAAATATAACCAATTAAGACCAAAAGCAAAATACCGGGAATAACCCATCGTAACCAGTAATAGAAAAAGAGTTGCCATTGACTGCTAGAGGAATCAAAAATGGCCTCTAAGGTTTTCGTTTTTCCTAAGCCCCAAGTGAGTGCTATGACAGCCATCGTGCAACCCAATAATTGCATACCAGAACCAAATATCAAATCCAAGGTGCCAATCAAATTTGCATCAAAGGCACTAGGAAAAGATAACCCTGCATGAAGAACCCCCATCCCAATAATAATTTTGCTCCTAGACCAAGTGGTATTGGTAAAGTCAGGGACACTACCTGCCATTACTTCATAAGCACCAATCAAAGATAAAATGGCAACCATTGCCAAAACTACTAAAAATAAAGTACCAATGAATGGTCCACCTGGTAGGACGGAAAAGAGTCTAGGCATGGTAGAAAAAATCAGCTTAGGTCCAGCGGTCATATCCAAACCAAAAACAAGAATAGTAGGTATGATGAATAAGGAAGTTAATAAAGCAGCGCTTACATCACCGAATCCAGTGAATAGAGCTAATTGAGAAATTTTAGCTTCTTTGGATAAGTAGCTGCCATACATCAACATAAAAGTGCCTCCTAGACTTAATGAATAAACGGCTTGTCCTAATGCTGCAAAAATATGGGTGGCTTCTAATGCTGCAAAATCTGGTTGTAAGAAATTCAGGAACTGTCGCCCAGCCCCTTCCAAGCTAAAAGCACTAGCGATTAAATAGACAATAACCAATAAAAAGATAGGAACAAAAATTTGGCTGACCCACTCAATTCCTTTATTCAATCCTCGATAAAC
Organism: uncultured Saprospiraceae bacterium; assembly: GCA_964402245.1. Classification (GTDB taxonomy): domain Bacteria; phylum Bacteroidota; class Bacteroidia; order Chitinophagales; family Saprospiraceae; genus JAFMDF01. Next base: position 3,234 of record CAYOBX010000403.1, on the reverse strand, counting down.
CGCAAATAAGCTCCCAACAATTAATACTAGTACAATGCTATATTGTAAGCTACCATTATTTAATTGCGCTTCATAAGTAGACAGATTATCTGCGGTAAACCCATACATGGCGGAAAACCAAGCAGCATAGACTACATTGGCAATAATTACTACATAATAGGAAGCGCCTACCGTAATAGTGATTAAGAGCATCCAGCCAATAATTGTGCCTACAGTAATTCCAAATGCTTCTCGAAATGCTCCTAGCGGTCCTTTGCGAGTATACCGACCTAAACTCATCTCGGCCATCAATGCTGGAACCGCAAAAAGGACAGAAAATAACAAATAGATAAACAAGAAGGCACTACCCCCATATTTCCCCATCATGTAAGGAAACCGCCAAACATTCCCTAAACCCACTGCCACCCCAATCATGGTCAAAACGGTTGCCAAGCGAGAAGAAAAAATAGGTCTGTTTGCCATAGAAGGAGGTTTTTATCAGATATTGTAGATTGTAAATCCTAGACGGAAAGTAAAAAATATATTTATAAATAGTATGATTTCCGAGAAAAGATTCTAATTTAACTTGAATACAGATTGAATCTTAAAAATAAATTATGAGAATCTTAATTTTAACACTAACAATTATAATTACAACAACCTCCCTTTTTAGCCAAGAAGCCATGCGCCGTTGGCGAAAAATGAATCAAATTAGGAATGATAAATTTGATTTAATTCTTCCAGAAGTCATGCGAGAGAACAATATTGATATGTGGATCATTATGAATCGGGAAGGCAATTTTGACCCTTTGTATCCCGATATGGGAGAAGGTTATGTAGGCTTGACGGGGTATTATGTTTTTACAGATAGAGGGGATGATCGTATAGAAAGAGCGGCCTTAGGTATTAGTGGATACTTGTTAAAAGAAGGAGGTGCGTATGACCATTTTGGGTCAGAATTGGAATTGAAAGAATATGTAGCAGAAAGAAACCCTAAGCGCATTGGACTGAATATGTCAGAACATATTGGTGGGGCAGATGGCTTATCCTATTCTGGATATCAAGAGTTGGTGGAGGTATTAGGATCAGAATATGAAAAACGATTTGTATCCGCAGAAAAGCTAGTATCCGATTTTCGATCAAGAAGGGTAGCCAGTGAAATTGCAGTATATGGAGAAGCTTGTGAATTATCCTATACCATTGCTGAAAAGGCATTATCGAATGAAGTAATCACGCCAGGAATAACTACTTTGGAAGATGTGGCTTGGTGGATAAAAGAACAACAATTCAAGCATAATTTGGAATCTTCCTTCGGGATGCCATCTGTATATATTACTGGCCCAAGAGGAGTGATTGCGACCTCAACGGACAAAATCATAGAAAGAGGAGATGTCATAATGCTAGACTATGGCGTTGGATTGATGAATATGTATACAGATATGAAACGTATCGCTTATGTATTACGGGAAGGAGAAACTAGCATTCCGCCAGGTATTCAAAATGCTTTTGATCAAGGGGTCAAAGTCCGAGATATTATCAAGAAAACGATCAAGCCAGGCTTGACGGCGAAAGCTACTGAAGATAAAATTTATGAAGCATTGGCTACTGCAGGCTTTAATAAAATGAAAGGCTTTAACCAATTTACAGAAGGGGAGGTTACGGATGTAATTATTGGCTGCCACTCTGTAGGAAATTGGGGTCATGGCCTTGGGCCATCTATTGCTTTTTTTAATCCTGTTCGGTTGGGCTATGAAATTAAACCTACCAATTTATTGTCCATTGAATTATTTGCCTATACCAAAGTTCCCGAATGGGCAGGTAAAAAATTGCGGATTCCTTTAGAAGATGATGCAATAGTTACGAATAGGGGGGTGGAGTGGATTTATCCGATTAATCCTAGACTTTTGGTTATTAAGTAATGAAGAAATAATTGATCCTTATAAAATTATGGTTCTTTGACAATGTCATGTGAAATGTAGGATCGTCAAGGTTTGTAATCTTGATGCGATACGATTATCCTATCGCATCGAAGTTATAAACTTCGACGATCCGTAACAATCACAGGAATTGTCAAAGAACCAAATTAAACTTTTTAGTAACGGCAAAAAAATAACTTGTCCATCTAGGAGGGCTTCTTTTGCCCTCATTTTCTCTTTGAAATCGGTCATAGTATCAACAATACTCCCTCTTTCAAAGAAAAACTGAGAACAAAATAATCTCCTCCAGATGACCAATTTATTCTTTCGTCGTTACTTAACGATTAATCGCTGCACACTATTTTCTTCTTTCGAGCTTACTCGAATGAAATACATACCTGCTGCTTGGTTACCTAGATTAATTTCTAAGTTTTGTTCAGTGGTAGTAGCAGTTAAGAATCTTTGCTGAATAATTTGTCCTTGCAGATTTAAGATCGTAATAGTACGGTCTACTTCTGAAGTACTTGCTAATTCTAAGAAGAATAAGCCATTACTCGGATTTGGATAGACTCTAAAATCCGTAGCCTTTATAGAAGAGGTACTATTTACCTTTAATTGAATAGCTATTTCATCGGTATCAATTAGTCCATTTGTACAAGAGACGTTTTCAATTACGGAATCAACTGTATAGAAATCTAAGCAGTTGTATCCTTCGCTACTAGTACAATATAGTGCACCACTTGCATTGTATAGAATAGTACTAGTAGCTGTTACAACATTAAGGTATACAAATCCTGCACTATTATAAACTTGTATGGTCGTTCCACCACAATTATTTGGATCAACGATAGAAGATAACCAAGGATAATCTGCAAAAACTGTAGAAGTAGACATACCATTATCTCCTCCGTCGTTACCACTATCACTATCGCCAACGCCATTAGCTCCACAAGAGAAGTTTTCAATTACCGAATCAACCGTGTAGAAATCTAAGCAGTTGTACCCTTCGCTACTAGTACAATATAGTGCACCACTTGCATTGTATAGAATAGTACTAGTAGCTGTTACAACATTAAGGTATACAAATCCTGCACTATTATAAACTTGTATGGTCGTTCCATCACAGTTATTTGGATCAACAATAGAAGATAACCAAGGATAATCTGCAAAAATTGTAGAAGTAGACATACCACCATCTCCACCGTCAGTTCCACCATCTCCACCATCAGTTCCACTATCTCCGCCGTCAGTTCCACTATCTCCACCGTCAGTTCCACTATCTCCACCGTCAGTTCCATTATCTCCACCGTCAGTTCCATTATCTCCACTGTCAGTTCCA
>CAYOBX010000402.1:0-5906 GCA_964402245.1 uncultured Saprospiraceae bacterium | reverse complement strand
GTAACGACGAAATAATAAGTTGGGCAATCTGGTTCTAATTATTTTTCAGTCTAAGAAATTTAAAAAATTAGTTCATAGCAGGGCTACGGACTCAACTTTTCAGGCAATATTTTTTTCATGAGAAAACCCTTGTCTACATTATTCAAATTTTAGATTCTAAAAAAACTAAATTATGTCTAAGTTTATAATACCCCTAATCTCTTTATATTTCTTCCTAACTGCTTGCCATCAAGAAACTGTCGAGAAGGCCACTACTTCCGTAGCACAACCCAATGTCATTATCATCTTTACTGACGATCAAGGATATGGGGATGTTGGGGTATATGGCGCATCGGATATTGAAACCCCCCATTTGGATCAAATGGCGAAAGATGGCATACAGTTGATGGATTTTTATGCCGCCCAAGCAGTATGCTCCGCTTCAAGGGCAGGACTCTTGACGGGGTGCTATCCCAATCGAATAGGCATACATGGTGCATATATGCCTAATAGCAAAAAAGGCTTAGATTTATCAGAGGTTACGATTGCGGAAATGCTAAAAGAGCAAGGATATCGAACAGGTATTTTTGGAAAGTGGCACTTGGGAGACCATCCCAAATTTATGCCCAGACAGCAAGGCTTTGATGAATATTTTGGCATTCCCTACTCTAATGATATGTGGCCTATGCATCCACAACAAGGACCGATTTTTGACTTCGGTCCTTTACCACTTTATGAGAATGAAACAGTCATTGATACCTTAACCGATCAATCTTTATTGACTACTCAAATTACGGAAAGAAGTGTAAATTTTATCACTAAAAATAAGAAAAATCCATTTTTCTTATATATCGCTCACCCACAGCCGCATGTTCCACTTTTCGTTTCTGATAAATTTAAAGGTCAATCAAAAAGAGGCTTGTACGGAGATGTTATTATGGAAATAGACTGGTCTGTTGGGCAAATACTATCTACTTTAAAAACACATAACATTGAAGATAATACGCTGATTATCTTTACTTCCGATAATGGTCCTTGGTTGAATTATGGGACGCATTCAGGTAGTGCTCATCCATTGCGAGAAGGGAAAGGAACCGCTTGGGAAGGTGGACAAAGAGCACCCTGTATTATCAAATACCCCAATAGCATTAAAGGAGGGCAAATTATTAATACCCCTATGATGAATATTGACATCTTACCAACTGTAGCAACCGTAACAAATGCTACACTTCCAAAGAATAGTATTGATGGCAAAAGTGTCTGGGATATTTGGACGGGAACATCTACCCAAAGTCCTCATGAAGCTTATTACTTTTATTATAAAAAGAATGAATTGCATGGAATTCGATATAAGCAATGGAAAATGTATTTTCCACACGTGTATAGGAGCATAAATGGACGAACAGGTAGAACCGATGGTTTACCTATTGATTATGACCAAAACACCTTGGCACAAATTGAGCTATATGATTTATCTGTAGATAAAGAAGAAACAACTAATATAGCGGCAACTTATCCTAAAGTAGTTGATACCATTCAATTTTTGGCTGATAAAGCTAGAATTAAAATGGGCGACTCTCTAAAAAAAATGGAAGGCAAAGAAAATCGGCCAGCAGGTATTGTTCTTCAATAAGGCTTGATAATTTGTGCCCTACTGGTTATAGTTTAATTGTTTTACTTTGTCTGAAATCCGTTGCTAATAACAATCCGTTGCTAGAAAAAAATGGTTCTTTGACAATCTATATAAATCATCAATTATTCTAGACACTAAACCTCTTTAAATCCTATCAAATCCATCCATAATAAAAACATATTTTAAAAAAAAGTAAAGTATAAGTCAAAAAATTCCTTTCTTTTACGTAGGTTGCATTTAATTTATAATTAAAAAACCATAAATCACCTAACTTATACTTTGCACAGTGTGAAAAAGTGATTTCGTAATCGCCAAATAAATTTGGCGGTTACGAATAGATTCTCAAAATCACTCTTTTATCCAGTTTGAAGTAGACATTATTATTTAACTCACTCTCTCTTTTATATATTTTTTGGGATAATTAAGTTATTTAAAAACAAAATGTGATTTTTAAAAATCTTATAACCTTTCCTTTCACTAGGTGGGTTTTCCAAACTATATAAGGGATTTTAATTTAGCAAATTTTTTTGTATGAAAAAACTTACTTTACTAAAAAATCTTCTGTCTTTGCTGGCATTGGTATGCTTATCAACCAGCTTACATGCCCAAGCCACCATATCTGGAACTATCACAGATGATGACGGTCCATTAATTGGTGCAACAATAAGAGTTCTAGGAACAACAGCCGGTACTGTGACTGATCTTGATGGAAATTACTCATTAGAGGTAGCACCCGGTGACTACACTTTAGAAGCTACCTATACGGGGTATGAACCCTTGCAGTCAGCTGTAACAGCAAGCGCTGGGTCCAATACTTTGGATTTTGCAATGGCTCAAGGAGTATTACTTAACGATGTCGTGGTAACAGGTACTCGTTCTAAGCCTCGGACTGCCCTCTCTTCGCCAGTGCCTATTGATAACTTTATAGGTGAAGTTGTCGATAAATCAGGAAATGGAGATTTAACAGAGAATCTTAAAAATATCGTTCCATCCTTTACAGCTACTCCCCTTACAGGTGATGGTGCGGCTTTTGTTCGACCTACCTCTTTAAGAGGTTTACCACCAGATGAAACTTTAGTATTAGTCAATTCTAAAAGACGACACCGTTCTTCTTTAATTGCCCACTTTGGTGCTGCGATGAATGTAGGTGCACATGCAGTTGATATTGGTCATATTCCGAGTATCGCTGTTAAAAATTTAGAGGTATTGAGAGATGGTGCAGCAGCACAATACGGTTCTGATGCGATTGCTGGTGTATTCAACTTTATCTTGAAAGATGCGAATCACGGTGCAGAGATACAAGCGCAAGTAGGACAATGGTATGGTAGAAATTACGGTGCAGAAACAGATTATAAAATCGCAGGTAATTTCGGTTTTCCATTAACAGAAAGAGGATTTATCAACATTAGTGGAGAATATACTTTCAATGAAGAGTTACAGAGAGGAAATCAGCACGCAGCGGCTATAGGCTTAGTAGGTGCACCTGATCCAGTAATGAATTGGGGACGACCAGAAAGTAGTGGTTTCCGTTCTATTTGGAATGCAGGATTTGATTTAGGGGGAGGTGCTGAGGCTTATTCCTTCGGTAATTTCTCTGATACTTTTGGTCAATATAGTTTCTTTTTCCGTTCTCCAAATCGTGGAGGTGTTTTAACACCTGTTCCTAATGATCCTACCGATCCATCTGGAGGTAATTTTAGCTGGGGAGATGCTTTCCCACTTGGATTCACTCCTGAATTACAAGGTTTCCAATCTGATTGGAGTTCTGTAACAGGTATTAAGGGAGAATTTGGAGATGGTATCAATTATGATGTAAGTGCTTCCTTTGGTCGTAATAAAATCTCCTATCTTTTAATGGGTACTTTGAATCCATCTTGGGGTCCTTTCTCTCAGAGAGATTTTAGACCAGGCGATTTACAACAGTTTGAAAGAAACTTAAATATTGATCTTTCTAAAGAATTGAACGAAAAGACGAACTTAGCAGTAGGCTTCCAAAGAAGAAATGAGACGTATACTTTGTTTGAAGGAGAATACCAGTCTTATGCAGCAGGTCCTTGGGCAGGTGTTGGTAATTTAATCAATCCTGAAACAGGAGAAAACTATCAGACTCCTGCTATTGGGGCCAATGGTTTAGCAGGTACTTCAAAAGATGATGCAGGTGTGTTTGAAAGTAGAAGTTATGGACTGTATGCAGATTTAGAGGTGGATATTACCGAAGCATTTTTAGTACAGCTTGCTTACCGATTTGAGGACTATGAAGAATTTGGTAGTGCTAATAACGTTAAAATAGCGGCTCGTTATACTGTAGCGGATTGGTTGACTTTAAGAGGTGGATTCTCTACTGGTTTCCGTGCGCCTACGCCAGGACAGGCAAATGTTGTAACAATTACCACTTCTTTTGATGGAGTAACAGGAGAGCAAGTACAGGAAGGTACGGTAGCCCCTACCAACCCATTAGCGCAACAACTAGGAGGTAGAGCATTGACACCAGAAACTTCACAAAATCTAAGTATCGGGTTAGCTTCTAAATTAACAGATAATTTAAGTCTTACTTTAGATTACTACAGCATTGATGTAGATGATAGAATCATCAAATCTAGAAGTTTACCAATTGACAATCCGTTATTCTCTGAGTTGGCGTTCTATACCAATTCTTTAAATACAAATACTGAAGGTGTAGATGCCGTTTTATCTTGGAGAAAAAATAATACTAATATTACATTAGCTTATAATTATAATAAAACGGATGTGTTAGATCAAAGAGAAGTAGGTGGTCAACTTCCTGTTGGAGAAGGTACTATTTTCAATTTAGAAAATAACTTACCAAAGAGTCGGGCTAACTTCACGATCAACCAAGATTTTGGCAAATTCAGTGCCATGCTTCGTGCTAACTACTACGGATCAACGATTGATGAAAGAGGTACTAGAGAAGAGGTAGGTGAAGAAACATTGATCGATTTAGAATTTAGTTATCAAGCTTCTGAAGAAATGAGATTTATTTTAGGAGCTAATAATGTATTGGATAATTATCCAGATGAGATTGATACTAGACTTTCTCAAGGAATGCCTTTCCCACGTCGTACGCCTATTGGCTATCACGGGGGTATGGTTTACTTTAAGGCAGTTTATAAGATTAAGTAATCTCTTTAGATCGTCAATTTTCATTGACTGTCAGAAGTCAGATCGTCAACTATGTTGACTGTCAGAAGTCAGACGCATGATGTTGACAACGTCATGTATTTAACTTCTGACCATTCTTTTTTAGATGTCAGAGATTAGATCATTTCTATAGAATTCTCAGAGGTTAGACTTACGGCGTGGTCAACGTCATACGTCTGACCTCTGACAGTTCCGTTAGCGTAAGCTAACTAGAACGGTCTGACTTCTGACTTCTATTTTTCCTCTGACTTCTATTTTCTAATCGCTCTCTCTTTAATTTCCGCCAATTCTCTATCGAAGATCTCTTGATATTTCCCATCTTTCTGTCGTAAGTTTAACCATTGATCAACATAGGCTTTGAAGGTATGATCTCTAGGTAAGAGATAGCCCATTTCAAAGAAATTAAATGGTTGATCTGGATTAACCGCTTCTAATTCTGGATGAATTAATTCTTGTATTAAGGTCTCAACCGCATCTGTCACCATTAAGTCTGCTTCGCCATCTACTATCTTTTGAAAAATGCTCAAATTCTCTTCATTTTGAAGAATAGTGGCATTAGGAAAATTCGCCCTAGCAAAAGCCTCATTCGTTCCCCCTGGATTAACAATCACTCTAACGCCTTCTTTATTAATAGCCGCTATACTAGTAAAAGTCGAGGCATTTTCATCTCTAGTAATCGCTGCCTTCCCGCTGGATAATAGAGGAATACTAAAAAGTGCTTTTTGCTGTCTGTCCAATTTTATGGTAATGCCGCTCATTCCAATATCAAACTTATTGGCTTGCAAATCCGCTATCAAAGTAGGCCAACTAGTCTTAATAAATACTACCTTAGCATCTAAAGATTTGGCTAAATCTTTGGATAACTCAATATCCACTCCATAAAATGTATTGGAGGAATGATCTAATTGATAGCTAAAAGGTAAGAAGTCTCCAGTAGTACCGACTCTTAATATTTTCGTTTCTATTACCTTATCTAGAACAGAAGTAATTGGAGCAATGATGATGGGATTCTCTACTTTTTCTTGTAGCTTTGAGGGGGCGGTACAACTAATAAATAATGTCGTTAATAATAGTATATTTAATGAAAAGTAGAAATGATAATCTCGTTTCTTAGTAAACATATTCTTATATTTAG
>CAYOBX010000401.1:0-5908 GCA_964402245.1 uncultured Saprospiraceae bacterium | reverse complement strand
GGGAATCATGACGCAGTCATAGGAATCATGACACAGTCATAGGAATCATGACACCAACCATCACACAATGAAAGAAAAATTAGCCGCCTTCGAACGACTGTTAACCATCATGGATGAATTAAGGGAAAAATGTCCCTGGGATAGAAAACAAACCTTCCAAACCCTACGCAATCTAACCATAGAAGAAACCTATGAGTTAGCAGACGCCATATTAGAAGAAGACATCAAAGGAATCAAAGAAGAACTAGGAGATTTGATGTTACATATGGTATTCTATGGTAAAATTGCGGAGGAAAAAAACGCATTTAATATAGCAGATGCAATTAATGAGGTGTGCGATAAATTAATTAACAGGCACCCCCACATATATGGGAATGTGGTAGCAGAAGATGAAGAAGCTGTTAAGAAAAATTGGGAGCAATTAAAATTACAAGAAGGCAAAAAATCAGTATTAGGAGGCGTACCTAATTCCCTACCAGCAATGGTAAAAGCCTATCGTATGCAAGAAAAAACAGCACAAGTAGGTTTTGAATGGGATAACAAAGAACAAGTATGGGAGAAAGTGGAAGAAGAAATTCAAGAACTCAAAGAAACCCTCAATGAAGAAACCGATCCTGCAAGGAAAGAAGAGGAATTTGGAGATGTCTTATTTTCTTTAATTAACTATGCTCGGTTTGAAAATATTGAACCAGAAACTGCACTAGAGCGTATTAATAAAAAGTTTAAAAAACGATTTGAATATATAGAAGCAAACGCGCCTAAATCAATGGAAGAGATGTCGCTAGAAGAGATGGATGCCCTATGGAATGAGGCGAAAATTGCTTTTAAAAAAACAAAGTAAGTAACGACGAAAGAATAAGTTGGTCATTTGGACGAGGTTATTTTGATCTCCGTTTTCTTTTAAAAATCTTTGCATAGCTGGGCTACGGAAGTATTTTAAAAGGAAAAGGAGAGCAAAAGAAACCGTCCTAAATGTTCAAGTTATTTTTTTGTCATTACTAAAAACGAAAAAAACTTGTAAGTAAAAAAATCTATGATGATTGCTCGTTCGTCAACCGTTAGCTGAATCTTTAATCACCTTCAAACTCAAATCCATACTTAGTGCAGAGTGGGTAAGTGCGCCAACAGACACAAACTGAACCCCTGTCTTAGCAATTTCTCTAACGGTATATATATTTACCCCGCCAGATGCTTCTGTTTCAAAACGATCTCCAATCGTTGCAACCGCTTCTTCTAATAAAGGAATCTCAAAATTGTCTAGCATAATCCGATCTACCTTACCTATCTCCAATACTTTATGCAACTCCACCAAATTTCTAACCTCTACTGTTATAGGTAAAGATAAATCATTCGCTTTTTGATATTTCTCAACAGACAAGATAGCTTCCTGAATACCTCCGCAGGCATCTATATGATTGTCTTTAATCATTACTCGGTCATATAATCCATGTCGGTAATTATAACAACCTCCTAATTTAACGGCCCATTTTTCTAAAAACCGTAGTAATGGTGTCGTTTTTCTAGTATCTATTACCTTAACAGGTAAATCTTCTACTTCAAACTTAAAGCGATTCGCCATTGTAGCAATACCACTCATTCGTTGCATGGTATTTAAGATTAATCGTTCTGCTTTTAATAATGCTTGAGAATTGCATTCTACTATAAAAGCAATATCCCCAAATTGAACAGCTTCTCCATCTTTTTTGAAAATCTCTAAAGTAGCACTAGGATCTACAATTTTAAAAGTACGGATAGCTACCTCCATTCCAGCCAACACACAATCATCTTTCACCAATAACTTCGCCTTACTCCTGTCTGCCGGATCAATACATGCAAGAGAAGTATGATCTCCATCTTGTACATCTTCTATTAATGCTTGCTGGATGAAGTTATCTAGCATTTCTTCCGTAATCTGTGTACCTGGAATTGTTGATTGAGCCATAGTTTGGATAGAATTTTTGAAAAATCGTGACGAAGATACCAATTTACTACATAGTAGTCTTACTATTAAGACGTATTTTTGCCTTATTTGGGAACAATCCTATGATAAAAAGTATTATAACTAAATTCCGCCAAAAATTACAGCAATAGATGTCTATAGCTATGTCCAAAAAGAAATCACTTGCCCTTATTCAACAACCTATTGCAGCAGAAATGCGCTCCTTTGAAGGTAAATTCAAAGAGACGATGTCTAGTGATGTGCCTTTGTTAGATAAAATTACCTATTATATCGCTCGTAGGAAAGGCAAACAGATGCGCCCAATGTTTGTTTTTTTATCCGCAAAGTTATGTGGAGAAGTATCCGAATCTACCTATACTGCTGCTGCTTTCATAGAAATGATTCATACTGCTACCTTAGTCCATGATGATGTAGTAGACGATTCCAATGAAAGAAGAGGCTTTTTTTCTATCAATGCTTTATGGAAGAATAAGATTGCCGTATTAGTTGGAGATTTCATTTTATCTAGAGGAATGCTTATTGCTATAAAGCGGCAAGAATTTCGTTTATTAGAAATTATGTCTGAAGCCATCGAACGTATGAGTGAAGGGGAATTGCTACAAATTGAAAAAGCTAGACGATTGGATATTGAAGAGTCCATTTATTATAATATTATTAAAGGGAAAACGGCTTCTTTATTTGCTTCTGCTTGTGCGGCTGGGGTTGCTTCTACTACTAAAGACGAACATCTTATCCAAAAAGCTAAAGAGTTAGGAGAACAATTAGGCATGGCTTTCCAAATAAAAGATGATTTGTTTGATTATGGAACGGATGCTGTAGGCAAACCTGTAGGGAATGATATTAAGGAAAAAAAAATGACCCTACCACTTATCTTTGCTTTGAACAATGCGCCAAGAAATACTAGAAAGAAAATTATCAATATCGTTAAACGTAATAACAACGATCCTAAAAAAGTAGCTGAAGTTATCAAATTTGTAAAAGGTAGCGGTGGTCTAGAATATACACAAGAAGTCATGTATCAATATCGCCAAAAGGCATTTGATATTTTGGCTACTTTTCCAGATTCCCCTGCTCGTACTTCATTGAAAGATTTGATTACTTTTGTTACGGAGCGGAAGAAGTAGATCGCTACGCTGTCAGACCACTTTGTTGTCAGATCGCTGCGCTGTCAGATGTATGACGTTGTCTACGAGATGTAACGTTTTGCGATCAAGATAACATCCAACAAAGCTAGGAGTCAAAATCATAAACCTGATAGCCGTAGGCGATCTGACAGCTTAGCGATCTGATAGTTCCGAAGTATTTCGGAACGTTCTGAAAGAAAGTGTTCTTTTAAAAAAAATAACCGATGAGAGATCTACAACGAACAAAAGCTCAACTATCTAGAGAAGCGATCAACCGACTGTACATTTCGATGCGGCACTTGTTTATTCGAGGAAGCTATAAGCCTCTTGGGGTATCAGGTGAAGCTATGATTGAAGCCTTGCAAGCATTGGAACCAGAAATATATGGATCTATTAATGATCCAGAGAAGATAGAATTAAATGGCTTGTTTTATGTCTTTCAGCGCTTGCCAGAAGGGATAGAAGAATGCCGATATGTAAAGCTAATTTCAAGAGAAGGATTTGAATCGTCCAACTTTCCAGCTATTGTTCCTGCCAAACGAAGACGGAATTGTTATCGGATTGATGAAGAGCAAATGTTTGTGGAAATGACAAGAGGTCGTAGTGATATTTATGACATTTTGACCCACCTTACTTTCTTATATATAGAAGCAGAAAAAATCAGAAGAAATAGCATTAATCATCGAGGGGAAAAAAAACGAGAATGGTTGATGCTAGAAGAAGCGGTTAAAAAAGAAATTGCTAATGAAGACTTTGATGAGAATGTTGCTTACACCTATTTAAGCACCATATTAGGAAGGACTTATGATGAAACGCTATCCGCCTGTGAACGATTTGCTAATGCTTCCAAAGTAAATAGTATTTTTCATATTATTTACTGGCTAGGTAAACTTTCTATGGAAGAGCATTTTGAAAAAAATGATAGAGAAATCTCCTTCTCTTCCTCTTTAAGAAAAAATATCGGGCATCATATTTATGGAGAATTCTGGGCACAACATATCAAATCCTTTCTACAAGATAAAGACTTATTAACTAGACCTATACATATCATTAGTGCTAATTTACATAGCGTTATGAACTCATTGTATGGTGGAGTAGTAAAAGGAATAAAAAAGAAAAAACAATCTTTGGAAGATATAGCTTTAGCCTTAAATGATAGCGATAATCTGAAAAATAAAGTAAAAATTTATGCCCTAAAGAATGGAATGTATGAAGTGGCAGATATAAGTGGAACTAACATAGCTGTACAAATTTTCGATACAGCCCAGCTCGATCTCAATACTCTGCCTCCAGATATACTATATGATGAAAAGTACTTGCAAAAAAAGCAACCCATCTTGCTGGTCATGGATTATGCTTTCGGAGAGCAAGCCTATGAAACAATGGATGAATTACTAAAACCTTATGATTGGGAAGAAGAAAAAATTAAATTAAACATTGAATCTATTTCGATCATGGGTAAAGCGGGTATCCTTGAAGGAGGTAAAGGAGATTTAATGATTCCTACCGCCCATGTGTTTGAAGGTACAGCAGATAATTACCCTTTTAAAAATGATTTATCTATAGAGGAATTTGAAGGACATGGTATCCCTGTCCTTGGTGGGCCAATGATTACCGTATTAGGAACCTCTCTTCAGAATGAAGATATTCTTCGGTATTTCAAACTATCTTCTTGGCAAATTATTGGTTTGGAAATGGAAGGTGCCCATTATCAAAAGGCGATTCAAGCGGCCTCTAAAATAAGAAACAATATCTCTGAAGATGTGATTTTAAGATATGCTTATTATGCTTCCGATAATCCTATAAAAACAGGCAGCACTTTAGCTTCTGGAAGCCTTGGTGCAGATGGTGTTAAGCCGACCTATCTCATTACTCAAAAAATATTGAGCCATATTTTTACTCCTTCATAATCATGAATTAAACTCATCAATAACTTGAATGCTTTTCATGCTATTCTTAGTCCTTTTTCTATAAAACTATTCTACTTTTGTTACTAAACCAAATATATGGTAGAAGTACGTCATTTAAAATTAGTAACAACCATTGACAAAGCTGGTTCTTTGAGTGAAGCCGCTAAGCTTTTACATCTAACACCATCCGCTTTAAGTCATCAACTCAAGCAATTAGAATCTCTCCTCGGCACTGCTATTTTCTATCGAACGAATAATCAATTACATTTCACCCCTTCTGGAAAAAAGCGATGAATCAAGGAATTGAAGATCTATTCAAAACTACAGACGGCACTTTTTGCTACACCTTCTTTAAAGGAATAGGTACGAAGTAAAGTACAAGTTCAAGCATCAAGCTCAAGTCCAAAAGTTGTACAGACAAGGTCAATCATCCAATGAGAAAATTCTCCCAGTCAGATGACTAACGTCGTCCGATTGGAAGAATTAAGGTAAAACTAAAGATAGCTCGCGTAAAGTTACAAGTCTAAATCTCACAAATCAGAAAAATCATAGTCGCCTTTAACATGTAGTATGCGCCCATAAGATAGCTCACGTAAAGTACAAATCTAAATCTCACAAATCAAAAAAATCAAATCAATCATAGTCGCCTTTAACATGTAGTATGCGCCCATAAGCTAGCTCACGTAAAGTACAAATCTAAATCTCACAAATCAAAAAAATCAAATCAATCATAGTCGCCTTTAACATGTAGTATCCGCCCATAAGACAACTCAATCCGCTCCCGACTAATCCTCCCCTCTGCCACCATTTTAGCAATAGCCTTCACAGCTCTCCTAGGAATCGTCTCATCATATTCAATATTATTTCCAAAAACCAAAACATCTATACCTGCCTCAATACTTTTTTGTAAAATA
>CAYOBX010000400.1:0-5913 GCA_964402245.1 uncultured Saprospiraceae bacterium | reverse complement strand
CTCGCCCAAATGACGGATTTATTCTTTCGTCGTTACTAAAACTCCAAAATCGATATCATGTCAGATGCAATATTCAAAGTACCAATTCCTACAAATGAAAAAGTATTAAGTTATGCTCCACGTTCAGCAGAGAGAAAAGAACTGCAAGCGATGCTGAAGCAGTTAAAGAAAGAAAAGCAAGATATTCCAATGACAATTGGTGGTCAAAAAGTGACTACGAAAAAGAAGATTGCGATACACCCTCCACATGAAATAAAGCATACTTTAGGACATTTTAATCTAGGGACTGCAAGACATGTCAATCAAGCTATTGATGCTGCATTAACCGCAAAAGCAGCATGGGAAGATACGCCTTGGCAAGATCGAGCAGCTATATTTTTAAGGGCAGCAGATTTGTTGGCTGGACCATTTCGAGCCAAGATGAATGCGGCGACGATGTTGGCACAATCTAAAAATGTTTACCAAGCAGAGATAGATGCGGTAGCAGAGTTTTGCGATTTTCTCCGATTCAATGTACAGTATATGACGGAGATATATGAGCAGCAACCATTAATAAGTCCTCCAACAATTTGGAACCAATTAGAATACCGACCTCTAGAGGGGTTTATATTTGCGATTACCCCTTTTAATTTTACTTCTATTGCTGGAAATTTATGTGCTGCTCCTGCATTGATGGGGAACACCATAGTCTGGAAATGTTCAGATGCACAGATTTATTCTGCTGCGGTGTTGATGGAATTATTTGAAGCAGCAGGCTTGCCAGCAGGTGTAATTAATTTGATCTTTGTTGATGGCCCAGTGGCAGGTAAAGTGATTTTTGAACATCCAGAATTTGCAGGCTTACACTTTACAGGTAGTACTAAAGTTTTCCAACAGCTTTGGCAAACGATTGGCAATAACATAACCAAGTATAATAGCTATCCTAGAATTGTAGGGGAGACTGGTGGGAAAGATTTCGTAATGGTTCACCCTTCCGCAGATGCTAAACAAGTAGCTACTGCTTTAACGAGAGGGGCTTTTGAATACCAAGGACAAAAGTGTTCTGCAGCCTCTAGGGCATATCTTCCCAAAAGTCTTTGGTCAGCCGTGAAAAAATATATGACTGCGGATGCCAAGAGTATGAAAATGGGCAACCCAGAAGATTTCAGCAATTTTATCAATGCAGTTATTAGTGAGCAGTCTTTTGATAAGATTACTAAATATATAGCCAAAGTCAAAGAAGATAAATCTGCTAAAATAGTTTTTGGCGGAAAGAGCAGTAAGACCAAAGGGTATTTTATTGCGCCAACCTTAGTAGAAACAACTGATCCGAAATATACTACCATGTGTGAAGAATTATTCGGACCTGTATTAACGGTTTATGTTTATGAAGATGCAGACTATGAGGAGACCCTTCACTTAGTAAATACCACTTCCCCGTATGCATTAACAGGAGCTGTATTTTCTAATGATCGAGCAGCTACTTTATTAGCTATGAAAGTATTAAAACATGCTGCTGGTAATTTTTATATCAATGATAAACCAACTGGCGCAGTTGTTGGACAACAACCTTTTGGAGGAGCTAGAGCTTCAGGTACAAATGATAAGGCAGGATCTATCTTGAATTTATACCGGTGGGTATCTCCACGGACTATTAAAGAGAATTTTAATCCTCCATCGGATTATCGGTATCCGTTTTTAAAGAAGGGGTAGCAGAATTATTGAACACAGAACGCACAGAGAATGCATAAAACTCTGTGCGCTCTGTGCCTCCGTGTTCAAAATTAATTTCGTCTATCGTTGGTACCTAATCAAATAAAACCAAACCAATGCCTAACCAATTAACATCCACCATTCTAATGATCCGACCTGCTAATTTTGGTTTTAATCCAGAGACAGCAGATAATAATACCTTCCAAAAAAATGACACCTCTCTTACTATAAACACTATAAAAGAAAAAGCTGTACAAGAATTTGATGCCTTTGTTGAAAAATTAACAAACCAAGGTATTGAAGTAAAAGTGGTTCATGATACAGCAATGCCAGTTAAAACAGATGCCGTTTTTCCTAATAATTGGATCTCCTTTCATGAAGATGGTTTATTAATCACCTACCCGATGTTTTCTCCCAATAGAAGATTGGAACGAAGAGAAGACATTATTGAATCTTTTAGTCGAGAATATAATTTTAAGAACCATGTTCGATTAGAAAAATGGGAAAGTACCCCTCAATTTTTGGAAGGGACTGGAAGTATCATCATTGACAGAGTCAATCAAATCGCCTATGCCAGTCTTTCTATAAGAACAGATGAAAAACTGTTTGAAGATTATTGTCAATTTATGAAATATAAAAAGGCAGTTTTTCATAGTGTAGATGTGGAGGGAGTCCCAATTTATCATACCAACGTTATGATGGCATTGGGTGAAGATTTCGTTGTTATTTGCTTGGACAGTATTCCAGATCAAAAAGAACAAGAGCAATTGAAGGAATTGTTTAAAGAAACAAATAAAAAAATAATTTCGATCACATTGGATCAAATGGCCCACTTTGCAGGCAATATGCTACAACTTAAAAATAAAGAAGAAGAAACTTTTTTAATAATGTCTACCCAAGCTTTTAAATCTTTAACCGCTAAACAAATCCAAGAAATAGAATCATACACCAATATCCTTCATAGTGATTTGACAATAATTGAGACTTATGGAGGAGGAAGTGCTCGTTGTATGATTGCAGAGGTTTTTTTTTAGCTGTTAGCAATTAGGGGTGTTCAGAAAAATAATTTAACATGTGTTTAGAAATAACGCCTAATTTGTGAGAAAATAATTGTTTGAAAGTTTTTCTGAATACCCTTAGTTAGCAATTAGCCGTTAGCTGCATTTATATTGAAGCTAAAAGCTAATTGCTAATAACTCCCCTTACCACTCCAGCACAATCTTTCCAAAATGCTGCCCACTCGCCTGATACTGAAAAGCTTCGCCCAATTGATCAAATCCAAAGCTTTTATCAATGATTGGTTTGATACCACTTATATTAATGGCGGCCACCATTTTTTCTTGCATTTCTCTACTCCCCACTGCAATACCAATTAATCTGATGTGTTTGAAGAATAATTTAGGAAAAGTAATTTCACCTTTTCTACCACCACTTAAAATACCAATAGAAGAAACATGTCCACCAATTTTTGCTGCTTCGATAGATTGCTTCATCGTACTTCCTCCTCCAACATCTAAGACATGATCGACCCCACCACCGGATAATTTAAAAATAGATTTCCCCCAACGCTCATCTTCTTTATAATTTACGACCCCTTCTACGCCCATATCCACCAATCGTTCTGCTTTTTCATCAGAAGAAGTGGTTGCAAATACCTTTGCGCCTGCTGCTTTTGCAAATTGTAATCCAAAGATAGACATCCCACCAGTTCCTTCAATTAAAACAGTATCTCCTGCCTGCAACTTGCCTTCCACCATTAAACCTCTCCATGCAGTAGCGGCTGCACAGGGTAGGGTAGCTGCTTGAGCGTAGGTATATCCATCTGGCACAGCAGTAACAGACTCCTCAGATACACAACTTTGTTCTGTTATAAATCCATCTATAGTTTCCCCATTAACTAATACCGTTTTTGGTAGGGTAGGTCGACCTTCTATCCAATGTGGAAAAAATAAAGACATAACCTTAGCTCCGACTTTCCACTTTGTTACCTCATTGCCTACTGCTATTACTTCTCCTGCACCATCAGACATAGGGATTCGGCCATCTGGCACAGGTATACCCCCAACGCCTACTAGAAAATCATGATAATTTAAAGAGGTGGCATGCCATTGTACTAATATTTCTTTCGATTTCGGGGTGGGTGCTTCTTTTTCTACAACTACTAAATTTTCAAAGCCTCCAGGTTTTTTTACTACTACAGATTTCATTTTTGCGGTATTATATCTTATTATTAATTTCAAAAAGTGAAGGTACTAAAAATATATAATTTATTTGATACTTTAAGAAATGGTAAATAACAAAGCGGCGAAGCCGCAAGTATAATTTAAAGCATGAATGACGTTGACAAGTTAGAACACAGAGGCACAGAGCACACAGAGTTAGAATTATTCTCTGTGCGCTCCGTGCCTCTGTGTTCAATAATTGTTTAGACATACTCTTATCTCCCAATAATAAAGTTAGTCTCTTTCTCTCGCATATTTGACATCATTCGTAGCATATCACCTGCGGTTATAGACATGGGTTTTCCACGTTTAGCCCCCATGCCTTCCTGTAATAAAGACTTTTCTATCCCAACCATACGGCCAGCGATAACGGAGTGAATGTGCATGTCTTCTAAATAATAAGTCCTGAATAATTCCATCTTATCCATGATAATTGGCGACAAAGAATTCTGTTTTTCTTTTATAGTATTAAAGAGTTTTACTTTTAATTTTCGCCATTGGACATACTCAAAATTTTGAGTACCTGAGAAGCCATTTGGTAAATTTGCTTCTTCATTGGCTCTGCTCATATCAGGTCGAATAACCTTCCTATAAACGGTTGCAGTGAAGCTATTGCCAAACTCCATACAAGCAGTGGTTGCTCGAAATAAATGAGCACCCTTATCTAACCAGTCTGCAATTATAGCCTCCTCTTTTTCTTGTTCAAACCCTGCTATCGCTTGTTCGAAACAATGACCTGAAAACACCATAAATATAGCGAAACCATGATGGGCTAATTTCCATCTATATAATGCTCTTTGCTCATTTTCAACTGGAGCTGCTTCTACGATTTTGTTTTCTGGAAAATGTATGGAGGTAGGTGTTTGATTCGCTAAGAGAATAGCGTTAGCCGCTTCCCATGCTTTTAAAATATAAGCAATCTCTCCTCTAGACATAGAGGTATATTGAAACTCATTGACCAATTCTGCGCTAGTATCCAAATATTGTTGAATGAATTGACCATAAGTCATATTTTGAACTCGATTGACTTCAAAATATTTATCATAAATATCAAATTTATTAGTGAGTACTTTTTCTCTTACTTGACCTGAATCAAAAGGAATGGAAGGATTAATCAATGCTGCTAGTGCGGAAGAAAATTGTTGAAATGCTTTCAATACCTGTGGCAAGACATAGGTTTCTCCTAAGAGGATATTAATTTGATTCTCCACACGACTATTGAAGAAGTTGACTTTTTCAATCTGATTATCGTATTTATTGATTAATTCTTTTATACTGGAATGATCTGGTAAATAGCATGGATTCATGAGAACGTTTTTTTATTAGAAATCACTGAATAAGGAATGATAGATTAATAAATGGCGTTTTTATACGCATTTATTTTTTCGTCATTCATAAGACTTCAAATAGAATAGAAACAATAGCAAATATACCTTAAAAATCTATATCTCGAAATGCGCTGGCTTATCTAAGATATCCCAAGTATGATCTCCCAATAATTTGACAGTGGCTTTAAAATCAAAAGGTAGTTTTTTCTTTCCCCAATCATTAGGACCAATCATAGAGAGCACAAATGTCTCATTTTCTCTTTGATAGAGATGATACGTTTTACCGATTAGAGGCTTGAAACCCATGTCGGCTGCATAGATACTTTCAGAAATTTCTACCCGCTCCTTAATATCTTTTGCTTGTTCTGCTAGTAAATTTATTTGTTCTCGAATCTGATCTAATTGCATTTCTGTTTGTTCATACATAGCGGTAACCGCTAAGCCCTTTACTTTTCCTTTGTCTATGGGTTTGATGACGGCTCCGCCAATCGTATGGGCATAGGGCAATAAATGAGGATTTTCTGCCACTTTATCAATGTCTATGGGATTGATAAATTCTTCTTCTTGTTTTTCTTTTGACATATCAATTTAATTAAAATTTCTATTGGCCTAACAAACTTAGTAACGACGAAATAATAAGTTGGGCAATCTGGTTCTAATTATTTTTCAGT
>CAYOBX010000399.1:3182-5915 GCA_964402245.1 uncultured Saprospiraceae bacterium | reverse complement strand
GAAGAGGTCTATTTAGCTGTTTGGGATGACAACTGCAATCAAGTGTTTGGAACTTTTTTCGGGGGTAGTGATTTTGAAAATCTTACTTCTTTACAAGTGGATGCTGCTGGCAATATTTATATTACTGGCTCCACGGTATCTTTGGATTTCCCAACAACAGATGGCACCAGCAATTCTAATGGCATTGAGGTTGGGTTTGTTGCAAAATTTGCACCAGATGGCACCTTATTATTCTCTACGCTATTAGATGGTGGATTTATAAGCAATATAGTCGTGGAGGGTACTGATTTTTATTTATTAGGTAATGCATATAATACTTCATTCGTTACCACTGACGGCACTTCCGTAACAGGTAGTGGTTCGGATGGATTTACTATCAAATATGATGCAAATAACAACCTTGTCTATTCAACCGTTCAAGGGGGCAATCTAAATAATGAGAATAATCGAAATGGAATTATAGTAAATGGATGCATTTATTATTCAGGAATTTCTAATTCAACCGACTTCCCTACTACGGATGGTAGCACCTTTATAGGTGCTAATGATGCAATCCTAACCAAGCTAGATCCTTCTGGCAACGTAGTATTTCATACTATCTATGGAGGAGGAGATGATGAAAATAATAGTTTCGACCCTCCTATTATAGAGAGCGACGGTACTTTTATTTATGTTTCGGGAATTACAAAAAGTAGCGACTTTCCAACTACAGATGGCACTATGGCTATTGCTTCCGTTAATAATTCCTATATTAGAAAATACGACCTTGCCGGCAACCTTATTTATTCTACAGTATTAACAGGAAGCGATGGTGCTGATTCGAAGAGTTTACAAATAGTCAATGGAGAGCTTTACGCTCTTTTTGAAACAGAAAGTAGTGACTTCCCCACAACAGCAGGAACTGCTCCAAGTGGGAATGATGAGGCAGTAATTGTAAAATTAGATGCCAATGGAAATATTATTTACTCCACTAGATATGGAGGAGATACAGGAGCAGAAGTAACCGACTTTTTTGTCAACGCCGCAGAAGAAGTCTATCTGGTGACAGGTACTACTAATGGTCCGACAACAGATGGGACAAACGGCAAAGGAATGACTTTTGTAAAATTCGATGCCAATGGAGAAATCTGTATAGCAAGCATTGTTAATAATAATTTTAGTTATGCTGCAACAAATTGTTATGAAGTGGTTGGCGATACCCTCTACTCCATTTTTATTACAGAAGGAGATGCGAGATCAACGGATGGTTCTGCTTATCAGACAGGAGAAGATATAATCTATACAAAATTTGTTTTTTGTCCTGCTCCAACGCCAATCTCTTCAGATGTTTTGACGCCAGCTACTCAAGCGGCTTGTGAAAATGGGTTATTACAGCAAATAATAGGAGAAGAACTGGTGATAGATGGTTCCACGCTTCCCAAAATATATATTGATGGTATTCTGAGTGACCAACCAGATATTGAATTAAGCTATCAATGGCAAACGAGCGCAAGTGCTACTGGGCCTTGGACAGATATTGCTGGCCCACTTGGTCAACAAAAAAATTATAGTCCACCTCCGACTACCTCAGATATTTATTATCGAAGGATTGCTAAAACAGCTGAATGTTGTGGTGGCGCAATCGTCTCTACAAGTGAGGTGTCTTCTGTCATAATTAGTGCTGATAGTGCTCCTACCGTTCATGCAGGAGGTACTTTTTATTCTTGCCCTGGCAATCCAGTAGTCATAGGCGACAATCCTGCTGCTACAGGTGGTACACCTGGCTATATGTATGACTGGAACGAGGGAGAATTCACCATAGAAAATCCAACTGTTTCTCCTACTGAAAGTACCGTTTATACGTTAAAAGTAACCGATGCAAATGGTTGTATACAAACAGACCAAGCAACTGTGTCCGTCTATATCGCTGATGCAAGTACAGATGCTTCCGTTTGTGATGGAGCAGCAACTACTATTGGGGGAGATCCTTTAGCAGGAATTCCGATAGTAGCTGCTGGTGATGCTCCTCCAGCAGGTATATTTAGTATTGAATATGATTGGTCGCCCAAGGATGGTACCTTGAGCTGTACGGATTGCCCTAATCCCTCTGCAACTCCTAGTGTAGAAACAAACTATACCTTAACAGCCACACTTAATTTACCAGATGGTACTTCTTGCCAAACAAGTGATATGGTGAAGGTAAGGGTAGTAACTCGACCAGCTTTAGAAATGACTATACCTGATACTGTTATTTGCCTAGGAGACGAAATTGAGTTGGGGATTCTTTCTAGCGATCCCTTAACAACTTATACGCCAACTGCCGTTACTGACCAATCTGGTACCTCTTATACGGTGGGGGACTTTTCAGATGGTAACTTATCAACAGGGGCTCAATTACCGAATGGAAGTAGCAATTATTTGACGATAGATTTAGGAGCAGCAGTAGATATTACGGGGATAAAAATAAATGCCTTTAGTGGAGATTTCTTATTTCGAAATAATCTATTTTATAGTACCGATGGAGTTAATTTCACGCAGTTCCATTCAATTGGTAGCTTTGTGAACGCTATAGATATATCGTTCCCGATAATCAATGCACAATATATCCGAATGCAGCCTTCCTCAAATTTTGCTAATCCTAACTTTTCTGAGTTTAGCATAGAATTAAACTATGAGTATGCTTGGACACCAGGTACCTTTATCACAACAGATGGTCCTAATGCTACTTTTGATGCTGGGAATTTAGTTATGCCT
>CAYOBX010000399.1:0-3082 GCA_964402245.1 uncultured Saprospiraceae bacterium | reverse complement strand
GTTATTGTACCCGTATCTGCCTCTGTTGGTGGAAATGTTGGCTATGAATTAACCACTACATTTACCTTAAATGGTTCAATAGGAATATGTAAGGACACCGTTATTGTGCTTCCTACCTGTGGACCTGGGGGGGATATTGTAACAATAGATGGAGGCTGTCCTGATTTTGATGATGGAAGTCTTGGTTTAAAAGGTGTTCCTCCAAATAGTGATGATCCTAATAATTGGACCTATAGTTGGACTTCTAATGAAGGAATGGTTGGGCTGGACAGTTATAACACCCAGTTTGTTAACCTTACGGATAATGTAAACAGAACCTATACGGTCACTTTTACAAGTATAATCGACCCTACTTATTCCTCTTCAGATGTTATTGATGCGAATAGTACGGCCTACGCTACACCCTCCTTTACTGCCATTAGTCCTGTGAATGCTTGCCCAGGAGATATGGTTAATATTGGCGATTTGACCAATAATTCTGGATTGACCTATCAGTGGTCGAATGAAAACTTTTTAGACGATCCTACCATCTCCTATCCGTTAGCAACTATACCTTCTTCTAAAAATTTTACCGTAACCGTAACGGATAATGTAACAGGTTGTCTGGTGGTTGATACTATAGAAGTTATCACTACTGAACCTGCCGATGCGGGTCAAGACTTAAATATCTGTGATAATGGTATCGTTACATTGGGAGGGAATACAGCCCTTGCTGGTTATACCTATTCCTGGGAACCAGCAGGTGCCGATTGGCGAAATGGTACAGATGAAAATTCAGCTATGCCTGATGCTTTTGTAGCTACTACCCAACAATTCATTCTAACATTAATAGACGATAGTGGAACTTGTACTTCCAAGGATACGATGATGGTCGTAGTAGAAACCTTACCTCCCGCAGTAGTCCTACCTGATTTGAGTTATTGCCCAAGTCAAGCGACAGACCTTGTATTAGGAACAAATGATGGAACAACGGGAGGTTCTAATCTTATTCCTAATGGTTATACATACAGTTGGTCACCAGCAGGCATATCAGCTGCAGCCGTCCAAAATCCAACTGTCACTCCCCCATTGCCTTCTAATGCTACCACTTATACCATTATATATAGCACACCAGGGGGCTGTAATCAGAAGGTAACTCAAACCATTAATCCGACCTTATCGGCTCCTTTAGTTACGACCAACAGGTCTATGTGTGTAGGAGAAAGTGTAAGCATTGGAGACTCTAGTAATCCTACAGGTGGTGGTATAACTTACAGTTGGAATCCAACTGCCGATTTGAGTGATCCAAGTTCTCCTAATCCAACCTATACGCCGACTGCTGCAGGTACGACCACGTTTGTACTTACCATATCAGATGGTACTTGTTCTGCAACAGCACCGGTAACGATTACCGTCCAAGAAGCAACGGCTCCTCCTTTAACACCACATGCTATATGCGCTGGAGAGTCAATACAAATTGGTACAGTTGCAGAAGATGGTTTATTCTATCAATGGACACCAACCACCGACTTGGATAATCCATTTATTTCCAATCCAACATTTTCTGGTACTTCCAGCACTAACTATACGTTAACTGTAGTAAATGGGAATGGTTGTACAGCAGAATCGAATACTTCGGTGACGGTAAATCCAGCCCCTACATTTACCATTTCTTTACCCGATACGGTAATTTGTGATGCCAACACATCTAGTCTAGTTTTTGATGCAAGCGTAAGTACTGCTGGTAATTATGCTTATCAATGGACTTCTACGGCTAATTTAAATAATCCAAATATACTAACGCCCACCTTTTTCATACCAACTGAAGGTATGTATGAATATATTTTGGAAGTCATTGACCAAGCCACAGGTTGTAGTCTTTTCGATACCTTAACTGTAGATGTAAGCCCGTTTTCACCAGGTACAATTGCTAGTACTTCTACTCCATTTATTTGTAGAGGAGAAGCGGCTAATTTATCCTCAACTGCTACAGGCACAGATTTAAGCTATCAATGGCAAGAGAGTACATCCAATTGTACAACTAATTTTACAGATATTGCTGGAGCTACCGCTTCCACTTACACGATAACTAGCCTTATCCAAGAGACGTACTTTAGAATACTTACTTATGATTCAGATGGGGCTTGTGTGGATACTAGTAATTGTGTTACTATTACCCTACTTTCTACTCCTCAAATAAGCGCAAGAGATACGATTAGCTGTGTAAACGAACCAATTGATTTGAGTGTCTTGGTGGAAGGAACACCTCAGAATACTTTAGAGTATGGCACAGATTTAAGTTTTGGTGGCACCAATTTGGTTAGCTCGTCAATGACTACTACTTATTATGTGAGAGATAGCAATACTACTAATATGTGTGTAGATACCGCTTCTATTGTAGTGACCATAGTACCTTGCGATTGGGGGGACTTGCCAGATTTGACCAATACAACTGCTATTAATGATTATCAAACAACAAATACTAATAATGGGCCTGTTCACATTATCAATCCTGCCATTACTTTAGGAACAACTATAGATGGAGAAACAGATGGACAATCAAGTACTGACGCACTTGGAGATGGAACAGATGAAGATGGATTGACCATATTTGGAGGTCTGGATATTATCCCAGGAGGGACTATTAGATTACCACTTGATTATACCAATACTACTGGTAGTCCCGCTCATATTGAGGCATGGATAGATTGGAATGCTAATGGAGAATTTGATGCAGGTGAAATGGTTTTTGACGAAGTAGATGCTAGTGCAGGGACTTATGATCTAATAACCATAAACGTTCCAACAGATGCAGTAACTGATGAATTTTTAGGGGTCCGTATCCGAATTAGTAACCAAGATAATATGACGCCATATGGTCACGCAAGCGAAGGAGAAGTGGAAGATTATTTAATTAGGGTAGATTGTAAAAGTCAAATTTGTTTACCAGCAAAATTCACTATTAAAAGGTAGTAATACATTCTAAACTCATTTAATAAAGTAATTAAGCCTTGGCTTTCGCTAAAACCAAGTTATTAATTACAAGTGTTGAAAATATAAAAGTGTTGAAAATATAATTTTCAATAATTTTAATGATATTTAG
>CAYOBX010000398.1:3428-5938 GCA_964402245.1 uncultured Saprospiraceae bacterium | reverse complement strand
GCTGTGAAACCAGCGATGGCTGTGCCAAAACGACCAATAGCTGTCAACTGTCTTAAATCATTTCCTTCGCCGACTTCTTTTTCAAAGTCGATCGGTGTTTTCATCAACTTAAAAAAGCTGTCAACCATCGCCCGATGTTCGGAATTGGTAGCAGGAGCAAAAAACGTTGAGCACAAAAAACCAAAAGTCCCTGCGCCAAATACGCTGAATAATTTCTGTTGATAGGTCCATACAAAGTCATCGCTAAATTCCTGCGAGAAGCCGACGTAAGTCAAAGGGATATCTAAAAAGACAAAACAGGAAGGCACAAAGGCAAAGCCAATCGACAACAATGCGGCCCACCAAGGAGTTCGTCGAAAGAACAGTCCCCATAGCAAAGGAATAGCAATGGGAACAGCTAGAAGAGCCCCTACATCAAGCATGATCTCGAATATTCCTATCCCCTCTTGCTGTGCAAAATAGAGGGCTAGCAAGATGATTAATGCCCCAAGAAACCAAGTATAAAGCCGACCGATTTGTAATAGTTCCGATTCCTGCTTCGGCTTCCAATTAAAGCGATTTGACAATTTTGGATAGATGTCTTTTATTAGTATGGCAACATTTGTATTCAAGCCAGTATCCATAGAACTCATAGTTGCCGTTAGAATGGCCACGACAATCATCCCAATCAAACCCGCAGGTAACAGGCTAATACTCGCAATGGCGTAACTGGCTTCAGCTGGCTTACTTATATCTATTGCCATGACCTGATCGTGAAACAGAAGACGAGCAGTAATCGGTGGTAAAAACCAAATCAAGCTTCCTAGCAATAAAAGCACACAAGCCAGCAAGGCCGCTTTACGTGCTTCCTGTCCATCCTTAACAGAAAAGTATCGAGGGGCAGCATTGAGCGAATTGTAGACCAAAAACTGCTTTACAAAAATGGCGCTTACCCAGCCCCAAGTATAGGCACCTGCAAAGAGTTCCGCTGAATTAATCATACTGTATTCTTCCGTCAAACCCTCTGCCTCTATCGCGTTTAACAGATTGCTGATACCTCCCATTTTGTCTAGACAAATCCAAGCGATTATGACGGTCAGTGGCAAGAGAATCAACCCCTGTAGAAAGTCGGTTGCCATGACTGCCCAGCGACCACCCGTGGCAGAATAGAAAAGCACTACAATACCACAGCCAATGATGACATAGTTTATATTATAATTGAATACAGCAGAGCAAAAAATACCCAAACTGTATAGAGACATCGAAGCATATAGAATACGAACAGGAACTTCATACAATGCGTAGAAATTACGGGTCTCCTCGCCAAATCGCAGCGAGATGGCTTCAGGTAAGGTGGTTACTCTCATCTGGCGCAACCAGGGCGCCAGAAATAGAAAGTTCATGAAATAACCAAGTGAACTACCCAAAAATAAAAACATCACAGAATAGCCCGCTTCATAAGCCATGCCAGCGGCTCCTGTAAAAGTCCACGCCGTGAAGCTGCCCATAAATGCGCTGGTGCCAACAAGCCACCAAGTCCCCTTAGATCCTCCCTTAAAATAATCGTCTGTGTTGGAGGAGAAATTTTTAAAAAAGAGACCAACAGCAATAGTTAGCAGGAGATAACCTGCAATCACCAAGTATTCGATATTTGAAATTTCTAATCCTGACATTTCAGTATGGCTTAGGATCTAATCAATGAACTAAAATTTAACGCCCCATCCAACCTCCATCAACCAGTAGAATGCTTCCATGCATATAGCTAGCTGCGTCCGAAGATAGAAAGACAATAGGGCCTGCAAAATCTTCTGGATGTCCCCAACGTCCTGCAGGGATTCTGGAAAGGATGGATTCCGCCCGAACTGGATTCTTTCTCAAAGCTTCAGTGATATCCGTACTTATATACCCTGGGGCTATGGCGTTGACATTCACCCCCTTTGCTGCCCATTCGTTGGCAAAAGCCATCGTCATTTGACCAATGGCTCCTTTGCTTGCGGCATACCCTGGTACGGTGATGCCTCCTTGGTAGGTTAGTAGAGAAGCAGTAAATACTATTTTACCATTCCCTCTTGCTACCATGTCTTTGCCTACTTCTCTGGTGAGTATAAATTGAGCTGTCTGGTTGACTTCAATCACATAATCCCATAGGTCATCGTCATGTTCCACGGCAGGAGCTCGTTTTATGGTTCCTGCATTATTTACCAGAATATCAATGGTTGGAAAATCGACTTTTACTTCTTTAATAAAAGCATACAATGATGGACGATTACTAAAATCGCAGGTGTACGCCGTAAATTTCTGACCTAGACTAGTGACGGATTTTTCCACCTCACTACCCGTTTTTTTAAGCGTGGCACTTACGCCAATAATATTCGCACCAGCCTCTGCTAGAGCAATTGCCATTGCTTTTCCGATGCCTCTTTTACAACCTGTTACTAAAGCGGTTTTTCCTTCTAAACTGAATTTATTTAGTATGCTCATTTATTTTATAGGTTGGGTGACCAAAATTGAAAGGTAAATCATAAAGATTG
>CAYOBX010000398.1:0-3328 GCA_964402245.1 uncultured Saprospiraceae bacterium | reverse complement strand
CACTTTTTTTAATGTAAATTAAAATTAAAATGTAAATTAAAAACCGAGACGTTGACAACGAGACGTGGGTCAACATCTTGGTTTTAATTTTAATTGAAAAAGTGTCGATCATTTATGCTTACTTAAGTAATTTACTTATTTTTTCTACTTCGGCCGCGTACCTAGACCTACCGTAGCATCTCTAAACCAAACTTCCGTATAGTCGCCATTTTCATATTGCTTTGCAATATCACCACCATAAGTTTCTGCACCTGCACACCAAACCATATTTGATTTAGGATCTTTCCCATTGGTTTGGTTATAAGCACCTTGTTTGAAATAACCTAACTCTCCTGCATAGGCAGTTGCCCGTTCTACACCATCTTGACCAATTGGCACAAATAAATTCTTGACCTGTTCTGGCATGTCTGCTTTATTTGCATATTCAGATTGGATGAGGTTTTTAGTAAATGTTTTCGTTTCATGACCATCACTGGTGAATGTGAGATACATGATCCCTTTATATACGTTTACTTCATAACTAAATTCTTCCCCTAATTCTATACCATCCGCAGGTTCCGCAGGAGACTCATTTTTGCTGGTTCCAATGACAGACATATCATGTCCCCAAACAGCGGTAGAAAAATCCCATCTCCCTGAATTATCATCGCCTGCCGTATTAATTTCATAATTCCAAAAGACAGACCCTTTACTGTGGTTGGGGAATTTCTTATAAAATATTTTTAGCGGTTCATTTTCATGTCCTTCTCCACTGTGAATCTGTCCAATCACTGTGGAATAAGACGCCGCCACTCTGGCATCACCAGAAGTAGAAACTTGCATAACTCGACAAGTACCTGTTAGTTTACCTCCTTCCTCAGGCGTCCATTCTCTTTTTTCATGTAACTCTGTTCTGGTATTACTGGAATTTTTGGAAGTAACTCCAGAATTTGGTGTTTTATAAGCAACCCAACGCCTAGTCCCATCAATTACGGTATAGAAAAAATCTTTGTTCTCATACTCAACGAGATCATCTACATTTGTTCCATCTCCTAGTAACATTTTAAATTTATCCATAAAAGGAATAATTTCACTTGGATAAACTGTTTTTTGACTATAGCCATCATTAGCTGAAAAATACCCTGCATTAGATATAGCATCAGGGCTGATTTCAATATTGGCTGTTTTAAACCAAACTTCCGCGTGGTTTCCATCAGCATATTGTTTTTGAAGATCGCCACCATGTGTTTCCGCACCAGAACACCAGACTCTATTTACTGCTGGATCTTTTCCGTTTGTTTGATTGTAAGACCCTAGTTTAAAAAAGAGCCCCTGGTCAGCATACGCATTCTCCTGCTCTACCCCATCTTGACCTATAGGTACAAATAAGTTCTTAACCTGTTCTGGCATGTCTGAGCGTTTTGCATATTCAGACTTGATAAGGTTTTTAGTAAATGTTTTGGTTTCATGACCTGGACTCGAAAACGTCAAGTGCATCATCCCATCCTTAATGTCTACTACATAACTAAATTCTTCCCCTAAGGCGATCCCATCTTTTGGTTCTGGTGGAGCAGTATTTGCCTCCGGCCCAACAACAGAAAAATCATAGCCCCAAATAGGATAGGAGTAATCCCATCTTCCCGAATTATCATCCCCTGCAGTATTGATTTCATAATTCCAAAAAACCGAACCTTTGGTATGACCTGGGAATTTCTTATAAAATAATTTAAACGGTTCGTTCTCATGCCCATCTGCACTATGAATCTGACCAACGACTGCGGAGTAAGTAGCCGCAACACGTGCATCACCCGTAGTTGCTACGTTCATTACTTTCAGCGTTGCGCTCAATTTAGCAGGTGTCATTGGTGACCATTTTTTTGATTGCGCTAATTCGGTTCTGGTATTATTTGAAGATCCATGCGTATTTCCTGCATTCGGCGTTTTAAAAACTACCCAATCACTTTTACCATCATTCGTAGTAAAGAAGTAATCTTTATTTTCAAAATCGACTGCTTGCCCCACATTTGATCCATCGCCCAAAATCAAACTCCAATGTTCGAAAAATGGAATTACATCATTTGGATAATTGGTTTTTTGAGCCTGACTAGAGGCTTCCTCTTTAGTAGGTGTATTGCCCGTATTGAAACAGCTATTTAGCATCAGGCAACCAATAAGGATTAAACTTGCTGTTGATAAAGTGATATTTTTTTTATTCATTTTGTTTGATTTTAAAATGCGTTCTAAGGAATCAATTAAAATTTAAAACGCCCTGATAATCAGTAGTTTGTAATTTTAAGAATGAGCATTCAGCAGTTTCCAATTTGAGATACGATTTTATCCAGTGACTTCCCGTCACTGGATAATTTCATCTAAATTTCTCTAAAAATATCCAGTGACGGGAAGTCACTGGATATTAAGGCTATCAAGAAACTTCAAATTGGGAATTGCTGTGAGCGTTTATTTTTTAGCATTCCTAAATGTAACTCATGATATTATAGTAGGATATTGCGAGGTATCGAAGGTGCCGAGCTATCTTAAAGTTTTAAAATAGAACTAGTAAATCAAAATCAATTTTGATTGATTTAATTGTTTCCCTGTAAAATTTAAAATATAAGTTCCGTTAGGGAAGGAGGATACATCAAGATTTAATGCGGTGTTTGAATCAATACGCTCTTCCATAATTTTTCTGCCATCCATACTAATTAATTTTATCAAATTTACTTTTTGGGGTATCTCTGTTATATAAATAGTATTCCTAATTGGATTGGAAAAAATAATGGGTTCTTCCTTTTTTATTGCTGCATTCGATGATGTTAATCGGTCTATTTCTTCTATACTAAAATTGGCATACAATACCCTTTCATCTCTAAGGTCTTGGGCATTTATTAAACTTCTATAAATTCCCCATTTGGGTCTTACAAAAGTCGCCCCTGGTCTCCAATTGATAATGGAAGCATTTGAATAGGCAAGCAAAATAGAATCATCACTCCTCCTTTTTATCTCTATTTCATAAGTTCCAGATGTACCATATATTATGGTTTCCGTTACCTCCAACCATGTACCGATAAAAGGGGCTAACTCTGTTTTGATTAAAGTAACTTGCTTATCGGTTTCTGCATAGCGTAACTCCAGTTTATCTGGACTCCCTTTTCTTGTTGTTAAAGTGTACATCGGCATACTTGCCAATGACCCGCCAACTGATTTTAGTTGATGCAAGTGCGTAAAATTTGGAGAAGATTGAAATCCTTCTTCCAATTTAAATTTCCATTTATAGACTACTTTTTCATTTTCTACCCCTAATAAATTATCAGGAGATTTGTCATAGGATTTTATTTCATTCCGCTGTCTG
>CAYOBX010000397.1:0-5950 GCA_964402245.1 uncultured Saprospiraceae bacterium | reverse complement strand
GACTCGAACCTTGGACCTATTGATTAACAGTCAACCGCTCTAACCAGCTGAGCTATGGAAGCTTGTTTAAAAGAAAATTAAAAAGATTATTTTTGCTTTTCTTTAATAACGGCTGCAAAGTTATATTTTTCAGTAAACAGATGCAATCCATTTACAAAAAAAAGTAATATTTTTTTTTGAAGGGCATAACCTTTTTAGTAGCCGATAGTATAAACTATAAAGAACAGATAATAGTTTCACCCTTTATTAGATTTATTCAAAAAATAAAAATTTATTAATACATGAGTTTAATTATAGTAGGAACAGTAGCTTTTGATTCCATTGAAACCCCTTTTGGGAAAGCAGAAAGAGTGGTTGGAGGAGCAGCATTATACGGTAGTATTGCAGCGTCTCATTTTACAGATCAGGTACAGTTAGTATCTATCATTGGTGGTGATTTTCCACAGCAAGAACTAGATTATATGGCTAGTAGGGGAATAGATCAAAAAGGATTGCAAATTATTAAAGACAAAAAGTCTTTTTTCTGGTCTGGAAAATATCATAATAATATGAATTCCAGAGATACTTTGGTGACAGATTTAAATGTATTAGCGGACTTTGATCCAGTATTACCAGAAAGTTATAAAAATGCGAAGTATGTAATGCTAGGTAACTTACAGCCAGAAGTACAAATGAGGGTGATCGATCAGATGACCACTCGACCAAAATTGATTATTTTGGATACGATGAATTTCTGGATGGATATTGCAATGGATGCTTTACAAAAAGTAATTGCCAAAATTGATGTCTTAACCATTAATGATGAAGAGGCTCGTCAATTATCTGGAGAGTATTCTTTAGTAAAGGCAGCAGAGAAAATATTGAAGATGGGGCCGAAGTATTTGATTATTAAAAAAGGAGAACATGGTGCATTGTTGTTCCATGAAGATAAAATATTCTCTGCTCCTGCCCTACCACTAGCAGAAGTATATGATCCAACTGGTGCAGGGGATACTTTTGCAGGTGGATTTGCTGGTTATTTAGCAATGACAGATGATATTTCTTTTGATAATATGAAAAGAGCCATCATCTATGGTTCTGCAATGGCTTCTTTCTGTGTAGAGAAATTTAGTAATGAACGATTGAAGGAGTTGGATGAAGCTGCTCTTCAAGAAAGAATGCAACGATTTGTGGAATTATCAAAGTTTGATATTGAGGCGATGGCGGGTGCATAATTTGATTGTGTGATTGTTGTAGAAATAAGCAGGTTGGTTCTTATAAGAACCAACCTGCTTTGTGTTTAAGTACTATGTTTCTTCTATTTTGACCTACCTTAAAAGAAAAAACACCTTCCACTATTCCATTTTTCCTATAAAGAGTTATAATTTCTTAATATTCTTAGTAATTTCATGCGGTCTTAGTTTTCAGCAGGTCTACTAATTGTTACTTTTTTACTAATAATAGTCAAATTAGTATAGCAATTATTTCAGTATAACAATTGTTAGGTTAGTAAATAGCTGATATATTAATCAAAAAAAATTATTACTATTATGGGTTTTTTTAAAAAAATACTATTTGGAATGAAATCCTTGACTAAATCTGGTGCAGAAAAAGCAGCAGAAGCAGGTAAGGAAATGGGGGGCGATTTATTAGATAAATCTGGCGATGTACTCAGTAAGGCAAAAGACGTAGCAGGAGAGGTAGGTGAAAAAGGTTTAGATTCTGTTGGAGATATTTTAAGCAAAGCAAAGGAATTGACGGCGGATGTAACAGAGCAATTTAAAGAAAGTGAAATAGGTGGTAAAATTGTAGATTCTGGCAAAGATTTGATGGATAAAGCCAAAGAGAATGAATATTTTAATAAGGCTAGTGAGATGGTATCAGACGCAGTGGATAAAGCTAAAGAAGTGGGAGGTGATATTATAGATGGAGCAAAAGAAACTGCTAGTGATGCTGGTCAAGTTACTAAAGATGTAGGGAGTGATGTAAAAGCTGATTCAGGAAACTTAGTAGATAGTGCTAAAAATGCTGCAGCAGGTATCGGTGGCACAGCTGCGGTTATTGGTGGTTCCATATTAGCTGCTGGCAAAGATGCTTTGGGCAAAGCCAAAGAGACTGCTAGTAATGTATCAGAGTCTTTAGGAGAAAATGAATTAGTTCAAAAAGCAGGAAATGTAGCAGAGAATGTAGGTGGTAAGATATTGGAAAGTGATACTTTGAAAAAAGCAGAAGGTCTTGCAGAAAATGTAGGCAGCAAGGTATTAGACACTGGTAAAAACTTAACCGACAAAGCTGCTGACTTAGCAGAAAATGTAGGCGGTAAGATATTGGATAGCGATGCTTTGAAAAAAGCGGAAGGAGTTACAGAAAATATAGGCGGAGAGATCCTAAATAAATCAGGTGATCTTGCGAATGCCGCAAAAGGAGCAGCGGCTGTCGTTGCCGGTGGCATTCTAGCTGCTGGTACTGATTTAGTTGGAAAAGCTAAAGAAGTATTAGACAATCCAGAAGCCTCTATTGATAGCGCAGTTGGCAAGGCTGAGGAAATGGCCAAAGGTATGATTGATAGAGTCAAGAATGGTGGTGAACTGTCAGATAAAGTGGGCTATGATGATCTGAAGAAAAGTACATTAGAAGGTACAGACGATTTCTTTGCAAGAGCTGATCGCTTTGCTAAAGGAGATTACAATAATGAAGGCGCTAATAAGCCAGCTGATGCAGAAAACGACCTATTTAAAAATACGAAGGAAAAAATGAAGGAAGAAGGAATAGATGATGAGGCATAGTCATTATTTAGAAATCAGACAGCTTTGCTGTCAGATCTCTAATAACTGTCAGAAATAGCACGCTGTCAACGTTTTAAATCGAACTTCTGATAATCCTGAAGGGACGATCTGAATTTTGACTTCTTAAAATGTTTAGCTTAGTATTGAATTCTTCACTATTCCTTACTAACTTTGAGCGTTAATAAGCGCAGTAATCCTTATTACGAGGATACTGCGCTTATTTTTTAGGCTCTTTTATAAGAATTAATAACATCTAAATTAAGGCGAAAAATCCAATTTCCACTGAAGTAGTGGACTTAGGAAAAGACTGTCATTTGTTATCTAATTTCTTATTCATTATCCAATAAAACTTGGATAAGGGATTTAGAAATTAATAACCTACGTATTATGGCGCAGTTATTTTTCTTGTAAGGAATAATCAAAATCAAGGCATAGCAAGGCTACGGCTTTATTTTTAGCGTTTCTTACAAGAAAAAAAACAGTCAGAGTGCATAGGTTATAATTTGCTAAATCCCTATTAGCAGTTCGACAAAATAATTATAAACAACTTCGATTGCTTTTTGATGACATTGCTAACCTAATATACCCATTTCACATACAAGAATGGTGATTTGGCTTGATCTAAATGTCTTCAAAAATATTTTGTCCATTCTCACTAACTTATTCAAACTACTCAAAATTTGTCATTAATTAAGTCTATTTCAGGAATTAGGGGTACTATCGGAGGAACGGTAGGAGATAATTTAACCGCACAAGATATTGTTAGTTCCGCAGCAGGATATGGTACTTGGCTACTTCAGCAAAATAAACAACCATCTATCGTTATTGGTCGGGATGCCCGTATTTCTGGAGAATTAGTAAGTGATTTAGTCGTCTCCACTCTACGAATGCTTGGCATCAATGTGGTAGACTTAGGTTTATCTACAACCCCTACCGTTGAAATGGCCGTTGTAGCCGAAAAAGCGACAGGTGGCATCATTCTTACAGCCAGTCATAATCCTAAAGAATGGAACGCCCTAAAATTGCTCAATAGTGATGGGGAATTCATTTCTGCTAAAGATGGCCAAGATATTTTGACACTTATCAAAAGAGGAAAGATCACTTATGCCTCGGTCGATCAATTAGGTACCCTAACTAAAAAGGAAGGGTATATCCAAAAGCATATTGAGCAGATTCTGGCATTACCTTTAGTCAATATTCCAGCTATTAAAGCCAGAGGATTTAAAATAGTAGTTGATTGTATTAATTCAACTGGTGCAATTTCTATCCCCCCCTTACTAACACAATTAGGTTGCGAAACTATATTAATCAATGAGACCCCAAATGGTCAATTTGCTCACAACCCAGAACCTTTGCCCGCTAATTTAACAAGTCTTTCTAAAGCTGTTTTAGATAAACGAGCTGATTTAGGAATTGCCGTAGACCCAGATGTAGATCGTTTAGCATTTGTTTGTGAAGATGGTGAAATGTTTGGAGAGGAATATACATTAGTCGCTGTAGCGGATTATATTCTTCAGCATAAATCTGGAAATACTGTTTCTAATTTATCCTCGACTCGCGCATTGCGAGATGTAACAGAAAAGCATGGTGGAACCTATCATGCCTCTGCTGTTGGAGAGGTAAATGTAGTGACTAAGATGAAAGAGTGTAATGCGATTATAGGTGGCGAAGGAAATGGCGGCATCATTTATCCAGGTTTGCACTATGGCAGAGATGCATTAGTTGGGATTGCTTTATTTTTATCTCACTTAGCTGTGTTCGGAAAGAATTCTTCTTTTTTAAGAGCTACTTATCCTAGATATACTATATCAAAAAATAAGATTCAGTTGACTCCAGAAATCAATATAGAATCCCTCTTAGCGAAGCTTAAATCTAAGTATCAAAATTATCCTCTCAATACCATTGATGGTTTAAAAATAGAGTTTGATAAAGATTGGATTCACTTGAGAAAGTCTAATACAGAACCTATTATTAGAATTTATTCGGAAAGTAATTCTGAAGTAGTTGCTTCTAATTTAGCCAAGAAAATTCAGATGGATATTAATGAAATATTGAAGGCTTAGAAAAAGTCAATAGTGATTGGTGATTGGTAATTAGTGACTAGTTCAGGCCTTGACTAAGATGTGTTCAAATCACTAACCACCAATCACCCTTGCCTCTTATCCCATCGACGCTGCTCTCTTTCCAATAGTAAGCCAAACTTAGCTGGCGCATCTTTAGTAATATTCATCCATTCTTGTGTAATCGGGTGAGCAAAAGACAATCCAACCGCCGTTAAAAACAATCCTTTATTTTTTAAAATCATTCCTTCTATTCCATATAATTTATCTCCTAGAATAGGCCATCCAGATTCTGCTAAATGAATTCTTAATTGATGGGTTCTTCCTGTAGTCGGAAATAAATCCAATAGTGTCAAATAATCATTTTTTAAGGAACGGACTATTCGATTGGTCTCAAATTTAGTGCGAGCAATTTTGCCATCAACAGGTATATTAATGGTGGCAAATGTTGGCGTTTTTCCGATGACTATAGCTTGATATTTTTTCTCTATCTGTTTATTCTCAAATAGCTTTCCTAACACCACCCTAGCCTTTCTAGTTTTAGCAATTATTAATAAACCACTGGTAGCATGGTCTAGGCGGTGCGCTGGCATTGGACAAGGCAAAGCATCCTCCATTTGCGAAAGGGTCAAGTTAAAAAACAAGGCATTTTGAATCGTTCTATATTGATTGCCACTAACAACGATCCCAGCGGGCTTATCAATGACTGCAATATATTCGTCTTCAAAAAGAATAGGTAAAGGTAATTTAAATATTTTGACAGGTTTAGGTTCTGGTTCCATTAGCTGAATTACTTGCCCAGCTTGCACCCATCTGCCCGTATCTGCTGGCATACCATCTATCCATACGTATCCTTTTTTTATCGCTTTTTTAATTCCCTTTCTGGTTGCAATAATGCGAAAGACCCCCACTGCATAATCACTTAGTCGGATATTACTTATATCTGGAGGAACGATATGTGTTTCTAATAGGGTCAAGGATAGAATAGTTTTAGGTGTAGTAATTTTGTTAGTTTTTTTCAAAAATCTATCAAAATTACTACTTTAGGATCGTCAAGATTTATAACCATAGCCGTCAGGCTAAAAAAATAACTCTTTAATAAAAAAAATTATAAAGGTAGTTTTT
>CAYOBX010000396.1:0-6001 GCA_964402245.1 uncultured Saprospiraceae bacterium | reverse complement strand
TCAAAAGAGCCAGGAAACATAAATTCTTCCGTATCATAAAATTCTCTGCTATATTTAAAAACTGCAAAACCCCAATTATCCATCTGCCCATTATATTTGAGACGACCTAATTTAGTCTCAATTGTAGCGCCTCGTTGCTTTGGCATCTTTTCAATTGGAATCCCCATTTTCTGAGCAAGCATCTTTCTAAAAATATTCGCCATTGGCTGTTCTTCTGTCTTAGCCAAGTAAGCAAATTTACCTCGAAAAGTCATTTGAAAAGAAGTCTTATGCGCTTTGTTAAATGATTCTACTATTCCGAGTATTTCTTTTTGTATATCCTTTGGAATTGATTTTGCCATATTGTTTCGATATAAAACTTAAAAACATAATTACGCCATTGCATTATTGCGCAATAAATTTCAATAAAAAACTAAAACCCTGTTCCTTCCAAAAATTCTTTAGTAGCAATATCTATTATATCCGCAACAGATAAACCTCTTTCATTACCATAAGCTTGTAGACGGCTCTTTAGTTGAGGAGTCATCATTGTGGTAAACCGCTTCCGCCCATCAGCTGATAACTCATAAGGCTTTCTATTACCAGCATTATGCTTTTTAAAAATAGGTCTATCATTAGATAACTCTACTTGAGTTTCCTTTATCTCTTTTTTTACTTGTGCTTCCGAATCTTGACTACCTGCCATTTTATCAAAAACACTAGTCATTTTTTTATCTAAGTTTAGTCTTTTCTTAGCCATATTCTTTTATTATTTCTTTGGTTAAAGATTCATAGTCCTTTGCTCCATTACTATCAGGAGCATACTCAAAAATACTTTGATTGGCAGTTGGTGCCTCCGCTAACGCTACATTTTGTCGAATAGGAGTCTGAAAAGCATTATTCCCCAATTTATCAAAAATAGAATCTTTGACACTTCGGTTTAAGACCTTTCTAGAATCATACTTAGTGATAAACACTTTATCTATTTCATAATCGATATTATCCAAAGCCTCAGTCAATACGCTATATCCTGTCAAACTCAAGTATTCTGCTTCGATAGGTACAAAAATCAAATCGCTAGTAAAAATAGCATTGACCGTAGTTAAGCCTAATGATGGTGCACAATCAATTAAAACAAAATCATAGTTCTTTTTGATTCTCCGTAAAGCTTTATCTAAAATATATTCTCGATGTATTTGCCCACTCAATTCGATATCTGCTTTAATCAATTCCAAGCTTGATGGAATGATGTGAAAGTTATCCGAAATTTTATGTGGATTGACGACAGACTGTTTCTTAAGAATCTTGTAAAGAGAGCTCGTCTGCTCAGCGGCTGCCATCTGAGTTAAGTTAAATTGAGCATCTGCATCAATCAACAAAACCTTATAGCCTTGTTTGGCAAGATAGTAGCCAATATTAAAGGTGCTTGTGGTTTTACCAACACCACCTTTGAAGTTTAGAAGGGAGATAGTTTTACTCATGGAAGCAAATGTATAAAAACATAATAACTTAAACAAGTAATTGCGTTATTGCGCAATAATTCATTTATTAAACGCTATGACTCCAATCTTAGAATTTAATTATGGTGAATTCACCATAATTAAAACAACTGTAATTGTCCAGCAATATTATTTGTTACCCGTATTTTATATAGGGTAGGGGAGAGGGGAAATCCTTCGCTTTTGGCAACTACTTGATAACCGTTTTTGTGTCTTCTTTTAAAAAGGGCTTCCAGAAATTTTAGCATCTCCGATTCTGCTTCAAAGTTTTTAATTAGTTTTCTTTGGTAACGATTCATTCTGCCCCATGCACATAGCACTTGATAACTGTCGTCATTATCTTCTTTCGTAGTTACTTGAATGGCATAAGACCTCCATTTATTTTTGGACGGCTCAATACTTACCAATGATATGTATTCCTGATTAAGCATCATTCCAAAATTAAGTCTTTTGTTATTTACAGAATCAATTATCTTTCTAAATTATGATAGTATAGGTATTCAAGTTCTTGAAAAAAATTATTTTAGTTAATTTGGCAGGAATAAATTGTCCTCTACTTTAAAATAGGCATTCTACACTATAAATTCACTATTACAATGAGTCAACTTACACTAGATAATTTCGAATATAGCGTATCTTCAACTATCTATCGGAGAGGTAGAAAGTATTATAAAGCTGGCAATGTCATTTATGCCAATGAAATAACTGCTGAACATTATGATGCCTTGGTGATGGGGTCTGGAACAAACTATCGAGTTAATATTCTTTTTGATGGCGCTGAAATCATTCAAACTGAGTGTAGTTGCCCTTATGATTGGGGAGGTGTATGTAAGCATGTTGTAGCAGTATTGATTGAATTAAGGGAGACAGGTGTCGAATCTGTCCAATCAAAGAAAACCATTCCTAAAAAAATTGTTTCCGAGAAAAAAGCAGCAATTGTTCCTGTCGAAAAACAAATGGAAACCTATGATACACTAACTCCGACGGAACAACGATTAATTAAGATTCCTGCATTGGGTTGGACCGCATTCTCTCAAACCAAATTAGCTGAAATATTCAATAATTGTGAATTTAAGCATGATGGAAAAAAGCTATACCCCAATATCTTCAAACCCATACTAAAAAAATTAGTTGAGATGGGTTATTTAACCTTGAATCGAGATAATCAATATGCTTGTCATCGAGGTTTTGCTGAAAATCTTTGCCAACAATTTTATACGGAGGATATTGATTTCTCAACGATTGCCGAACATTTTAGCAGATATTCTAGGTCTTACTATTATTACAGTCATAACGAACATGGAAGTAATCTATTTAGAGATATGCGGATAGCCAGATATTCGGATGAACCAAAACTATTTGAAGAGAATTATTATTCATTAGCTAGGCAGTCACATTCAAAACATACCCAAAAAAGCCTTTGTGATTATTGGCTCTCTCCATCATTTAATTTAGGAAAAATCGAGCGACTGCCTTTAGGCATTCGAGCATTTTTGCTTAAGGAAAAATTAACCCTACAATTATTCAACCTAACCGCACCTGATAAATATTTTCATTACGCAATAGAAAACCTGTCCATTTTTGAGGAAGCTGATAAAAGTAAAATAGCGGTACTATTAGGTACATTATTTTTATTGAGAGGCGAATGGGAAAATTTTGAAAAACTTACTCCTTTACTTAGAACAAATCCTATTAACCTTGGGGTACTAATTGCTATTCGGCAATTCATAGTAGGAAAAACAGACGTTGCTTTGAATACTTTTGAGCTCACGCTGAAATTACTCAAAAAGAAGACTAGAAATAACAAATTGCGTTTCTATAACTTGGAAGGTATTTTTCACCTATTGACCAAACTAAAAACACAAAAAGAAACTTTATACAAAAAAGTAGATAGTCATATCACTTGGGCATTAAAAACGCCAAATTCTTATGACGCTGTTTTTCATTGGATTAAAGGCGTTCGGCTTTTTTTGAAAAATGAGAAAAAAGAAGGACTAAATATTATTAGAAACACAAGAAATAGTGACTCGCTCATTGCCTTTTTTAAACCCTTTTGCCTCTTTTGGATTGATGATAGGGAAGTAGATAAAAATGACCTTAAAAAAGCCTACGAAAAGACCAGTAAAAATGGCTACCAATGGATGGCAAATGAACTACTTATTCTTTTAGATGCTATAGAACCAGGTAATCCAGAAAGAGAAGCCTTATTAGAAAGCTATCAAAAACAGCTAGGTGCTACAGAGCCACTTATCAAGGTACTTCCTCGTATTGAAGAATGGGAAGTCGCTATCAAAGCGTTGATGGGCTTGGGAACAAATGCAGCTGCAAACAATTCAATAGAAAATAGATTAGCGTGGTTAGTGGACTTTAGCCGTGAAAGAATACAAGCTAGAGGGCAATCTTTAAATAAAAACGGTTGGACAAAAGGTAGAGTTATTGCTTTTAAGCGACTTCGAGGAAAAGAGATTAGTTATTTAAGCGCACAAGATGACCGAATTATTCAAGCAATCGGCTATGCTGATGGAAGTGAGATTGATATTTATGACCCTTCCGTTTGGAAACAAATGGTTGGACACCCGCTCCTTTTTCTATGGAACTCACCAGAGGTTGCGGTTCAGTTAATCGAAGAAAATCCCAGATTGATTGCAAGAAAAGAAGCGACAGGGTTTCGTTTGTCCCTTTCACATCTAATTTCAGAATCAGGATTTCAGGTTATCAAAGAATCTCCAACTCGTTATATTTTATTGGAAGTAACAGAAAAAATTGCCCAAATAGCCAAAGCGTTTAATAATAAAACATTGACCGTTCCAGAAAGAGGGGCTGCATCCTTAAAAGAAGCCATTACTGGTTTATCCAATGTTATTCAAGTAGAATCTGCTTTTGAGGAAGAAAATTTACCTATTGTAGCAGCAGATGCTAGAGCTTGCGTACATCTGCTACCTGTTGGGGATGGCTTTCATGTAGAAGTATATGCCAAGCCTTTTAGAGAGATACCTCCTTATGTCAAAATTGGTCAAGGAGAACCAACTTTAATAGCATTGCTAAACGGCGAAAGAACTGCTACTAATAGAGATTTAAAACAAGAAAAAACAAATCTCAAAAATCTCAGAGAAGCTGTACCTATTCTTCAAACAGTTCGCCCCAAAAGTGGAGTTTGGGAATTAGAAGACTCGGAACAATGCTTAGAATTGTTAGTACAATTAGCTCCATTAATCGAAGCTGAAAAGATTATTTTAGAGTGGCCCAAAGGAGAGAAATTCCGCATTACCCAAATTGCAGGTATGGACCAGTTCCGCATGGAAATCAGCGAAAAGAATAATTGGTTTGAACTAAAAGGGCAATTACCAATTGACGAAGGCAAAGTTTTGACAATGCAGGAATTGTTAGCAATGAGTGAAACAGAAGGGCAATTTATAGAATTAAGCAAAGGCAAGTTTTTAGCCTTGACTAAAGAGTTTCGTCGTCGCTT
Organism: uncultured Saprospiraceae bacterium; assembly: GCA_964402245.1. Classification (GTDB taxonomy): domain Bacteria; phylum Bacteroidota; class Bacteroidia; order Chitinophagales; family Saprospiraceae; genus JAFMDF01. The sequence goes on along the minus strand of CAYOBX010000396.1, from coordinate 1,054 downwards.
AGAACAAATAAACGGCTTGATGTCCGTACAAAAAAACGGGACTATTCAATTACACCCACTAGCAGCACCAGCCATACAGGATTTCACAGATGCACTCCAACATTTAAAAATAGACCCAAAATTCAAAGAAAGCCAAGACCGATTAAAAGCTGCATTTTCTAAAAAATTCCGCGTATCTAAAAAGTTTCAAGCGACATTGCGTCCTTATCAAAAGGAAGGTTTCCAATGGTTACATCGTTGTGCTGCTTGGGGCGTAGGTGCTTGCCTAGCGGATGATATGGGATTAGGAAAAACGGTTCAAGCCTTAGCTTTGCTAACCAACCGAGCAAAATTAGGTGCTACGCTAGTAGTTGCACCCGCTAGTGTTTGTAGAAATTGGATGGCAGAAACGAAAAAGTTTGCGCCTACTTTAAATCCAATTTTATTTGGAGAGGGAGACCGCCAAGCAGTCATTAAGAAGGCAAAAAAAGGAGATATTATCATTGTGACTTATGATTTAATGACCAGAGAAGGAGCTTCTTTTAGTAAAAAAACATTTGCTACCATTATTTTAGATGAAGCACAAGCGATTAAAAACCGTGCGACTAAACGTTCGGAAATTGCGATGTCTTTGCAAAGTGATTTCAAGATAGCAATGACGGGAACGCCCGTCGAAAATCATTTAGGAGAATTATGGAATCTGTTTCAGTTTATCAACCCTGGTTTACTAGGCTCATTAAATAGTTTTAACAAACGCTTTGCACTGCCCATTGAAAAGAATAAAGACCAAAATCGAAGAGCACAATTGCGCAAATTGCTACAACCCTTCATTTTACGTCGAAAGAAAGATGAGGTATTAAAAGATTTGCCAGAAAAAACAGAAATTACCCTTACGGCTACTTTATCTACAGAAGAAAGAGCTTTCTATGAAGCACTTCGTCGAAATGCCCTTGCCAAACTAGAAAACGACGATAGTCATGGCGGACAAAAACACCTTCGTATTTTGGCGGAGATTATGAAATTAGGTCTCAGCAGAACAAACAGGGGAAATGTCTCACATAACATTATTCATTCA
>CAYOBX010000395.1:0-6030 GCA_964402245.1 uncultured Saprospiraceae bacterium | reverse complement strand
TAATATCTTGCAATTCGTTATATCGTTGTAATAAGTTCTTTACTCTTTGTGCACAGTTATAATGCTCGTCACCAATGATTACTGGATCTAAGATACGAGAAGTAGAATCTAAAGGATCTACCGCTGGATAAATTCCTAACTGAGAAATCTTTCTACTCAATACCGTTGTGGCATCCAAGTGAGCAAATGTTGTCGCTGGTGCTGGATCCGTTAAATCATCCGCTGGTACATATACTGCTTGTACAGAGGTAATGGATCCTCTCTTAGTAGAGGTAATTCTTTCCTGCATCAAGCCCATCTCTGTTGCCAAGGTTGGCTGGTATCCTACCGCTGATGGCATCCGACCTAATAAGGCAGATACCTCAGAACCCGCTTGTGTAAATCGGAAAATATTATCTACAAAGAATAGAATATCTCTACCTCCTGTTGGATCATTCAAATCACCATCTCTATAGTATTCTGCCATTGTCAAACCAGACAAAGCAACTCTCGCTCTCGCTCCTGGTGGCTCATTCATTTGACCGAATACTAAGGTTGCTTTAGAACTCTTCAATGCTTCTTTATCTACTGAAGCCAAATCCCATCCACCTTCTTCCATAGAATGCTTAAATTTCTCTCCGTAGTTGATTACGTCAGATTCCAAGAATTCTCTTAATAAATCATTTCCTTCTCTTGTGCGCTCTCCTACTCCTGCAAATACAGAAATACCTTCATATACTTTGGCGATATTATTTACCAATTCCATAATCAATACCGTCTTACCTACGCCTGCCCCTCCAAATAATCCAATCTTTCCTCCTTTTTGGTAAGGTTCGATCAAATCAATTACTTTAATTCCTGTGTATAACACCTCTTTATCCGTCGCTAAGTCTTCATAAGAAGGTGGCTTACGGTGAATCGGATACGCATTGTCTCCTTTAGGTACTGGACCAATACCATCAATAGCTTCTCCTACTACATTGAACAATCTACCTTTGATCGCTTCACCAACAGGCATTGCAATTGCTTTTCCAGTATCTACTGCTTCCATGCCTCTCGTAAGACCATCTGTAGAATCCATAGAAATTGCTCTGATACTATCTTCTCCTAAGTGTTTTTGCACTTCTAAGATCAAAACCTCTCCATTGGGTCTTTTTACTTCTAATGCATTTAGGATATCTGGTAACTTGGACTCACTGCCTGAAAAACTTACATCTACAACTGGTCCGATTACCTGCTTTATTCGACCTGTATTTGCCATTGTATTATTAGTTATTGATTTTTACAAGATGCGAGAGTAGAGATGAGAGAGTAGAGTTAAATTTCGTTATTTTTTAAACGAATTACAGCTCTATTCTCTGTTTTCGCCCCTCTATTCTAAAAATTATACCCTACCTGATAAACAGCTCGGTAAAATTTGGCGCAAAGATAACCTTTTTAGGCTATTACTCAAAGGGAAAAAACGAGGAAATTATTGGCTTTTCGAAGGGTAAATTAGTGGCTATTTGATGAAGGTAGGGCTTATCACATTTAGAATATAAATATTTATTTGGAAGATCGGTTTAGATGAGATTTTAAAAATGGCCTTGTTAGTATTTTCAATAATTTTTATTTACTGAATGAACTTTAGTTAAAATATTTATTATGTATTAGGTGATTTAAGATGATTTGGTAGGTGATGGCAAATTATGTTAGCTTCGAGAAAGCGAACACAATAATGAAGTTCAATGATCGTCATTGTGTTAGCACTCATTTCTTGTCCTATTATACAGAAGGTTCTTTATTTTTTGATTCCCTATTTCGGGGCCGCTTTCTGTGCCTCTGAAACTTATGGTAGTTAACATTCAAAAGATTAAAATCACGGGGTCGCGGAAAGCGACCCCGTGATAATATCCTCACTATCGAAGTATGACGATCTTTTCAGAGATCGTAAAATCTTTATTTTTTAAAACAATAAAATACATTCCTTCGCCCAAATCAGAAGTATTCAATTGGATAGCATGTTCTCCAGGATCTGTTTCTTTCAATGGCCTAATTTCTCGAAGTCGCTTACCTGTTACATCAAATAAATTTATATCAAAAGTAACCACCTTGTTCAAGAAATAATTGATACTTACATAATCCGTAGCTGGATTAGGATGAACACTCAATCTCAAATTTTTATTGAATAATGGATTGATTAATTCAATGGTCGTATCTGTGGAATCCGTAGTATTAACCGTATTAGCAGATTTAAAGGAAACTGGACAATCCGTATTTAGCGTTTCTACATTAAATGGAAGAATCTGAGACCATCCTGTCCACTTACCTTCTACCCTTGCTCGAACAATTGCTTTCCAATTAGCTGTATCTTCGTTTTTAATTACATTAAAATCTCTGATTGTAAAACTATTCGTTGATAAATGTTCTTCATTGACCATAGGAGCTAAACTGGTAGAAGAGTAGATTAAAAAATGGTAATCTGTTGCACCAGGTAAGTCAGTCCATTCAAATCGCCATTCTCTTTTATCTAAGCTCGTTTCACAGCCATTATCTACCAGAGCATTAGCTTTTGGGCTAAGAATCTCAGGTGGTAATAAGGAAGTACAAGCTTCTATAGAAGCCGTAAAATCGCTTCCGCTTTCTACATAAAATCCTGGTTCTAGATCTATTATTTGTCCAGCAGTAAATTTTAAAGAATGACCGCTAGCCACTTTTGCATCAGAAATTAAGTGCTCGCCTGCTTTATAGGTAACACCATCTTGAGTAAATGGTACATATAAATCTCCTTCACAATTATCTGAATAAGGAATTGAATATCTTAAATTAACACATACTGCATTTCTCTCGCAGAATAGTGCTATTTTTTTGGTTTGTGGATCTAAACTAACCGTTAGCACTCCATCACTTATCCAATTGGTGAAATCTGGGGCAGATACATAGAAACATGCCTCTGGCGAAGGTCCTGAACAATCTCTTCCAAAAATTGTCTCGCCTAAGTACTTATTATCTTCGTCATACACATTAAATAATTCTTCTTCGGTTCCTGTATCCCCTTCGGTTGTTATACAAATCCATATTAATTGCTCTGGATCAGGTGTGTGCAAAGAATCGGTTACATTCACAAATGTTCGATTGCCCGGTCCATTGGGTGTATTAATATTCATATCTGCACAGCTTTCTGTACAAATTCCATTCGGTAGTAATATAAGTTCTATTGGATCAGAAGTATAAGAAGAGCAAGTTCCATTCTCAAAACGCAAAGTATAAACACCACTCTCTACTGCCTCATAGGAGGAAGTAGTCGCTCCTGGAATAGGTTTACTGTCTTTATACCATTGATAAGTGCTACCATTTGGAGCTGTGCTTCCACCAATCATATAAGAAGGTTCGCCACAGATTAATACCTCTCCTGACGTTGTCAAAACAGGCAAATCATTATTACAACAAACGGTCCTAGGGTCATAGCCAATTAACGGTGACTCCCATAACCCTCTACCATAGGTTGCTGCTCTTAGGTTCCCTGTACAATAAAGAATTTCCAAATCTAATACCACTACATTTGGAAGATCTGTATAAAAAGGTATCCAATCGCTTCTTGTATTATCTTTATAAAAAACACCTACATCCATTGCTAAGTATAAGCCATCATTTGATCCTTTTTGATAGACTATTTTGTTAGCTTTTATATTAGGTAAGGTACCAGAAATATCGGTCCACGTGTCGCCTCCATTTTCGGTTTGAAACACTCTGCCACTCCAAGTCACAACCCAAACTCTATTGGGATCTTCAGGATCAATTTCTATATCACCAATTCCTTCAAATATATCCCAAGCTCTTGTAATAGAATTCCAAGTAGTACCTCCATCTGTAGTTTTAAATAATTCATATCTATCTGCTACATATAAATAATCTGGATTTGAGGCTGCTATTTCTATCAATTCCAATACTTCGACTTGACTATCTATCTTACCATTTGAAATATTCCGCCAAGAATCTCCACCATCCGATGTTTTCCAAACATCTTCATATACGGTATATAGTACATTTCGGAAACTTGGATCCATTTTTAAAACTGTTTCCCAACGGCTTGATTGGTTCGTAATTTGGGAAGATAAACTCAAAGAGAAATTGCCTTTATCTATTTTATAAATAAGGCCAAGCTGGGAACTTGTATAAAGGACGTCTGGTTTGGCTGGATCAATCACACATTGCATACCATCGCCGCCTGTAATAATATCCCAATCTTCTCCATTAAAATAAAAAGTACTATTGTCTTGATTACCAATCAATATATTTTTACCATTTGGAGAACTATTTACAGCATAGTTTTGTGTGGTAACTAAGCCATCGTTTAATGGTGTCCATTCTAAGCCAGCATAAGGTTCTCTCCAAATACCCCCATCACTTCCTAAAAATACTCTATTGGTTATTGGATTATATTCTACTGCGTGAAAATCTATATGAATTTCTCCTGCGCCACTATTATATCCTGCGATATATTCCCAAGTAGTTCCACCATCTCTTGTTCGGATCATTCCTGCACCACCTAAATACATTTCATTTACATTTTGTGGATTGATTTGCATGGTCCAGTCATACCAACCTTGATATAGTAAAACATCATTGATCGTTAAGATCGCTGAACTTTCTGGGTGTATTACTCGATCGGAAGGGTCTGCTATTTTAGAAAAATTTGCGCCACTATTCGTAGATTTATACAAACCATAAAAAGCACTTGTTTGTCCTTCTGAGCAATATAAATACACCTGATTAGGGGCATCTGGCGTTACTCCAATTTCTGCTCTATTTAATGCATTCTTAGGAAAAGGAAGAGGCAATTCATTAAAGGTGATGCCACTATCAATAGACTTATGGAAACCGAATGTTCTAATATACTGTCCAGCATCGTGATCAAAAACAGCATCATAAGATACAGCATAAACAGTAGTGTTATCTTCAGGCTTATAAGCAATGTCGTAAATATTATGAGTTGGGATAGAATTGATAAGGGTCCAGTTCAATCCACCATCTGTAGTGCGATACAATCCACAGCAAGTAGCTGCTAATATGGTTCTAGAATCTTCAGGGTCCATTATCAATTTATAAATTCTACTTAAAGTATTCAATCCAAAAGCGCTCCATGTAGCGCCTCCATCTATAGATTTTAATATACCGAAAGAATGCACCGCATAATGATCCCTATCCCCTGTAGCCACATACATAATCTGTGGATTATTAGGATCTATCAATATATCCGAAATTCCCAATCCTTCCCAACTATCCGAACTGGTCGCCCATGATTGGCCATTATCTGTAGTATGCCAAAGGCCACCTGATGGTGCACCTACCCAATAGTTACTGGAATCTTGTGGATGGAAAGCGATACAATCAATTCTACCGATACCACTAGAATTATAGCCGCCTGGAGGAGAGAAAGGTCCTAGTTGTGACCAACTACTAGTGACTTTAGCATCGGGTCTTAAGTTTTTTCTATAACGAGCAAATCGGCTCCAAGCTCTGGTAGGATCGTATTTACCATATTTATCCATTCTGGGAACAATAAAATTTTCCCATCTCTTAAATTGTTTATAGCCATTCCCTCTTTCATATTCTCGACTGGCCCAGTCTTCTTCAAAATACTGTTGAGCTTGACGAAAATCTGCATCATCATTTTTCATTAAATCTACCCAATCTTGGCCTTGTAACAGGTTGCCCAATAAACAGAGTAGTAATATATACTTAAATCGAGAACTAAATCTCATGGGATTCACAGTGTTTGAAAAGCATTTGATTATTGGGAGATCAAATGTTTTGTATAAATAATTTGCTGCATGAATAGGAGGCTATAATTAATTATTCAATTATGTAAATTGATCCTTTACGGGAAAGCAATTAATTATAATTAGGAGGAGATGATAATATAAGGTTGTAAAAATTAGGAGGAGGTGATAATATAAGGTTGTAAAAAACAGGGTTACCGAATACTACAGGTATAAGTCTCTAAATACTTTTTTTTTGTATTTAGGTAATTTATGCTCTTTATAGGAGAAAGTAAAGTGTAATTTTACT
>CAYOBX010000394.1:0-6055 GCA_964402245.1 uncultured Saprospiraceae bacterium | reverse complement strand
CTAAATCAATTTTTTTCAAAAGTAAACATTTCAAATTTGACATAAAAAAAAATAGTATAACTCCTTCCAAATTTATTAGTTTTGTCCAATGAAAAAACCTATAAAATGTATTCTCTTTGATTGTGATGGTGTGCTAGTGGATAGCGAGCCAATTGCATTGAGCACTTTAGTGTATCAAGCCAATCAATTAGGAGTTGATATTGATTTAGATTTTGCGATTCAATATTTTAAAGGTCATTCATTAGAAGAGGTAATTGCTACCTTAGCCTATTTTCGTAAAAATCCTATTCCTACTAATTTTGAACAAACCTATAGAACTATCACCTTTGATCGTTTTAAAAAGGAATTGAAATCCATCGCAGGTATTGCCGAACTAATCCCTCAATTAAAAATTCCTTATGCAGTGGCCTCTAGCGGACCACAACATAAAATTCGTTTAAATCTAGAAATAACAGGTTTGATTGAATATTTTGAAGGAAATATATTTAGTTGCTATGATTTGCAAAAATGGAAGCCAGATCCTGCAATTTATATTCATGCTGCTACGCAAATGGGATTTGAGCCTAGTGAGTGTTTGATAATTGAAGATAGTTTGATGGGTGTACAAGCAGCTGTTGCTAGTGGTGCTGTTGTCTATGCTTATGCAGAGCATGCTCATGATAAGGAGGAATTACAAGCAACTGGTGCTACGTTGTTTTATGATATGGGGGATATTTTGGAGCTTTTATTTAAAGATACCTTCAGGTAAAAACGGAGACGCATCTCCCCCACCCTTAATAACTTCTCTAACTAAAGTAGAACTAATATGAGAATATTGAGGATGACTTATCAAAAAGACAGTTTCTACTCCCTCTCCAATGATATGATTCATCTGCGACAATTGTTTTTCATAATCAAAATCGGCAGCATTTCTAAGTCCTCTTAACAAAAATCTAGCATTCTTTTTTAGGCAATAATGAGCGGTTAAGCCTTCATGTTTATCCACACTCACTTTATCTTCTTGCTTAAATACCGTCTCAATCTGTTCCATTCGCTCTTCCAAAGTATATAAATACTTTTTCTGCGAATTAACACCAACAGCAATAATAATTTTATCAAACAAAGGGATCGATCTTCTTACAATCTCTACATGTCCTATTGTTATGGGATCAAAGGAGCCTGGAAAAACAGCTATTTTCATTTAAAAATCTTTTTATACTAGATCAAAATTAAGAATATTCTTATACTGTGCATTCTAACTATAAGGAGGCACGGAATTGATTGAACACGGAGGCACGGAGCACACAGAGTTTTTAATAGAACAGAGAGTAGAGAAGACAGAGTAGAGAAGAGAGAGTAGAGACAGCTTTTGTTTGCAAACAACGAAATATGGTTATTTTTTAAACGAAATACATCTCTGTTCTCTGCTCTCTATTCTCTGTTCTTCAAAATATCAGTAATGTAACAAAGTCTAACTCTGTGCCTTCGTGTCTCTGTGTCCAATAAACTTACTAGGTTTCCTCCGATTTTCTCATTCAACCTCTCGAACTCAATAAAATGATCGACAAGATAAAAAAATTAGAAAAGATTTCAACCCAATTAGAATTAAAGCCAGAAAAAAGAAAAAAATGGAATCAATCTGTCGTGTCCTATATAGATCATTTTTTAGATGACTTTAATCCAAATACTACTTTCCACGCTTCAGAAGATATGGGGAAGGGAATTTTGGATGTTCCAATTGAAGAGGGAGGTAAACCTATAGAGGATTTATTAGTTGCACTGAAAGATAATGTTGATCGGATTAGCCTTAATCCCGCCTCTGCTGGTCACTTTGGATATATTCCAGGAGGAGGAGTGTACACGACCGCATTAGCAGATTATATGGCGGCCGCTACCAATCGATTCTCTGGCGTTTATTATGCTTGTCCTGGTGCAGTGAGAATGGAGAATCATCTGATTCGATGGATGTGTAAAATGGTTGGATACCCAGATACTGCCTTAGGCAATCTTAGTTCTGGAGGGTCTATTGCAAATTTATCTGCTATATCTACAGCCAGAGATGTGAAAAATATTAAAGCCAGAGATATTGAAAAATGTGTGATTTATTTGACGGAACAAGTACATCATTGTGTCCAGAAAGCCCTTAGAATCGCAGGAATGAGAGAGGCTATTATTCGCTATATCCCTATGGATAATGCTTATAAAATGAAAGCTACCATTTTAGAGCAACAGATAGTGGCAGATAAAAAACAAGGCCTACGTCCCTTTTTAGTCGTGGGTTCTGCTGGAACGACTAATACAGGAACAGTAGATCCATTAGATCAAATAGGACCCTTAGCAAAAACACATGATCTATGGTTTCATGTAGATGCAGCCTATGGTGGCTTTTTTATGCTCTCTCCCGAAATGAAGCCCTTGTTTAAAGGAATTGAACTATCTGACTCTATCGCTATTGATCCTCATAAAGGATTGTTTCTCTCCTACGGGATTGGTGCATTACTGATAAAAAATGTAAAAGCATTGTACCAAACTCATCGATATAGTGCTAGCTATTTACAGGATCAAATATTTGTCGAGGAAGATCCTTCTCCAGCCGATTTATCTCCTGAATTGACCCGACATTTTAGAGGCTTACGCATGTGGTTATCCATTCAATTAATGGGGATTCGTCCTTTTCGAGCAGCAATAGAAGAGAAAGTATATTTATGTCGCTATTTCTACGATCAAATCCAAACGTTAGGATTTGAAGTAGGTCCTTACCCAGAATTATCTACCGCTATTTTTAGATACATTCCAAAGAAAGGGGATCCAACTAAATTTAATGATAAAATTGTAGAATTAATCAAACAAGATGGGCGTATTTTCTTTTCTTCTACTACTATTGATGGGGTATATTGGATTCGGTTTTCGGTCTTTTCTTTTCGAACTCATTTAAGGCATGTGGAGTTAGCCTTGACCTTGTTAGAAGAGATCATTTCTAATGAAATTTAACTTTAAAATTTCTCATTAACTGACATTTATTTAGCACACTAATTGCTAAATAATTATTAATCTGCTAGTTTTATTAAAAATATTTAAAAATACATAGCATATGGAATTAGACCAATTAGACCGAAATATTCTATCAATCTTACTAAAAGATGCGAATATTCCTTACACAGAGATTGCAAAAACGCTAAGTGTTTCAGGAGGAACTGTCCATGTAAGAATGAACAAATTGGAAAAAAAAGGCGTCGTTTCTGGGTCTAGTTTATTAGTAGATTATACTAAATTGGGCTATGATATAAGTGCCTTCTTAGGTATTTATTTAAATAAAAGTTCGCTATACGAAGAGGTAGTACAAGAACTAAAAGAAATTCCAGAAATAGTTAATGCTCATTATACCACAGGAAATTATAGTATTTTCGCTAAAATAGTTTGTAGAGATACCCAGCATCTGCGACAAGTACTGCATGATAATATTCAGCAAATTAGAGGAATTCAACGAACAGAAACCTTTATTTCTTTAGAAGAAAGTATTAATCGGCCAATTGATATTGGGCCGAAAAAAGTTGTTTGATAAAACGTCACTTATCACACAATCAGAAATAGACTTGTTACCCTTTGAAAGCAGTAGGTGCTTTTGTACGAACACTACCTCAAGCACTCACTATAAAAAACTAACAATATGAAACTTTGTGTATACTGCGCTTCTAGTGCAAAAGTAAATCACGCCTTTTTTAGAGCAACGGAAACGCTTGCAAAAATATTTGTCAAAAATGAAATAGATATAGTCTATGGGGGTGGGTCTGTTGGCTTGATGGGATGCCTAGCGGATACGATCTTGAAAGAAGGAGGAAATATTCAAGGAATTATGCCTAAGTTCATGAAAGATATAGAATGGGCTCATCCTGATGTAACAGATATGATCATTACAGAAACTATGCATGAACGAAAAGCTAAATTTTTAGAAGGAGTAGATGGGCTTATCGCTTTACCTGGTGGAAGTGGAACTTTAGAAGAATTATTGGAAGCGATCACCTTAAAGAGGCTTGGCCAATTCAATAAGCCGATTGTTATTTTGAATACGAATGGCTTCTATTCTCCTTTGCAAGCTATGCTTGAAAAATGTGTCTGGGAAAAATTTATGGATGAACGACACCTTGAAATGTGGAAAATGGTTGCAGAGCCAGAAGAAGTTCTATTTGCCTTAAAAAATGCTAAAACTTGGTCTGCTGATGCTATTTCTTTTGCCACTAATAAATAAGAAGTCAGACCGCTTTACTATCAGACCGTTCTAGTTAGCGTACGCTAATCTAGCTTGAATGATACGCTGTCAACGCCATAAGTCTGACCTCTGACAATGAAATGGTCTGACCTCTGATTCTACTAAACAACCTGTTTTATCTCTTGCAAACAAGCTTTTAGACTATCTTTCCAGTAGGGAATGTTTATATCAAAAGTATCCGTAATTTTATCACAATTTAAGACACTATAAGTTGGTCTTGCTGCTGGAGTTGGATACGCCTTAGATAAGATACTATTCACGGTACATTCAATTCCTTCTAGTTCAAAAATTGTTTTAGCAAAGTCAAACCAACAACTTACTCCTTGTGGAGCAAAATTATACACGCCTCCAGGTGCATTCTCTTGACCTTCAATTTTTCCAATAATTTCTAGTATAGTTGCGGCAATATCTCTAGCATAAGTAGGAACACCAATCTGATCATAGACCACACCTAATGTATCCCGTTCTGTTCCCAAACGAATCATCGTTTTCACAAAATTATGTCCGAAAGAGGAATATACCCAAGAGGTACGAAGAATAATAGTATCTTCATTTGCCGCCAAAGCTTGTAAGTCCCCTTGCAGTTTTGTAGCAGCATACACTCCTTTCGGAGTAGTTGGATCGGTCTCTAATAAAGGTCTGTTTAGCCCATTATGATATACATAATCAGAGGAAATATGAAAGAATCTAGCATTAATAGCTTTACATGCATTCGCTAAATATTCTGCTGCCTGTGTGTTTATTTTAAAGCATAACTCTTTGTCTTCTTCTGCTTTATCCACCGCTGTATAGGCAGCACAATTAATGACATAAGAGGGTTTTACCTCCTCAAAAACTTGTGTAATATTTTCTTGATTCGTAATGTCTAATTCTGCTACATCAGTGAAATGAAATAGGAAGGTATCCTGTAGCTGCTTGGCCAATGTTTGCAACTCCATTCCTACTTGTCCATTTGCACCTGTAACTAGTATATGCTTCATATTATTTAAATGCTAACTCTGGAATAAATTTTTTGTGTGCTCCAAAATTGGGTTGTATCAAATCTTTTCCTGACAAAATAGCTTTACTTATATCTATCTCCCAATCAATATTCAAGGTTGAATCATTGTACAAAAGACCTGCGTCATGGGATTTAGCATAAAAATTATCACATTTGTAGGAAAAGATTGCCATATCACTCAATACCACATATCCATGTGCAAAACCACGAGGAATATATAATTGCTTTTTGTTTTCAGCACTTAACCTAATACTAAACCATTCTCCATAAGTCGGTGATCCTTCTCGTATGTCTACTGCAACATCTAATACCTCGCCTTGGGTTACTCGTACTAACTTTGCTTGTGAGTAAGGTGCTAACTGGTAGTGCAATCCTCTTAATACACCATAGACAGAAAGGGCTTGATTATCTTGTACAAATTCTGTTATAATTCCAGCCTCTGAAAAAGTGTTTTTATTGTAATTTTCATAGAAGTAACCTCTATCATCTCTCCAAATTTTAGGTTCAAAGACTTGCAATCCTTCTATATGTGTTTTTGTAAAAGGCATAAATTTACTTTTAATGTTTAGGTAATCTACTTTTCAATGAATTAGGAGGAGTATGAGGGATGGGCTTCAAAGTCTTTTAACGCTAGGATCTATAACTATATTATACAATTAGATTTTCAATAGGGTTGTTCCTAAATAAGGAATACGTATATGAATTATACATATTTTAATATATATGCTTATTATTTAGAAACAAGTTTAATAGACTTGAAGGGTTTTCTTATAAAAAAGTATTCGCTAAAAATTAGGCTAAAAACGTTA
>CAYOBX010000393.1:0-6055 GCA_964402245.1 uncultured Saprospiraceae bacterium | reverse complement strand
GCGGAAGAAGCAGCAGCGGAAGAAGCAGCAGCGGAAGAAGCACCAGTAGAAGAAGCACCAGTGGAAGAAGCATCAGTAGAAGAAGCATCAGTAGAAGAAACACCAGCTGCTCCAGGAATAACTGCTTGTGATGCTACTATAGTTAAAAACGGAACTTCTTTGGTTTTTTCAGATGTACATGAAAATACGTCTATCATTGTTTTGGATTTATCTTCTTGGGCAACAACATTCTCTTGTGCACCTTGGGCAGAAGGATGTGAAGGTACTTTTACAATAGATGGTTTGAACGCAGGCGGAAACTACATGATTAAAATAGCGAACTATACTACAGGTTGTACAGAAGATATAGAACTTACGATGGCTTCTTCTTTGAATAGTGTAGTACAGAGTAGAAGTATTAATACAGCTGCTTTGAATAACTTAGCAAAGCATAATGGTACATTACAGAACGCAACAAACAGCAAGCAAGTAACAAAAGAAATTTCTTCTGTTGCATTGAACTCAGTACAAGAAAAAGCAGACTTAAATATCTATCCAAATCCAGCATTTGATGTAATCAATGTTACGATGGGAAGTTATGAAGGTCAAGTTGGACAAATCAATTTATTCAATGGTGTGGGACAAATTGTTTCTCAGTTATCTATTGACCAAGTTGATGCGACTCCTGTACAAGTTAATTTAGATCGAGCTAATAATGGACTACACTACTTACAAGTAATAGTAGATGGACAAGTAGTGGAGATGAAAAAAGTTATTGTTGCAAAGCAATAATAACAAACGTATTTTGCTCCCCCAAGATTTAATTTAATCTTGATATTAAGAGGCACTTCCATTAGGAGGTGCCTCTTTTTTTGTCTAATTTTAGCTATAAGAACCATAGTTTTTTTACGCCAATAAATTATTTAAAAATAAATCGGTTATACATTTTTAAACAACTTCGTTACTAAACAATAACTTCGGCATTTGGACGGATTCTGAGCATCCCATCCTCTTTGCGGTTCATTCGATTGAATGTCCATAGGACATTCACCCTTCGGGATCTCTCATTCATCCTTATTTTCTCTTTGAAATCAGTCATAGTATCAACAATACTCCTTTTTTCAAAGAAAAACTAAGAACAAAATAAGCTACTCTAAATTTGTAAATTTATTTCTACATTGTTCCTTTGAACTTGAGCTTGAACTTAATTAATCAATTTTCCATAGCAGCCTTAGCACGTGCCAAAAACCTAGTAGCAGTATTAGGTTCTAGATTTTGTATTTCATAGTTATTGCCATCCGGCATTTTAATCAAAGCTTCCTTTCCTTTTAAGTTTCTCAAAATATCGTTAAATCTAGTGTTGTCAGAAACAGCTCCCATAATTCCTCCTCTATAACTAAAAAAGTAAAAGTAGCCACTAGGAGATTTAAAATAGATATATACTCGATCATCTCCATTGCTAGGCATTTTGAATTCCACATAACACTCAATCATTTTATTGAGCATCGTTTTTCCGATCCCTCCTAAGCCAGCTAAATTTTTGCTACTAACAAAAGATTGGTAATCAGGATCCCATTTCAAGGGTAGATCAGTGAACAGAAAAGTATGATGCTTATATTTTGGAGGCATGACCAACGTTTGCGTTTTCATACTAGTCAAAGCTTGCTTTAAGCTAGTCGTATCTCTGATGAATTCAGCCAGCGCAGCAGTATAAAATGGTTCTTTTAGTGCATAAATAACATCTTTTGCATCAAAACTACTAGACTGAATATCATTGACTAAAAAGCGAATACAATTTTCTGGAATAATCATATCAATTCCTGCAATCATATTAGCGGAGACTAGCGGATCTATATCAGTGGTATCATTTGGATTGATGAATTTTGTTTCGATTGTACCTGCTGCTTTGACTTTTACATAATCTAATTTAGAACATACATTTAGCAAACCTTCTCCTTTTACTTTTCCTGTTTTATTACTAAAAACTAATTTATTACCCCTAGGTAGCTTTTGAATAATTTTTGTAGAATCGCCAAAAATGAATTCATCCTTATCTTCATCAAATTTGAATACCCCTGTGACAGGTAGTATTTTTCTATCCTTTCTAGAATAAATAGGCATTAATACTCTAGGATATATCCTTACGTTTTGTCTACTTAGATAGAAACCAGTATAGAGCTTATCTCCTGCATAATTTCTAGGCGTTTTAAATCCAATAGTTAAGTCTTTCTTATCTCCTTCACTATTGATGGTAAACCACTCAGGCTCCCCCATTTTGGGCGCATCAAATTTAGCATAACCATCGAACTTTAAATTGACATTAGAAGATTTTAAAGATATATCTCCTCTGAATTGTGTCTTATGATCTATATAAAAAGTTTCTTCTGGATCGATTACTCCTCCTGCTCTAGTTTCTGTAGCTTTTCTACTACGTTTTCCTTTTCCTATTCTCGCTCCTACAATATCTGATAAAAATATTTCTTGTTGGTGAGGACCAATATTATATTCGTAGTAACCTTCTGCTTTATAGTCTTTACGACCAATAACCCTAACTTTTGCTCGGTTGATTATATGATTTTGATTGGCAGTGTCTGCTACGATTTTAGCATTTTCAAACTCATCAATAACTCCTCCTGACTGTACAAATACCCGACCCTTATCAGGATAAATAAAGGCATCACAAGACTTAACAAATGGAACACCACCAATATTTAATTTACTTTCCTTGATATCATAGTAAGCCGTATTCCCAGAAAAAATTAAAGAATCTTGATTAGGATGGATAGAAATAAAATCTGCTAATTCTGCGCCCGATGCAAAGGTGATATTTTCCTGCGCCATATCCCATGTAAACTCATTCATGGTAGTGACATACTGATTGTAAGGTAAGGTCGTATAGCTTGTATCTTTATTGGATTTAAATTTACCTAGCTGTTTATCAAAATCAACGAAGCCATTCAAATCATCTGTAGATATAGCAAAGTCTTCTGCATCAATCGCCCATATACTAAGTTCCATGGTATCTGATTGGGCAGAGTTAGTGCCAAAGTTAAAATACTTTGAATTGACAATGGCTCGATCCCATGTTAGATCGCCATTACCTCTTAACCCCTCAGGGGTAAGGACTAAAGTACCTGAAAAATTTCGATCTCCTTCTTGGTAAATTTTGAAAGGTTCTCCTTTTGTTCGAATCTCTAGACTATCAGAATATGGATTTAAAGCAAATTTGATATCACCACCAAGTACAGTTGGAATATTTGCACTTTTATTTTGGAGTAAACTAAATTGATCCGCACTACCAGTCATCAAATTAGGCATAAATACTAAGTCATCAGAAGAAATTTCAGCACTCAAATAATTGAGTTTACCCATCCCTGTAAAACCAGCATTATTCAAACTAATTTCTCCAGTATATCTTCCTTTATCGCCGTAAATGGGATAGCCACCTGAAGGGGTTTGGGTAACGAAACCAAGTGATTCATCTGGTTGTAAAGTCAATGTTTCTTCGAATTCAGGGAAGATACCAGAAGATTTCATTTTACCTTTAAATTTCATGTCATCCCTAGTTAGTTTATCCAGGGCATTCAAACTGAAATCTTTTAATTCAAAATTGAAATCTTCTCGGTTGTAGATAGAATCCAAATGATCTGGTGCGTCATAATATACATAGGAGGAAGATTTACTTTGAAAAGAAGGGAATATATTAATGTCTTCTTTACCAGATTTATTAGAGGGGGCATCTATCAATAATACGCCCGATAAATTTTGTAGGCGACTAGCTATAGCCTTAGGAAGGGGGTTTCCATTTTTATCTTTTTTATCTGTTTGTTCAAATAAATCTAAGGTCGCAATAGAATCCATTTTGATTTGAAATTTATCATATTCAAAATGAAAATTAGTTCCTTGAAATATCCCCAAAGAAGCATAGATTTTTCCATCGAAATCAATATTCCGATTTTCTAACATGGTAATTCTACTACTATCTGTTTTAGTAGCGACCATTTGTGATTCACTGAATTCTATAAACTTAATTCCATTGACCTCTAATGTATTATCTGCTGTGTTGAGAATACCACTAGTCTTATTCGTTTCAGAAATGATGCGAAGATTGTCATAATCTATTTTATTCTGTTTAGCATCTGCATAGAGGTATACTTTATCATACACGTCAATCATTTCACTTTCTTGATCATATTGAATAAATCCTTTGGATACCATATCATATAGTAATGATTGAATATTTTCAATACTGTATCTAGAATTGAGTCGCTTTGCATAGATGCCTGCATCTACTCTTCGGCTTCCTTCCATATCTGATAAAACCTTTAAAGTAGATAATGGATTGACAGAAGAAACAGCCTGTAATCGCCGATATTCTTTTTCGGAAAAGTATTCTTTAGAGGAATAATAATTTCTTTTCTCTACTTCACTTCCAATAGCTTTCGCTTTTTCGCTAATGACCAAAGAGTCTTTATCAAAATACCAAAGCATCTTGTCTGTATCTATATCTATTTGGTGGTAGGAGGAAGAAAAGTCATTTCGGTCATTACTTTTTTCTCCTCTTGTAAATTCTGCGATTCTGTCCTCTATATTAAAACGAAAATTGATAGAAGGATGGTAAATAGAATCTTTGCCAACATAGATACTCATCTCTACTTCTTTTCCATAGATCACTTCTCCTTTTTTGATGGTGAAACTTTTAGCATTTCCTTGCATTCTTAAAGTTCCTTTTTTATCCGATATTAATAATCTTGCGTTTTCTTCTTCTGTGCCTAATCCAGTAAGATTAAGACCTTCCAGCCCAAATTGACCAAAAAACTGAATACCTTCTCCAATACCTTTCATCTCAGCTATACCTCGTGTAGAAGTAAATCTAGGAAATGACTTATAAGATCCTGAAATTAATTTATCTTCAAAGGTGCCTGTCAAGGCTTCGTCTTTGAAGAGACTTGGTAAGTAAATAATTGCATCATTAGCCTTATAACTAGTACTAGCCATGTCTATTTCATAGTCTTTAAATTGAGCATAATGATCTCTATCTAATCCATGTCGTTGCCATCCAGCTCTGCCAGATTTGCCGACCCATTTATTTTCTAATGGATAAAAGATGCCACCAGTATTCTCAATTAGAATAGAATCTTGTTTTCTAGTCGCCAAAAGATTAACTTTTTGAAATAAGATTTGTGGTTGTTGGTTGTCATACGCTATTTGTAAGCTATCGCCCAAAACTTTCCAATTCACCCCTCCTTTATCAGAAAACTTAAGCGCATATTCTTTAAAGAGAACAGTAGAAAATTCTAAAAATTTACTAATAGGCTTCAATTTTCCCCCTTTTACATCTTTTATCATAGCCGATAAGACTTGGTCCCATTCTTTAAATCTTGAAGTGCCATTAGCAAAACTTTTGATATGAGTTAAGCTAATTAAATAATTTTTAAAATAGGGACTAGCTTTCATCCTTAATTGTAGCATTTCATTACTTCGAGCCATAATGCTATCCTGCTCCTCCGCACTAAAACTACCAGCTTGAAATTTGCTTCCAAAATTTTCAAATGTTTCTTCCATGACCTTTCTTTTACTAGTGGTCATATAGTCTTCTAATTGCTGATAAAATTCCATTTTATTAGCAGAAAATTCTTTTAAACGTTGTGCTTGGACGGAAGTAAAAAGAAAAAGAGTTAAAATAAGCGTAGTTAAAATTCTAACAAGCATTAATTGGATATTTATTGTGTCTGGAGGCGATACAGGCTGACCAAGAATAGTTGATCTGACAGACTTGCAAAGTTTTGCAACTTGGTAAGTCTTTGTTTATCAATAGACTTGTTACCCTTTAATAAACACTCCCCTGAAAATGTCTTTTTCCGATATTTTGTCCTAAAAAATGAGTCCGTAGCTAGGCTATGCACTAATTTTTTAAGCCAAACTATCGAAAAATCCAAATTTCATAGATGCATTTCTTAAAGGGTAACAAGTCTAATAAGAAAACTTCCCAAATCTCGAAGATTTTGTAAGTTATCCCTTTAAGGAACGCTAAAAAAATAAATGTTACATCTTAAACTTTTGCGAGTCAAAATGA
>CAYOBX010000392.1:0-6060 GCA_964402245.1 uncultured Saprospiraceae bacterium | reverse complement strand
CGACTTCGATTCAAAGTAATTTTCCCTTCAAATACCCAGAATGTTCTGACTCCTGACCCCTATCGCCTGACTCCTAGTCAGTTACTTCTTTTTTAAAATTCAGACCTAAATTTAATGGACACATTAAGAGTATCTACTATCCAAACTAACCTTCAGTGGGAAGATATAAGCGCAAATCTAGCAGCTCTTAGCCCTAAAATTCTAGCATTAAAAGATAAAACGGATATTATTATCCTTCCAGAAATGTTTTCTACAGGGTTTACTAATAACTGCACCGTACTAGGAGAAACACCTACTGGGAAGACCTTCCAGTGGATGTATAAACATGCTACGGATGTAGGGGCGGTGATTACAGGTAGTTATATTGTAAAAGAAAATAATAAGTACTATAATCGCTTAATATGGATGCAGCCAAATGGTAAATTTGGCCTATACAATAAACGCTATCTTTTTACAAAAGCTAAAGAGCATGACTTTTATGAACGGGGTAATAAAAGGGTATTAGTAGAGTGGAAAGGTTGGAAGATCTGCCCTTTAATCTGCTATGATTTGCGTTTTCCGATGTGGGCAAGGAATAACATTGGCTACGATTTATTGATTTATATTGCTAGTTGGCCAAGTACTAGAGCCAAACATTGGAAGTCATTGCTACAAGCTAGGGCTATAGAAAATCAGACATTTACTGTAGGAGTGAATAGAGTAGGGACGGATGGGAATGATTTTTATTATTCTGGGGATACTTCTATTATTGATTACAGTGGAGACATAATTTATCAAACGGCCCATGTAGAGGATGTATTTACGGTAGCTTTCAAATATGAGGATCAAGAAGCTTACAGGACTCAATTAGCGTTTTTACAAGATCAAGAAGGGTATGATGGGAAAAATGATGGGAGTCCTAAATCGGATTCTTAAGCTATACTTGGGAAATCAGTTTGCAAAATAAGAGGCGTAATAGTCAAGCAAGTTCGACAGAATTTGAAACATATAATTAGGCCTCCTACAAAAAGATAAGAAGTAAAAACTGGGGAGAAAGATAAGTGTTGATATTCAGTATCTTTTTGGTGGCGAGTGTTTTTTATATCCTCTGGATTTTGATATTCCTTAGAAAAAGAAAAGAAGTAGATTATCAAAGATTTCAAGAAATGTCTAATAATCAGAATTCTCTGATAGAGATGATTCAAGGAATGCAAGAAATTAAATTACAAACTAGTGAGAGAAAACGAAGAAGATTATGGACGAACATACAAGCTAAATTATTTCATACTAATATTCGCTCTTTAGCCATCACGCAATATCAAGATACAGGGGCTAATTCTATTAATCAACTAAAAGATATTGCCATTTCCTTTATAGCTGCTACTGCTGTCATTCAAGGAGAGATGACACTAGGGATGATGTTGGCTATCCAGTATATAGTAGGACAACTGAATGCGCCTCTCTCTCAAATGATTCAATTTATTCGAAGTGCTCAAGATGCTAAATTGAGTCTGGAGAGATTGGGAGAAATCCACAATACCCCTGAAGAGGAAACTTTACAACAGCAATTAGATGTACTACCTGACCACCAAGATATTATCCTGGAGAATCTATCTTTTAAATACAACCCATTAGATGAGGAGGTGCTAAAGAATGTCAACCTTACGATTCCTAGAGGTAAAGTGACAGCAATTGTAGGCATGAGCGGAAGTGGAAAAACTACGCTAGTAAAATTGCTTTTAGGGTTTTATCAGGCTACTAAAGGAAACATTCGCTTAGGAGGAATGCCATTACATAATATACGGAAAAAATTATGGCGACAAAAATGTGGGGTAGTGATGCAGGATGGATATATCTTTTCTGATACCATTGCCAATAATATTGCAGAAAGCGATGAATTGATTGATAGAGAAAAATTATTAATAGCGGTACAGACAGCTAATATTCAAGAATTTATTGAATCGCTACCCTTGGGGTATAATACCATGATTGGGGCAAGAGGCAATGGGGTTAGTCAAGGGCAACGACAACGATTATTAATTGCCAGAGCGGTTTATAAAAATCCTGACTTCTTGTTTTTTGATGAAGCTACAAATGCATTAGATGCTAAAAACGAACGCATCATCGTAGAAAATTTGAATGCGTTTTTTGAAAATAAAACGGTGGTTATTGTAGCGCATAGATTGAGTACCGTTAAGAATGCGGATAATATAGTAGTATTGGATAAAGGAGAATTGGTAGAACAAGGAACACATAAAGAATTAGTAACAAAAAAAGGTGCTTACTATAGCTTGGTTAAAAACCAATTAGAATTAGGGAATTAAAATTGTAGCCACGAATGCACGAATATAAATTAGTGAATTAGTGGGAAAAAAAAATAAAACATGCCAAGTATCTTAATCCAAGAATCAGAAGATATTCAATTAAATGACCAATATGAAGTTGACCAAATATTGGGCAACCCACCCAGTTGGTTATTGCATTGGGGCATTAGCTTAGTATTTATTGCCGCTTTAGTTTTTGCTGCCTTAGCGTGGTGGATAAAATACCCTGACGTGATTGAAGCAAAAGTACAAATAGTAACAGAAAACCCTGCCATTCGATTAGTGCCACTAACTAGTGGAAAGGTGACAGAGTTATTGGTGGAAAATCAACAAACAGTAGAACAAGGAGAATTATTGGTGGTAATTGAAAGCGCTGTAATAAAGAAAGATGCGCTACAACTTGAAACACTTTTGCAAGAGTTAGAAGTACCAAAAAAGCCATCTGCTTTTACATCTGTTAATTTGCCAGAGTCCCTAGAGTTAGGTATGATGCAGAATCAATATGCCAGATTATCCCAACAAATAAAAGAGGTCCAATATTTCCTCAAAGAGGATATCACTACCCAAAAGATTGCTACCCTAAACCAGCAAATCAATCATACATTAACACTTAATGATAACATAAAAAAGCAACAAAAAACGTTAAGAAAGGAAGTTGATCTTACTTCTAAGAATTATCAACGAAATAAGCAATTGAATGAAGAAGGAATCATTAGTGATGTAGATTTAGAACAATTAGAAAGTTCCTATTTACAATATCAACGGCAACTAGATAACTTCGAGAGCCAAATTATAAACAACCAAATTCAAACGAACCAATTAGAATCCCAAATACAAGACTTACAGCAAACCTATAAGGATAACCGAAATGCTAGAATACTAACTATCAGAGAAACCTTACAACAATTAAAAGCCCAACTAAAGGAGTGGAAACAAACTTATCTATTATATGCGCCTATTACTGGAAAGGTTAATTTATCTACAATATGGAGTGCCAACCAATTTGCTACGGCTGGCGAAGAATTAGTAACGATTGTTCCCTTAGAAGGAGCAGGAAAAATAGTAGCAAAAGGGTTATTACCCATAGAAAATTCAGGCAAAGTTAAAACAGATTTGATGGCTCATATAAAACTAAATGGCTACCCCTATCAAGAATTTGGAATTATTAAGTCATTCGTTAAACAAATCGCTTTAGTTCCGCAAGAAGAACATTATCAATTAGAATTAATACTACCAGATACCTTGATAACGACTTACAATAAAGTAATTCCTTTTAGACAAGAGATGGAAGGGACTGTAGCTATTATTACAGAAGAACGCCGTATTCTACAACGGGTATTCGATAAAGTGTGGAGCTTAATCAAAAATACTTGAGACACTTGAAGAATTTAGTTAAGCCACGAATGCACGAATTTCGAGATAAGATGATTCGTGAATTAGTGGCAAAAACATATCATCTATCTAATACGCTATGAATTTGTAAGTGCAACACCCAGCATCTGTAAATTCAAAGCCAAAAAACAATAATATGAACTTACTCGACCAGATCAAAAGAATTGAAAGAATTGACCAGTTGATCAGAATGAAAGCAACTGGGTCTCCTGATGAATTTGCCGAGCGGTTGAACATTTCTCGTAGTACACTCTACAATATTCTAGAGCTTATGAAAAATCAAGGTGTTGAGGTTTATTATTCTTCCTCCAAGAAAAGCTTTTGCTACAAACAAGAAGTCTTTTTTTACTTTGGTTTTTCTACTCAGAGAGTAAATCTGAGACATTTAACAGGAGGAAATGACAAATTTTTTAATAATTTTTTACAGCGTCCAGAATTTTTGGATTCTTCCTTATTATGTTTGTACCAACAATGTTGTTAGGGAGAACCCTGAACCCTGCTTATTAAGCACATCAAAAGAGAAGGGACTTATTTTAAATTATTAAAAATGAAAAAAGATATTTTGTTATCTGCTTTTGAACAATTTAATATCAAAGACAATTTGAAAAAAATTAAAGGCGGGCGTGAAAAGTTTCAAATTAGGCTGAAGACAGACACAGGTGTATATATTATCGACGAAGATGGATTTATGTCAGGACCTCCTGTGCAACCTCAAGGCGAACGATAATATTTAATTCAAGGTGCTTTGGAAATGTCAATTTAGATGTTTTTAAAGCACCTTAATTAGTATTTTTATTACAATAGGCACGTTTAATTCTACTTTGGAAAGAACAACTTTACATCATATGCTATTTAGAAAAATCACATACTTATTTATTGTGTTTATATTTTTGACTGATTGTCAGGTAAATAAAAAAAACGTGATTACAGGAGTGTGGGTAGCAGATTATTATCCCAAAATAAAATTAGAATTCACCAAAGATGGATATTTTTATGAATATGACAAAAATGGTAAAATAGAAGAAATACTACAGCTTGAAGAACAAGATAATGGAAGTTATGAAGAATTTGATTATGGTAAACTGATCTACAACACAACAATAATTAGTGATAGTATATTTATTGACCTAGTAGGTGAAAATAATGATAAGTTGTATAGTAGCCGTTTATATTTTATTGATGATAACTGTTTGACAGAAGTGCTTTATAAAGTAGGCTTAGGAATAAATAACCATATTCAAAAAGTATCAACTTATTTTAAGGAAGGTACAAAAAGAGAATACCCATCCAGTAAACCAAGTTTCACATTTATACTTCCAAAAGGCTTTGGTGAGAATGACATATACATTGCTTTTGGGCAAAAAAATGGGCAAATACTTCGCGAAGAAAATAGTGGCATTAGAGAAGTTATAGTTCCTCGGTCAGGAATATTAAAATTACAGGAAATAGAAAATGTGAGATCTTTTGCTTGGGGTAATATCAATTTTGTATATGAAGGAATGAATAATAAAGAAATAGATGTATTTAAGAATAAAGATGTACAAAAATTACTAGCCGAGAGTATGATATTTGATCAGAAAATCTCCGTGAATTCTCATTTAGATTCAGTTGTTGTATTTGCAGGTAGTAGATTTAATCCTCGTAGAGATTTTATTAATGAGATATTTCAAGAAAAGATTATTGGAAATACTATTCATTTTGAAGTAGTAGAGTTAAAAAGTAAACTTAAGCGATTTGGAATAGGTCTAGATAGAATAAAATACGAGAATAATAAATAAATAATGAAAGAAGTCCTTATTATCACTGATAAGATGGAGCAAGCAGTATTAGATGTTTATGACTGGATAATTTATTTTGGAGGTAGATGTAGTTTGATAGACTATAAGGGTTTTATAAATCAATACAATATAAATAAAACGTTAACCAATGAAAATGCAGAATATATAGTTCAGAGAAAAAGTAAATTAGATAAGATTTCTAGTATTTGGTTTCGAAGAGAGATGAAGACAAAAAGTGAGTATTCTACTATGGATTTCCTAGATAAGAATGTAGAAGGAATTTTTAGACAAAATATTAATAATGAAGTTGTATCCTTGAAAAGGATATTATGGAGTAATGATAGAAATATTATTAGATTTCTTTCTAATTATGAATCAATATTTATTGATAAGTTCAAAGTTTTAGGAATAGCTCAAAGGATAGGGATAAAAATTCCCGAAACTATAATAACAAACAACAAACAAATACTTATCGATTTTATTAAAAAACATAAACAAGTTATTTCAAAAGCAACTCATGAAAATTTATCTTTTCAATATTACAATAAAGCATTTATGCAATATGTCAACTATTTTACTTTAGAAAA
>CAYOBX010000391.1:3146-6067 GCA_964402245.1 uncultured Saprospiraceae bacterium | reverse complement strand
CCTAATTCCTAGTCTTATTCCGTCGTTCCATCTGGTCTCGTTTTGGCTCCACCTTGTCCCAGGGAACACCAATTAATTCTTCCATAGCATATATGGATTGCTGAACATCTGAATTAGCTTGTAGACGAGCAGATTTAGACATGAAATATTGGTCGGAGGCATTATTGTATTCTTGGAAACTAATTCGATCAGTTTTAAATCGTTCAGAGGCAATTAGATAAATTTCTTCTGCATCTGTTTCTGCTTGTATTCGGATTTTTTCCAATTCTAAGGCTAGTAAATATGCTTCATATCTTTGGAGTGTAAGGGCTCGTACTTCTAATTTTTGTTGATTCTCTTCCAACTCTGCAATCTTCATTTCCTCTTGAGAAATAGCTAAATCATGTTTTCTATTAAGGAGTTTACCTAAGTTAAAGGAAGCTCCTAAGTTGTATCGAGGAAAAAAATTGTTATTGATAAGAACAGTGTCTCGTGCATCTGGCCGACTCAGGTGACTTTCATTTAAATTAAACGTAAAGATGATATCCTCTAACCATTCCTTTTTAGTTTTTTCATATTCTTTTTCTGCAATATTTTGATGATGTCTGAATACGGTATTTGCTGGACTATTTAACCACGCTAATTGTACCAAACAATCCTCAAAAACTCTAGGAGGTTGTCCTTCTGGGATAACAACTTGGTCGTAATCTAAATGTTGAGCTAAGATGATACTGCATGGCAGTAATGCGATAATAAATAATAAATATCTCAATGTACAAGGAGATTTAGCGGGGGGAAGCTATGAAAGAGGTGTTTGAAGTTATTATACTCTGCTCGGTGTAAATGATTAAATTGTCTGATGGCTTGATTGTTTGTAGGACGTTGACAATCAAACAGGTCAGGCCATCAAACCATCTTTCTCAAAATTACTTTTTTATCCCGTTTGAGGCATAGTAATAAAATATATAAAATCAATTTTTATGCCGAATCAAATACAGAAAAAATGTCTCTATTCTCGCTTCTCTGCTCTCTGCTCTAAAAAGTGTATGGTTTCAAATTACTTACCTAAAATTTGTATAGTTTCAAGTTGATTTATAAGAGAATTGTGACAGTCAATATATTTCAAAAAAAAACATGTTGAATATTAATCTTTGTGTTGAATTGCTGAAAAGCATATATTTGCAATCATATAAATCCTCGTATTCCTAATCCTTTCTTATTAATACCACCTACAGTTTAATTTTTCACTGATCCTATTTGTTGAGGAGGAAGTGATTTTTAGAGACTCTAGTGACTCTATGTCTATATAAGAACTTTTATTCATTTGTAGGAATTATTCCTATATGAATGTAGATGAAAAGTCACTTGGTTTTTAAGAATTATTGATTTGAAAATTCTACTTATTCTATGGATCGTTTAAATTGTTTTGGCACGTTATTATGTTATAATAATTGGGTTAAATATAGATTTAAATGAATCGAATAAGTTTTGAAATTAATCTCTTCAAAAGGACTTCTCTTCTGAAATAACTAACTACACATAATGTCAAAGAAGTTATTTAATCTAGATCCGTTGAGATTTTTCTTAGCTTTTCTGGTACTAATATTCCATATTCCTACTTTGTGTCAAAATATGGATTTGCCTTTTTATAATGGATTACCTATTTTTCATAGAGGAACAGAGGCTGTTTTGGTCTTTTTTACTTTGAGTGGTTTTTTAATCATCAAATCTTTATTTGTTGAAAAAGACCTTACTGGTACAATTAGTATAAAGGATTTCTATATTCGTAGGATTTTAAGAATATATCCTGTTTATTATTTAGTGGTTATACTTGGTTTTACCATCTATCATGTTGTATTTCCCTTATTATCAGTTCCTTACGAATCAACTTATAATATTGGGGAAGGACTGCTACTGTGCATTTTCTTCCTACCAAATGTCTTTCATATCAATTATGAGCCAGGAGGAATTCTAGATATTTTATGGTCCATTGGTATTGAAGAACAATTTTATTTATTTATTGCACCGATTGCATTCTTCTTACCTAAAAAAAGATTTCTTTCTTTTTTAGGGATTTTTACGATAGTGTTTTTTTTAATTTTCTATTATTCTCCCATTACTTATTTTAAAGACTATTATAGCTTATTCTTTTACTTTTCCTTCGGTGGGCTAGTGGCGATTGCTAATTATCTTAAATTAGATAAAGCTATATTATTCAATAGGGCAGGACAAATCCTACTGACTCTTTTGTTCGTAGTCCATTTTACCACAGATCTATTCCAACAACTTCCAGAACCTGCCTACCACTTTGTTAGCATGATTTTATTTGGAATTTTTGTTGCCAATATTAGCTACAATCCGAATCCTTTGTTTCAAATAAAAAATAAATCCCTCAACTATTTAGGGAGTATTTCCTACGGAATCTATATGTACCACATGATTGTTGTTTATGCGGTCTTATTTTTATTTACGAAATTTGATTATTGGCAAGTATTGCCAAATGCATTTCAAATACTATTCATTAATTTGATTGTAATTACAGGAACTATAATAGCTGCACATCTTTCTTTCAAATATTTGGAAATGCCTTTTTTAAAGCTAAAAGAGCATTTTAGGCAATCTCCTAAAAAGAAAGTAGGTAAGACAAAGATGATAGAAGAAAATAAGCCAAATAAGGTATTGGAAGATTCTAATGTATAGGAGGCGCAGAGGTTAAATGTATTTAAAAAAAAGAGACACAGCGTAACTTTATTTACACTGTGTCTCTTTTTAATCTGGCGTTTCTGTAGCATGGAATTCATTCCGAAAGACTATTGAGCGCAGCGCAGATAAAAGGGGTACGGAATGAATTCCGTGCCATTGGGGTACGGAATGAATTCCGTGTTACTGGGGTACGGAATGAATTCCGTGTTACTGGGGTACGGAATGAATTCCGTGTTACT
>CAYOBX010000391.1:0-3046 GCA_964402245.1 uncultured Saprospiraceae bacterium | reverse complement strand
TACGGAATGAATTCCGTGTTACTGGGATACGGAATGAATTCCGTGTTACTCCAAATAAGCCTCATGCTCGAAGTCTTTCAGTCGAGCAATAATCGCTAAGGTTATATAAAAACATAGACTCGTTGGCAATTGAATAATTGCCTCCTGCGGATAACTTGCCAAGAACAACATGAAAATCATGACCGTTAAGCAGAGGTAAATAATTTTTACTTTAGGATGCTTGACTCGTAAATAACAATATATACTAAAATTGACTACTTTAAAAAGCAAGTAGCAATATAATATCAAGCCTAGCCAACCTAACTCTACCGCAATTCTTACAAAACCACTATCAGGAGGGAATTTTGCTAAGATAGAATTCGGAGCAAATCTTGCGCCCCATTGACCCGCACTACCCAATCCAGCTCCAAATGGATGCGCACGAATGAATGGCTGAATCATTTTTTGGTTATTGAGTCTTACATCCAGCGTATCCGAACTAGTCGAACTAAAGGCAGATTGAATTCGGAAGATGATTGCGTTATTGGTAGATTTAAGGATAAAAACACTTCCTAACATAAAGGTGAAAATCATTGTTAAAATGACCTTTTTATTAAGGGTTAATAACGTAAATATGATTAGTCCAAATGGTACTAAAACAAATGGTGTTCGAGAACCTGCTAAACCCATCGCTAAAAACATGCAAGCTGCAACAAAACCTAACACCGTTTTTTGCCAAGTCTTAAACGGCCCTGTCAATAAAATACAACAAATAATCGCATAATAGGCAAGGTACATACCGTAATTAGTAGGATCGGCAAAAAAGGAAAATATTCTAAGTCGCCCCCATTGGAAGATCAACTGAAACCGTTCCGCATCTGAATGAAGCCAAATTAGTTCATATCTACTAAAGCCTATGTATTCTTGATTGAGTCCGTATAAAGCCGCAATAAAAGCCATTAGTATCATAAACTTAAAGACGTTGATGATACGACGATAACTATTCATTGCATAGCAAGCAATAAAGTAAAGTAAATGTAAAATAGCAACACTTCTCACCGTATATACCCAAGCAAGTTGTGAAACAGCAGCAGGATTTAATACTTGAATTAAATTGTAAACGATCCATAAAACTATGGGGATAGTAATAGGACTGTCAAGGAAAGATAAATCTCTTTTATAGGATTGTTTCATTAAGATCCCCAGAGACATCGTCATTAATAAGGCATCTAATGAGATACCATAGGGTAGATCTCGAATTTTCGATAGCCAAGGGACAATACATCCCAAAGTAAGTACGATATATAAGCAAGTATATTGATTGAATAGGGCAAATAGCACAGAAGTAATAGCAAACACTACCCCAATGGCAAAGACTGCTCCTCTTAGTTCTAATACAGCGACAAAACCTCCTATTAATACACTTAGGAATACTAATAGCAAGATGCCGAGAAAGCTATTTAATTTTTTGGTAATGAGTACTAAATAGAGCCAATTTTTCAATGCTTCTATCCATACCCTTATTTGAGATACGTTTTGCATTCGCCTTAATTCTTAATTTGTTTGTGACTAGAGGTCAGGAGTCAGGAGTCAGGTGGATTTTCGTAAAAAGAGAACTATTTCGTCTTTGATTCAAGATGATTCTGCTTTCGATTACGTAAAATGTTATGACTCCTGACCCCTATCCAGTTTTAAAAAAAAAGTATTTTTAAAAAAAAAGCGACTAACATTAAGATGGCTATTGCATTACCTATTATCTCAATAAGTTGTTCTTTGCTGCTTAACTCTATTTCGTCTTTAGGATCTATTTCTTTATTGGTCATCGTTATATATATTGCTCCATTATTTTCCAAAATTGGGAGACACGAGCTGTCCAAGTATTAGAGTTGGCACAGTCTATCCTGCTTTGTATTTGCGAGTCGGTTTGTGGTGTTAAAGCAGCATCAATTTGGTGAATAAATGCTTCTTCAGAATCGGCTAGATAAATATCCTTTTTAAAACCAGATATATCTTCTGAAAAATTAGTAGCCACCACTGCTTTACCAGCCGCTAAATATTCATTTATTTTTAATGGATAAATACTCTTTGTGAGGGTATTACAAAGAAATGGAATAAGCGTGCAGTCCATATGTTGTAAGTAGGCTGGTAATTCGTATAAATTCTTCCCTCCAGTAAAAATTACATTCGGAAGATCTGGCAAACCTAATTCTAAATATTCTGTATTATTGAGCGGCCCAACAAAAAGAAAGGTCTTATCCGTATGGTGTAAGGCAGCCTTTTTTAGTAATGGATAATTCACTCGTAAGTGATCTAAATTTCCTATAAAGCCAACTACTTTTCCATCTCTTCCTTCCAATTCCTTCGGTCGTTGAAATGTTTCTGTCAGCACCGTTTGAAAAACTGCTGGATCAACAGCATTATGTAAAATATGTGTATTCGGAGATATTTTCGATTTTAGATTCCATAGCTCTTTAGAGGTGACCAAAGTCACGTCTGCTTCTGCTATAGCTTCATTTTCTAATCTATATCCATGTTTTAAGGTATATTCATCTTGACTAATATCATCAATACATTGGTATACGTTTAATGCAGGACTAAAAGAGTCTGGCAATATAGCCGCACCATATGGATTATAGCAATTGAGGTAGATATACTTTTTGATACCAAAATCTTTAATCAATTTTTGCACTGTTTTCAATACCACCTTTTTATTATACTGTTCTAGCCCATGATGCATTTTACCTTGTGGCAACCAATTGATTGGCAAGGTCAATGGGGGAGTGGCTGCCAAAAAATTTTCTGGAATCTTATCTACCTTTTCATAGTGCACTCTATTACTCAATAATTTTGGGGCTCTCTCTTTCACTTTAGCATTCCCCCAATTACCCACAAAATCCTTTACGGAATAAGGTTTGTTCACATAAAAAACACGATTGTTTTTTGCAAACTCCTTTGACAAGGATAAAGAGACAGAAGAATAAATATTGTCGGAGGGAAACAAGGTATAATATATAATATCGTACTCACCCATAACATGTTAAGTAATAGGTAATAGGTAATAAGTAAT
>CAYOBX010000390.1:0-6081 GCA_964402245.1 uncultured Saprospiraceae bacterium | reverse complement strand
CTAGGTTTTGGCAAAGATGGCAGGCACTTTCAAAGTGCCAGCCATCTCTGTTACTCAAGCATAAGTGATTGATCTTCAGTACTATTTTTTCTTAACCTGACGGCCTATGGTTACAAACTTCAACGATCTAACTCAATCACGGGATTTGTCAGAGAACCTATTTTTTTTCAATAGCCTACTTTCTTCAACTTACCTATTGATTATCAATGAGTTACATCTCTATCTTTTTACTTAAAACAATAATTATTTATCATTAATTGATTAAAATTTATCGTAAAACAATAATTTTTTATTGTTTTTTATCAAAAATGATTCTATCTTTGTATTGTCGATACGCTTATAAGCTATAATTCTAACACACCTTAAACCAACTAAAATGAGTTCAGATAATTTTGCAATTTCAACTAGGGCTATGTACAATATCTTTCATGTAGCTTGGATATTAATGATTGTTCTTTTTTTAATAAGAATATCAATAACTATTGTCCAACCTACAGATATTAGTATTCCTATTCATTTCTCTATTCAGGATGCTGGTAATGTAGTTGGTTATGAAAATCATAAAATTTCAATTACATCAGCAGAGGGGCTTATTAAATATGATAAAGCTTATCAACCTCCTATGTTAACAATCATTGCTTATCAATTTAAGTCACTTTTTAAATTTGCATTAATCGTTTTTATATTCTCTCAAATAAGGCTCATTTTAAAAAATACCATTGATCAAAATCCTTTTAATAATAAAAATAGTCAACGCTTATATTGGATTGGATTAGCCATATTAACTATTGGTTTATTAAAAATATTCACTATGCTTTTCACTTATTATCATATTGATCCTAACAATTTAATTTTGGATAAAAGTGTGGAGAATTATCGTAGTGATTCTTTTAATGTAGGTTATCGATTAGGTAAAACATTAATTTCTTCTTTGCTAAGCCCATATATATATATGGGCCTGGTCACAATCGTTTTATCTAAAGTCTTCACTACTGGAACTACTCTAAAAGAACAAGTAGACTTGACTATATAAGTAGCCATTGACGATCCTAAACCCACAACATCATGAAAATATTCGGTGAAAAATCACTTTCCAGCATCCTACAACCCTTCTTTAAATTCGCGTTTTATCTTGCGTTGATACAGGGCATATTAGTATCTATTTGGATAGGTTTAAGTATTCTTTTCCATACCTTAAATATCAAGAATTCGATAGCAGAGCTAGTTTTGGAAGGAGATAGATTTCAATTAACTAGCAATCTATTAGATTTAGAAATTAGAGGAATTGCCCCATATAATTTAACATTATCGGCAGTTGTAATCACCTTCCTTGGATTCATTTTACTTTTCAAATGGTTAGCAGAATTATTTAAAGCATTTTCTAGTGAATCTGTATTTAGAAAACCATTAGCTACTACTTTACATCGCTTAGCTTTGTTAATGGTAGGCACTATTTTCTATCGAATAATTATGTTAGTTGTTTATTCAAGTGAGAAAATGGAGGAACATATCATTTTAGTTTTTCAAGTTTTATGCGCCATCATCTTTTATTTTATAGCTAAGCTAATTGAACAAGGAATTCCATTACAAGAAGAACAAGAATTGACTGTCTAAATAATGTATCGTCGAGGTTACAAACTTCGACGATCCTAAAGAACACATTTTTTCAAAATCAAAAACAATAACCATGCATATAGAAGATCTAATAGAAAACAAAAGGCAGCGAGGAAAAAGCTTTAATAGCATCTGGTGGCTATATTTAATAAGTGCTCCATATTTTTTGCTACAGTCTTATTTCAGAGGGTATACATTCATTACTATTTCTTTCAGTTTAATAGATAAAGGAGAGTGGACAGGAATAAACGAACTGACATCTCCTGTTACAATTGGTCATGCAAACGGAGAAATTAAAGTAGCAATTGAATCCGTACCTAATTTGCTATACTGGAATTTTCTAGAAGAATTTTTATTCATTGCTGCTTTTGGGCTTATTGTATTTGCAATGAAGAAAATCAATAATAGCATTCTAAAGAAACAAATATTTAATAAAAATAACCTTAATTGGCTGCGCCTTATAGCGATTGTATTTTTATATTTATTCTTATTGCATCCATTCTTAGAATCATTTATTGCAGATAAAGCAGTAGAACATTTAACGCATGAATCGATCAGTACAAAGCATCTGATTACCAGAAATTATGCTTATTTCATTTGTAGTCTGTTCTTCTTTTCACTAGTCTGGGTATTTAAAGAGGGACAAAATCTCAGAGAAGATACTGACCTAACTATTTAATTCAATACAGAACAATGTCCATCATCATCAATATAGACGTAATGCTAGCCAAGCGAAAAATGCGCTCCAAGGAGTTGGCAGAAGCAGTGGGTATTACAGTCGCTAATTTATCTATTTTAAAAACGGGGAAAGCGAAGGCGGTTCGGTTCTCTACGCTGGCGGCTATCTGTAAGGCATTGGAGTGTCAGCCTGGGGATATTTTGGAGTATCGAGCGGAGGAATGAACACAGAGTCACAGAGCGCACAGAGTTAAATGAAGTACTAAAATCCTCTGTGCGCTCCGTGACTCCGTGTTCAATTTTATATTTTTATTTCACCAAAATCTTTTTGGAGGTAGTTCGAATATCATCACTAATTTTCACTATATAATGTCCTTGCAAACCATTAATAGATATACTCAAAATGGTGTCATTCATATCTCGTTCCAATATTTTTTTCCCAAGTAGGTCAAATATTTGAATAGTAACCGTTTCTGTTCCTTCTTTTTGAATAATGATTTGGCTATCCGCTGGGTTTGGAAAAACGGTAGCGAAAGAATCATCTATCCGCAAATCATTAGTACTTGTTGTGATATTATCAGCTACAATCTCAAGAGTAGTATCTTCTGTCAATTGAATGGTATCTCTAACCATGATTCCATCTACTTCATAAGCAATTTCATAAGTACCTTTGAAAGCTCGGATATCAGCTATACCATTAGCAGCCGAAGTAATCGTTTCCTCTGTCCACCATTGATTAAATAATAAATCAACAAAGGTATCTCCCGCAGGTGTCCGACTCCAATCTCTGCTGAAGAGATTAGCCCCTTCATTCCTAT
Source organism: uncultured Saprospiraceae bacterium (assembly GCA_964402245.1). Classification (GTDB taxonomy): domain Bacteria; phylum Bacteroidota; class Bacteroidia; order Chitinophagales; family Saprospiraceae; genus JAFMDF01. Next base: position 2,971 of record CAYOBX010000390.1, on the reverse strand, counting down.
AAGTAGCACCATCCCAAAAACTCCAGAAAAGAAATCCATTCATACTTTCATGGCCAAAAATAGCGGTTAGAAAATCACCTAAGTATTGGGCGGCTATTTCTTCATCAACATTAGAAGGCAAATCGAATTCCGTAATTTTTGCTGCTAAACCAAACTCGTCATAAAAATCATCTAAGGTTTCTAAGACAGATGGAATACCATTTGGAAAACCGCCGATATGTCCTTGAAAACCGATTCCTTCAATATCCACTCCTGCATCTATTAATTCTTGGGTAAATAATTTGAGGTTATCATAATTTCCATTTCCCGGTTTAGCATTGAGCGATAAAGTAACAAAGTCATTTAACCAAAGTCCAGTAGTAGGATCTGTTGCTCTTGTTTGTTGAAAAATCTCTGCTAAATATTCTCTGCCTGTCGTATAGTCTTCTTTTCCTCGAAAATACTCTTCCAAACTTCTATTGGTGGTAATTTCATTTAAGACATCCCATTCTGCAATTTCTCCTTTGATACCTGGACGATTTAAAATATCTTCTAAATGTTCGTTTACTCTTCTCTTAATATAGGATAAGTCATTTCGATTTTGACTAATGTCATCTGGCAAATTATTTGCGCCAGGCCAAACTAAAGTATGCCCTCTAATTTTAATATCATTTCCTCGTAACCATTGTACCGAATTGGTTAATTCAGCAGCATTAACAAACCAATTTTGTTCTAAAGCAGGCCATTTAAAATCATTTTCAAAAACCACCCAATTAAAACCATGCCCTTCCCCATCTAAGTTGATAATTTTGTTTTCATAAATCACATTTTGATCATTATTGCCAGCAATTCTAGCTGCATTAATAGCAGAGCCAAAAGCAAATTCATGTTGTAGCATTTTTATTTCGATAGCTGCATTTTCTACTACTGTTCCATTCTCATCATTTACTTGAATACTAAGATTTGCTTTCCGAAGTCGGTCAATATTATCGGCAGCGACTGCTCGCCAAGGAGCATCTGCTTCAAATCCGTCGTATTGGTCATTATTGATTGTTTCTGGCAAATCCTCCACGTTCACTTCTTTACCAAAATTAATAGCTGTATATCCACCTATTTCAATAGTCTGTTCTTGATGTGCCAAATGAAATCCAAAAGTTATACTATTAGAATTATATGTTTTGGATGCTATAAAAGGTATCGCATACGATGTCCATTCTTCTTGAATATCTACTGTAAAAAAAGCCTCTTTAGAAAAATTATTGGAATCTTCAGCAAAGATATTTACTTGTCCACTCCCACCAATTGATCGAATGGAAAAAACGATCAATACTTTATCGTCTCTATTAATTCTTTTTTGGTTTCTTAGGTTCCAGCCCGAATCCCATTGGTTGTTTCCTTTTCTAGAAATAATGCCTCGAGTAATTCTAGAAAAATCGGTATCAGAGGACATCTGTGTAGAAAAAGAACCGCCGTATCCTCCAGCACTATTCAAAATAGCTGTTTCTTCATCAAAAAATACCCATTCGCCAGTTGGAAGATTAAAATTATCTTGAAAAGAGGTTTGTAATTGACTGTGATAAGCGTCTTGAGCGATTGCTGTAAAATTTACAAATAAAAAGGCTAGTAGGAAATATAATTTTTTCATAATTCAAGTCAGGTTCAATCTAGAATGTTTTTGGAAATTGTATATAAAATATTGAGGTTGTATCATAAATCAAACGCAAGAATTTCTGACGAAATTAAATTTTAAACGCAGAGAAGCAAAGATACAGAGTCCCAATTCTTCTGCGATAGGTTTGGTGCGTTTTACTTATAATACAACCCCAATAAATAATAGCTTATTTCTTCATCAATCGCATAGCACCTAAAATAGTACCATTCGATTCTAATTGTAATATATAGACACCTGTTGTGTAAGCATCCATATTAATTATTTGTTGTTGTTTGCCAGTTGTTTGCAGTCCCAAATGCTGATTGCTTAGTTGTTTGCCAAAAATATCGTATACTTTTATTTGTACTTCACTGGTAGATAATAAATCATATGCTAAAGTCACTTGTCCACTCGTAGGGTTTGGATAAGCATTGATAGTTGCCAATTTTTCTACATCCACAATACTGGTCGTTAATTCCTGACCAAAGGAGATATAATCAATTTCTAAAACCCCATCAAACTCGCCTACACCAGGATTAACAAAAAATTGCATTTGAGCAATTCGCTCGCCGTCAACTGGGCAAGGTGCTGTATCCGAAGTACAAGGTGTTCCACCAAATCCACCGTCTGCATAAGCATTCGCAAAATTATACTCATAAACTACAAATTCTTCAGATAATGTATTTGCTTGTGCATTCGCATTGGTCACAAAATTCATATTGTCTTGTAAGTCCATTCTTAAAATGGTACCAGCTATACTTGATCTTGCTCTAATAAATACTCTATCGCCACTACCTACTGCATTCGCTAAAATACCTTCGCCTGCTTCATTATGTATTACGTAGGTTATTGGTGTCCACATACCTCCTGTTCCATCACCAGTAATCGTCCAAGTATCGCCAACAATAGAAGTAGCTAGGCCTGATGGGTCAAAAATTTGGTTGGCTGCCTCTGCTGGCAATTCATCACTATAGTTAATAACTCCTGCAGGTGCTGCAACCACCTCTTCTAAAGAAGTCCCAAAAGAAACCCAATCAATATCTACTGTTCCATTAAACATCCCAACCCCTGGTTCTAAGAAAAATTGTAGGTTCGCAATTCTAACTGGGTCTACTGGACAAGGTGCAGTATCCGAAGTACAAGGAGAACCGCCAAATCCACCATCATTTAAAGAATTAGAATAATCTAATTCATAGACCACATATTCAGTTGTCAAAGTAGTAGAAACGGCGTTGGCATTAGTTACAAAATTCAAGTTATCTTGTAAGTCAACCCGTAAAGTAGTTCCATCTACAGAAGAACGAGCTCTAATAAATACCCTATTATCTCCTGCTGCTACGT
>CAYOBX010000389.1:0-6087 GCA_964402245.1 uncultured Saprospiraceae bacterium | reverse complement strand
AACTTCTAAAGTTTAGTAAACGTCCAAAAGTTTAGTAAACGTCCATCCTAACCAATTGATTTTCAATAAGCATTTTAATTTAGCCCGTTATTGGCGTTACTAAGTAACGAGACATAAATAAATGTTTGTTCTTGGGTCGACTATTTTGTTCTTAGTTTTTTTCTTGAAAACACGATCTATGTTGATATAGTGAGTGTTTTTAAGGAGAAAAATAAGGACAAAAGAGGCAGCCAAGAATGGACATTTATTTTTGACTCGTTACTAAGTAACGACGAAAGAATAAATCCGTCATTTTGACGAGATTATTTTGATCTCCGTTTTCTTTTAAAAATCCTTGCATAGCAGGGCTACGGAAGTATTTTTAAAAGGAAAAGGAGAGCAAAAGGAACCGTCTTAAATGTTCAAGTTATTTTTTTGTCGGTACTTTATACCAAAGCAGGTATTTCTTTTCCAATCTTAGGTATTTTCTCTTCAATCACATTTACTTCAATAATAGTATCTGCTTTCTGCAATATTTTTTTACAATCCCAACTTAGGTTTTGTAAATGTACTTTTTTCCCTACTTTATGATAACGTTCAGTAATTTTATTCAAGGCTTCAATAGCAGACATATCCACTACCCTACTCTCTTCAAAATCAATAATGATTTCTTGAGGATCATTTAAGACATCAAATTTTTCATTAAATACGGTTACAGAACCGAAAAATAATGGTCCATATATTTCATAATGCTTAATTCCTTTTTCATCTATTCGCTTCCTCGCTCTAATTCTCTTGGCATTATCCCAGGCAAAAACTAGTGCAGCTATAATTACTCCAATGATTACAGCTAATGCAAGATTATGAAGAATAGCCGTTACTAAAGTAACCAACACCATTACAAAAATATCTGACTTTGGCATCTTTGTAAAGGTTTTTAAACTGGCCCATTCAAACGTCCCTATTGCTACCATAATCATCAGCCCAGTTAAGGCAGCCATTGGTAATTTTTCTATTAAACTAGCACCAAACATAATAAAAACAAGTAACATCACGGATGCTACTATACCTGACAATCTTGCTCTTGCTCCTGAAGATACATTAATCAAACTTTGTCCAATCATTGCACAGCCTCCCATACCAGAAAATAAGCCCGAAAGGATATTAGCTGCGCCTTGTGCTACCGCCTCTCTATTTCCTTGACCTCTTGTCTCGGTAATCTCATCAATAATATTTAAGGTTAGTAAACTTTCAATTAATCCGACTCCAGCCATGATTAATGCATAGGGCAAGATGATTAAAAAGCTTTCCATAGTAAATGGAATTATAGGAATATGAAAAGGAGGAAATCCACCTTGAATAGAGGCTATATCGCCTACTGTTTTTGTATCAACACCAAAAGCTACTACTACTGCAAAAATGCTTACAATAGCCACTAGAGAAGCAGGAATCGCTTTACTCAATTTTGGTAAGCCCCAAATAATTAGCATTGTCAATAGTACTAATCCTAAGAAGATATACATTGGGCTTCCTGTCAACCAAGCACCAGAGGCATCTTGGAATTGCTCCATCTGAGACATAAAAATAATGATTGCCAAGCCATTAACAAATCCAAATATAACTGGATGTGGAACGAGTCGCATCAGTTTACCCAATTTCAAAATACCCGCAGCTACTTGGATCAATCCTGCTAAGATAACAGTTGCAAAAATATACTCTACCCCATGAGACTGTGCCAATACCACCAACACTACGGCCACTGCACCTGTAGCTCCAGAAATCATCCCTGGACGACCTCCGAAAATAGAAGTAATCAAGCCCATCATAAAGGCTGCATATAATCCTGTTAGTGGAGATAATCCTGCTATCAAAGCAAATGCCACTGCTTCTGGAATTAAGGCTAAGGCTACTGTTAAGCCAGATAAGACTTCGGTTTTTATATCCACTTTTTTGGATAGATCAAATAAATTGAAATACTTTGTCATTACATTTTCTTTTAAAATCAGCCATAGATTGACATCCTTTACAAGAGACTTATCTCTCATAAAGCTTGTGTGTGTTTTCAAAATCTTACTAGCACTTAATTGGTCTAGGAAGGTGAAATGTTTGAAGTGATTTTTTCGTTAGGAGGGCGCAAATGTAGGAGATATTAATGGCAAAGTCAACCCATTAGTGTTTATACTATATAAAATAAATTTTCGTTTGAAAGGTGCAAATAAGTCGTTTGAAAATTTAAATTTTATTGAAAGTTAAATTTCGTTATTTTATTTTGAATAACTTTTAAAACCAACACTACCTTCTTGTATGAGATCTATTGGAGGAATTTAAAATAGTTGGATTTTTTTGTACTTAGTGTAAATTTTACGTTAATTCTTTATAGAGGTAAGCTTTTCCTTGTGTATTAGCATAAAATCTTCCCTGCTATCATTCTAAAAAAAATTGGCTCAATGGAGTTATTGTTTTGTCGTTACTAACGAGAAATGTTTGTGCTGACGGGGTCGTTTTCCACGCCTCTGTCCTTTAAAAGAATAAAGCGGAAAACTACCCCGAAAACAATATTATTCATTACCTCAAATGGTGAAAGTATTATTTATGCTACACCATACGAAATATACCTATTGAAACCTAGCAAATTGAAGCGCACTTTTTAAAGTGGTAACTGAATGCTCCCATTGATCAACGGTGATTGCATCAGGATGATCTAATTCCGCCTCAATAGTTGCCGCCCTTATTTGTTCCTGCCAAGTAGTTATTAAATTGTCCACCACTTCATCAGAAAGTGGACCTTGAGTAAATTCTTCTTTCTTTCGATCAAATACTTCCGTAAAGCTGGCCCAACCTCCTGTCAATTTATCACAGGCACTAGATCGTTGGCGAAGCCCTAAAAAGCCAGCAGCAAAAGGTTGACAGTCATTACTAGTTTGTCCCCATGCATCTACAATAGGCGTAACAGGGTTCGCTGGACTAATAATATTTTCAAAAGCATTGTCTAAATCCCAAGGGATTAAATGTAACTTCTTCTCAGTAGGATCTTCATACCAGTAAAAATTATGTGGTGCGCAAGAACCACCATTGCAATACCAATGAAATGCCCCATCATCATTTCGGATGGTTCTATCTACTGCTATATAAGACATGATTTCTTCTACATTCATCCATTCGGATATGACTCCTTGGAGTTCTTCTTCTTTTGCATTCGAAACGGCATTAGCAAAACCACTTATAAGATTTGCAGTTGGATTTTCATCTTCATTCGTTTTTAAATGATCTATGTATTCGCTATCAGAGAACGCTTGTCCACTACTATTTAGTGGCCAAATTTCTTTATATAAATTACCAGTGCCGTCCTCAAAATTCCATCGAGTAAAGCGGCCATCTATTTGTTCGACTAGAGCATATACCCCAGAAAATTCTCCATTTATCAATAGACGCGCATGGACCGCTCTTGGAGCTGGTACACCCATTTCTCTAAAAAACCAATATCCCAAGCGATCTCTCATCTGAGTATCATCATTATTCATAGAATGAAATTGTAATTTTTTCAAACCATAAAATCTAGTTTCTGGATCATTCCAATTAATTTTAATTTTCATGGATAACTTAGTACAAGTTTTACTACCTGAAGGATTGGTCCAATCTCTTCCCGTCAAACAACCTACAAAAGCACCTATAGACCCTTTGTACCGAATACCCACTTGCTCAAGCGTTTCTCCATTAAAAGTTAATTTCCCTTCAACATATTCTTCTGCCGCAGGATCTGCGTTAATTTTATTTAAATTTTCTGGGGATAGCGTTAATTCAAAGGTGTGTAACTCGTTTTGGTCAAAAATGACATCTGATTTTTCATTTAGATAATCTTCCTCTCCTGTTGCCGTAGAAATAGAAGGAGATTCCACCTCTACTGGGTTAGGAATATTCGCTTCCTCTTCTGCACAACCTATCACTATTAATAAAAATATCGGAAAAATAACTTTGAAAATATTCATTAGACTTTATATTTTTTGAAACCCTACAACTTGTAGAATAGAGAAGGGAGAATAGAGATAGATTTCGTTTACAAACAATGAATTACCGTAGTTTTTAAACGGATGGTGTCTCTATTCTCGCTTCTCTGCGCTAAAAAGTGTATGGTTTTAAATTATATTTTAATTGAATGAGCAGAACGAAAATAAAAAAGAATAATAACAAAGTAAAATTTTTTGTATTTAATATTCTAAGAATGTCGCCTTGATAATATCACTGTTGTAGAAGATTTTGACACATTGGGAACTACCATCCCTGTAATTTAGTTGGTAATGAAGGTGCTGGCTTCGCCAGCTTAGATGGTTTATAAATTGTATTTTTAGAGTAGACTCAACAATTAGTGAATTCGTGGCTATTTTTCGATTCGTTCAATTAAGGAATGATTCAATAATAAATGTACCATTCTATAGGTAACGAGACATATAAATTTCAATACGTGGCAAAATTAAAAATACGAGGAAAGGAATTATTAAAACTAGGCTATCCTGAAGGGAAGGTCATTGGGCTTGCAGTAAATATGGCTTTAAAGCATTGTAAGCGGTCTACTTTAGAGGAAGTCCTAGGGACTTTAAAGTTAGTTTTAGAAGAGCCAACATCCTATTTAAATCATCCACATTTTGCTATGGTGGCGGCAGAATTAGTCGATATACCAGAGGAAATAAGAGAGGAAAAAGTCATTGCTGAGCAACCAATGCCTTATAAAACATATGGTTCTGTTAACATTGATGAGAAAGCTATTCATCAAATGGATATTGCCATGCGTCTGCCGATTACTGTTGCAGGGGCCTTAATGCCTGATGCACATTTGGGATATGGATTGCCTATAGGTGGTGTATTAGCGGCTGATAATGCAGTGATTCCCTATGGAGTTGGGATGGATATAGGATGTAGAATGTGTTTGACCGTTTATGACTATTCTCCTAAGTTTTTAATTAAAAATGAAAAAGACTTATTAGGCAAACTGAAATTACATACTCGATTTGGGCAACAAGTTTTTGATCGGACACCAGATAATTCGGTCTTTGATAGAAAGGAGTTTAAAGAAATTCCCTTTGTTAAGCCATTATTAGGAAAGGCTCGACAACAATTAGGATCCTCAGGCTCTGGAAATCATTTTGTAGAGTTTGGCGTTGTCCATATAACAGAGGCCAATAATAGTTTTGGACTACCTATTGGACAATATATTGGTTTATTGTCTCATTCTGGATCAAGAGGTTTGGGTGCCTATATTGCGAGACATTATACACAAATCGCAATGAACCAATGCTATTTACCAAAGGAAGCTAAGCATCTGGCTTGGCTAGATTTAGACTCTGAAGCGGGTACAGAATATTGGTTAGCCATGAATCTAGCTGGGGATTATGCCTCTGCTTGTCATGCAGATATACATCGTCGACTGGGTAAAGTCATCGGTGAAAAACCAATCGCCACGATTGAAAATCATCATAACTTCGCTTGGAAAGAAAATCTAGAGGATGGTAGAGAAGTTGTAGTGCATAGAAAAGGAGCTACTCCTGCCGGGAAAGGTGTGTTAGGAATTATCCCTGGTTCTATGACGGCTCCTGCTTATATTGTACAAGGTAAAGGAGCGGCACATGCATTAAATTCAGCCTCACATGGTGCTGGTCGAAAAATGTCAAGAACTAAGGCAAAAAATTCAACTACCCACCATGCCCTTTCTAAACATCTACAACAACATGGCGTAAGTTTGATTGGAGGTGGATTAGATGAAACCCCTTTTGCTTACAAGGATATAAAAGAAGTCATGCGTCACCAAACAGATTTGGTAGATGTACTAGGTACTTTCTTGCCTAAAATTGTTCGTATGGATAAGTAAAAAAGATCGCTGCGCTGTCAGAAGTGAGAAGTCAGATCGCTACGCTGTCAGACGTATAATGTTGACAACTATGTAGATCGCTACGCTGTCAGACGTATGATCAGGCTGACCGCTAATGGTTGATCTGACAGACTTGCAAAGTTTTGCAACTTGGAAAGTCTCTGTTTATCAATTAAGTAAAACTTCCCAATTCTGAGTCCAATCCGAAAAGTCGATTCGAGCGAAATCTGCAAGTTTTTCAAAAACTG
>CAYOBX010000388.1:0-6091 GCA_964402245.1 uncultured Saprospiraceae bacterium | reverse complement strand
ACAATCGGCAAGCAGTAGCTTTGATATAGTTTTTTAGAGGTAGCGATTTTGCTAGATTTTTTTATAAAAAAATCTAGCAAAATCGCTACCTCTAAAGGAATATAGTAAACATACTTATTGCCGAGTCTCAAGCTAAAGAACTTTGAAGATCCTAAACGTTCCACGACATTTATCAAAGAAACAAAAAGTACAAGAATAAATCATAAATATGACGTTAACTACATTATTAATTCGAATTACCATAGCCGCTATTATTTTAACAGGTTTAACAGGACTAGTTTTTAAAAAGCATAAAAACTGGTTAATGACTTTCGCACAAAGTTGGTGTGGCGCATTATTTTTATTCTCTGGCTGGGTAAAGGCGGTTGATCCTTTAGGAACAGCTTATAAATTACATGACTATTTTGGAGAATTTGAATCTGTTTTTAGTGGAACAGCGATGAGTTTTATAGCTCCGTTGTTTCCTTTTCTAGATAGTTTTGGAGTACAACTTTCAGTTGCAACTATTGTGTTTGAAATATTACTAGGAGTGATGTTGATAATTGGAGCAAAACCAAAGTTTACTAGTTGGGCATTTTTAGGCTTAATATTATTCTTTACAGGCTTAACAGGATTTACTTATCTAACAGGCTATGTACCAGAAGGGGTCAATTTCTTTGAGTTTAGTAAATGGGGTGAATACACAGCTACCAATATGAAAGTAACGGATTGTGGTTGCTTTGGAGACTTTATAAAATTAGAACCATTTACTTCTTTCACAAAAGATGTCTTTTTATTAATACCCGCCTTTTACTTTTTATTCCGTTCCAAAGATATGCATAGTTTCTTTTCAGAGAAAGTAAAAAATGGTATTATCGGATTAACGATAGCAGGCTTATTATTATACTGTTTCAGTAATTATATTTGGGATATTCCACATGCAGATTTTCGCCCATTTAAAGTAGCTGCAGACATAAGAGGTCAAAGAACAGCGGAATTAGAGGCACAATCTAATGTACAAATCACAGATTGGGTATTAGAGAATAAAGCAACTAAAGAAGAATTGATTCTGCCAAATGCAACTTACATGAAGCAGTTCAAGCAATACCCTAAAACAGAATGGACGATAACAGACCAGATTAAGACAGAACCTGCAATCAAGGCCACTAAGTTGAGCGAATATGCAATTGAAAACGCAGAAGGTTATGATATAACAGAAGAATTATTGACGGATCAAGGATATAGTGTAATGCTAGTATGTCATAAGATACATGAAGATGGCGATCAATTTGACAAGAGTTATGTAGAACGTTTTACAGGAGTAACCAATGCCTTTACAGCAGAAGCAGAAAAAGTTGGATGGAAAGTGTATGGCGTAGCAGGAGGTGTTGGAGCTACCAAACTAGAAGCATTTAGGCATGAAGCACAAACCGCATATCCTTTTTACATGGCGGATAATATTCTTTTGAAGACCATCGTTCGTTCTAATCCTGGGATCGTCTTAATGAAGGATGGAAAGATTTTAAATAAATGGCATTATAAGAAATTACCTGATTTTAAAGACGTGCATGCCGAATACAAGAGTTTGTTGGGTGCAAAATAGACTGGGAGCTGTAATTTCTAACTAAATTTAATAATGAACACAGAGGCACTGAGCGCACAGAGTTCTATTTAGTCTCTGTGTGCTCAGTGCCTCTGTGTTCAATAAGTCAAAGCGTCTAAATAGAAATAATTATGGGAAAAAAAAATAAAAGATCAGGTGTCGTATTTTCAACAAACCCAGACTACGACTATAGCTATGAAGAAACAGAGGAACAAGAAACCCTCCCAAAGCAACAGCAAGTCCTAAGAGTGCAAATTGATCGTAAACAAAGAAGAGGAAAAGAAGTAACGCTCATTACTGGTTTTAAAGGAACAAAAGATGATCTCAAAGATTTAGGGAAATTTCTAAAATCTAAGTGTGGAGTAGGAGGGTCAGTAAAAAATGGAGAGATCATCATACAAGGTAATCACAAGACAAAAATAATCGACCTATTAAAAGGAGATGGATATACACAGACCAAAGGAATAGGTGGATAATTATAATAGATCGCTACACTGTCAGAAGCGTTATGGGGTCAACATCATAAGTCTGACATCTGACAGTTCCGGAGGAACGATCTGACATCTGACAATGAAATGGTCTTTTTATTTAATATTGCAACTCTATTACCTCCCTTACGTATTAAAATACTATTAAATGGTAGTCATCTTAATTCCAAACCAAATTAAGATGGAATTGCTAAAAATTATCCCAAAAGCTCTTTTCAACAAGATATGATTAAGTTGTCCGTTCTGGACAAATTATCTATTTATCTAATCTGATACTTGACTTATTGGTGGTTTTTTTTGCAACTTAGGACTAGTATTTCAATACAACCTTAGTTAAATATTTCAATATAAATACGAAACGAGTTACAATCGATTCATTATCAAGTATTTATTATAGATATTTTCCAAAGCCAATGAATGTATTACCATTCAAAAAGGCGTAACCTATTATCGCCCAATTTTATACTGCCTACATTACTTTTCCAAAGGACATCTTAATAAGTAGTGAGCAATGCTACTATTGCATCCGCTTACACACATCATACATATTTTAGGAGTACCGCTTCTGAACTATGATAGACTTGTTACCCATTTCTTAAAGAGTAACAAGTCTACTGCTAATCACTCAGCTTTACCAACAAATAGTGAAAATAATTCCTATGAGGAACTTCTATCCTTTGACTTTTATAGTATTAATATTAGGTAGCTTGATGCTGCCTCTTTCTGTTGTTGCAGAGAGTATTAAAAATAGCGAATTTACAGCTACGATTGACGATATGGAATCCGATAGCCTATTTACTTTGGAGATCCTGATTGTCAAGGATAGTTGTGAAGCTACTACTTATAGTGCTAGCACTACCATAATAGGAGGTATTCCTCCTTTTCAACATCAATGGTCAACTGGTGCTATGGAAACATCTATCAGTGGTCTTGAAGTGGGTAGTTATTCCGTGACAGTTACAGATTCTACAGATTGTAGCGTCACTAATACCTTTATGGTTACTTCTAATCTTTTGGAAGTGCAGATAGTAGAGAGCTTGCCACCAACTAGTTTAAATTCAACAGATGGAGCAGCTATAGTCCAAGCATCTGGCGGACAAGCACCTTATATCTATGAATGGGATAATGGTGTAACTTCTGCTACAAATACAACACTTACATCTGGTATTCATACTGTAACAGCAACAGATGCAGCGGGTTGTTCAGTAAGTACCACATTAAGTACGATCTTTTCTGCATTAAATGTAGTGGTCAGTGCTTCAAGAGATGCAGCATGTGATGGAGGTGCAGATGGTTCCATAACGGTTATTACTAGTGATGGTGCTTCGCCTTATACTTACAATTGGAGTAATGGTGATACTACTAGAACGACCGCTGGTCTTACAGAAGGTACCTATACCGTAACGGTTACAGATGCAAATGGTCTTACAGGAGTGTTAGATGCAGGAGTAATAGATGGAGACCCTATTTTTTTTAATATGGAAATCTTTCCTCCGACTTGTGCAACTTTATCTGATGGTAGAGTAAGAATGTTTGCTTCAGGAGGACGAGAACCTTATTTATATGATATTGGTGTTGGAATTACCCCTGTTGGAATTATAGGGGGTATCCGAGAAGGGGTTAAAAATTATAGAATATTCTCTGCAGATGGGTGTACTGCAGATACCACGTTTACAATGGTCGCTGCTTCACCGGGATTGCCCGTTCCTAGTTTTGAAGTGGTTCAAAATGGACTGACAGTTTCTTTAACGAACACATCTACCAACGAACCTACTAATTTTATTTGGGAGTTCGGAGAACAAACAACGACCACCTTTCCGAATCCAGGTGTTTTTGAATATCCTGATACAGGTCGTTATACCCTATGTTTAACAGCTTCTAATTTATGTGGTTCTGCACAAACTTGTCAGGACTTAGTATTTGAACCTGGACAAGTACCAGGATTAAGCATACAAATAGGTCAAGATACTTTTAGCCTACAAGGAACGACCATTAGCGTACCAGTAACGGCAGGTGCATTAAATAATCTACAATCAATTAAAGGTACATTTCAATTATCTGATGCTGAGGTAGCTTCAATAATAGATGTCAATAATTTTACTTTACCAGGCTTAGATAGGGATGATTTCAGTATAAGCATGAACTCTTTTACGATAGATTGGGAAAAAGCAGATAGTACAGCATCTACTATTGAAGAAGGTACTGTATTATTTAATTTGGTTATCAATTTAACAGGAGAACCTGGCACTTGTACCCAAATTTTGAATGCTAGTGAAGAAGGCAGTTTGGTATTTTCTAGTTTATTTGAAGGTTCCGTAGTTAATACCCCATTTGTTATCAATTCTGCTGATTTATGTGTGGCAAGATTGATTTCAATTACGGGGAATGTACATAGAGTAGATAATAGTATCGGTGTAGAAGATGTAGAATTAAATTTAAGTGCAGGTAATTCATTCACAACAGATGCGACAGGAGATTATTCCTTTGCTAGCTTACCCGAAGGTAATACATTTACCATCACACCAAGTAGAGAAGATGATATTTTAAATGGAGTAACTACCTTAGATTTGGTTCGAACCTTACAGCATATTCTTACGGCTAGTCCTTTGGAAACCCTCTATCAAATTATTGCAGCAGATATTGATAATTCTGGTGCGGTTAATAGTTTGGATTTAGTGTATTTACAACAAGCTATCTTACAAAAGATAAATACTTTCCCTAATAATAATTCTTGGAGATTTGTACCAGAAGAATTTATGTTTTCTGATCCAACCAATCCTTTTGCAGATGACTTTCCAGAATCACTTACCTTAATTAGACAACAACTGGATGAGGCAAATGCTGACTTTATTGCTATTAAAGTAGGAGATGTAACCCTTTCAATTGGTAATAAATCTGCTTTAAAAGCTTCTAATAAGAAACTGATTAAAACAAAAAATAAATCCTTTAAAAAAGGAGATCAAGTAGTCTTACCTTTTTCTATAGATCAGGAATCAGCTGCATTGGGAATACAATTAGGACTTTCTTATGATACTAAAGTATTATCGTTTGATGGACTAAACGCAGACAATCAATTGGGTATAAATCAACACCATATAAAGGCTACAGAAGGGGATATAAAAATGGTATGGCTAAATATGGGCCGTCTGCCAATAGCAAAGACCAAAGCAGGTCATTTTCAATTATCTTTTACTGCGCAAAAAGACGGACAAGTAGCGGATCATATCTTTCTTAATACTACCGACTTTAAAACAGAATTATATAAAGAAGCAGCTACTAGAATAGAGGTGGTATCCATGCAATTAGAGTTTGAAGAAACAAAACAAGCACTATTTGTTATTGAACCTGTGACCAATGAGCCAACTACTCATTTCATGATGGGCGAAGCGGGTGCTTGTGGGGATGGAATCGACAATGATGGAGATGGTTTTATTGATTGTGCAGATGGTGATTGTTTCTGCGAGTGTCAAGATTCGACCAATACGATAAACTGTTTACCTGTATGTGAAGACCTTAGCATACAAAACAATGCCATAGTAGCAGTATGTGGTACTGATTTTACAACAGTCAATTTATCGACTACAGGTGGTTCAGGAATGGTTACGTATTCCACAGCCCGCTTAAATGGAGATGCCTTACAGGAAGGTTCTTTTTTAACAGACATTTCAGCAGGTACTTATATTGTGACTGCTCATGATACAATGGGATGTACGGCAGTTGATACATTTATTATTAGTAGTACCAATGCAACTCCTTCTTTTACTTTTACCTTAGATGAATCAGGCTTATTTGTAGAAGATAATTCTACTAATAATCCGACAGAATATGCTTGGATCTTTGGAGATTTTGCGACTTCTACGGCTTCTTCTCAAGGATTAAGTGTAGCTAATATTACCTCTTCATTTGATGTTTGTTTGACTACTACTAATATTTGTGGCACTGGAACTTTTTGTCAAACAATTGAAATTGGTGAAGATGGGGCTACTACGGATACGATGACGGTAGCTATGGATACAATGAC
>CAYOBX010000387.1:0-6092 GCA_964402245.1 uncultured Saprospiraceae bacterium | reverse complement strand
GATAGATTATTAGAAATACAGGTCCAAGATTGGCCTTCATTTTCTGAAAAATATAGATTGCCGGTAGTTGTACCAAAGACCATTGCTTTTTTTTGCTTAGCGAAGCTATGTCTAAAAATAATATCAAAGCAGTTTTCTTGAGGCAAACCATTCTTTAAATCTTGCCAAGTTAGACCCCCATTATCTGTATAGCAGACTCGTAGTGCTAAGTCTGGTGTTACTCGAATTTCATCACTTACCGCAGGTATAATCCATGCTTTGAGGGGGTCGATCTCATCTACAGCGATAGCGAAGCCATAATTTAAAGGCCCACTCACATCTTTCCATTCGAGCCCTCCATTAGTAGATCTGAAAACACCACAATGATTTTGTTGCCATAATACTTTTGGATGAGAAGGGCAAGCCAATAATAAATGAGGATCATGTCCAATTTCTGCTGTAGGATTGGGCAAATAGGCCGCTATTAAACCTTTATTTCTAGGTACCCAAGTATGACCACTATCATATGTTTCAAATATTCCTGCACAACTGACTGCCACATAAATGTGATTATTATCTTTAGGATCGATAAGAATAGAATGAATATAAGGACCATTTCTACCAGTACCGAACCACTGGTTTTTATTTTGCCGACTAGGATGATTCCACAAATTTTGAACTAATTCAAAATTTTGTCCATAATCTTCACTTATAAATAAACCACCAGGTTCTGTACCAATCCATACTCTATTAGGATAGTCACTACCACCTTGTTGGATAGACCAGATTTTTTTTAAACTGATTGATTGATTATGAAGGGTTGTATTGGAAGGATATTTAGGCGTAGTGATTGGTTGCCAAGTAGTGCCTTGATCCTTAGAAGAATATAATTTTTGACCCCAATGGTGATGACTAATTCCAGCCCACCATGTTTGGTTGATTTGATCTATGTAAATAACAGAAACAGGTAAACCTAAAAAATGAATTTTCTGTATAATCCATTCTTTTCCCTTTTTATCAAAAACAATCAAACCTTTGGAAGTACCTACTAAAAGAGATTGGAGCATAGGTAAGTAGTAGGTAATAAGTAGTAGGTAATAAGTAATAGGTAATAAGTAATAGGTAATAGGTATTAAGTACTTGCGACTTATTACCTATTACCTATTACTTATTACTTACGACCTATTACTTTCGACCTATTACTTATTTAGAAAATTGTTCACTTTCTTTGAATAGAGAATCTACAAATTGACGTTTGTTAAAAACCTGTAACATTTCAATTCCTTCTCCGATACCTAAATATTTGATAGGTACTTTGAATTGGTCGCTAATACCGATTGCTACTCCCCCTTTTGCCGTACCATCCACTTTCGTTAATGCTAATGAAGTTACATCTGTGGCATTTGTAAAATGGGTAGCTTGTTCTATTGCATTTTGCCCAGTAGTGGCATCTAATACAAGCATCACTTCGTGTGGAGCTCCAGGAAAACGTTTGCTGATAGAATTTTTAATTTTTGTCAATTCCCGCATCAAATTAATCTTAGTATGAAGTCTTCCTGCCGTATCAATAATTGCTACATCACAACCGTAATTGATCGCATAGTTAACTGTTTCAAAAGCAACTGCCGCTGGATCCGTATTCATTCCTTTACTATAAAAATCGCATCCAACTCGCTCAGACCATATTTTAAGTTGATCTACCGCAGCAGCTCTAAAGGTATCTCCTGCACCAAGTACTACTCGTTTTCCTCTCATTTTATACTGGTAGGCAATTTTACCGATGGTAGTAGTTTTACCCACTCCATTGACACCTACAACTAATATTACACTTGGATGTGCGTCTCCACCAGGAGGAATAAAATCAGCAACATCTTCCGTATTATTCTCGGAAAGTAAATCTACAATCTCATTTCTTAGAATTTGATTTAGTTCACTAGTATTAATGTATTTGTCTTCTGCAACCTTCGCCTCTAGTCGTTCGATTATTTTTACAGTTGTTTCTAATCCAACATCTGAAGAAATCAATACCCCTTCTAATTCATCTAATACTTCAACATCTACTTTAGACTTGCCAGCAATAGCTTTAGACATCTTAGCAAAAAAACCAGATTTTGTTTTTTGTAAACTGTCATCTAGTTGCTTTTCTTGTTCTTGTTTCGAAAATAGATTTTTAAAGAAACTCATCGATCTTATTTATTTTTAGTAGTCAGAGATCAAAAGCTAGATCGTTCCGAAATGCTTCGGAACTGTCAGAAGTCAGATCGCTACGCTGTCAGAAGTCAGACTTATGATTTTGACCGCACGATTTGAACGTCACGCTGTCTACGTTATAAGTCTGACCTCTGACAGTAAATGAAATTTACGGTCTGACTTCTGACCTCTTATTTTGTCCCAAAATTATGCTTTTAAAGACAAAGAGGCTTCCCTTTGTTAAAAAGAAAGCCTCTTCGAATATAGTAAAATGAAAATTGCAATAAGAATTACTTCTTATCAGCAAAGAATTCTTTTACTTTATCTTTATGGATCATCATTTCCTTATAGGTATACTTACCTGTTTTAGGATCTTTGATGCTTTTTACAACTTTCACAAAATCTCGACCAGATCCAGCATTCGCTGCTCTTTGTCCTACCCGTGAGTTTTTTGAAACTTTAGCCATGGCAAATAATAGATTTTAGTATTTCTTTAATTAAAGATTATTAACCCAAGTTATAATGAATTGGAATTAAATGCTATTTTTTGTAAGGAGAATTTTGTGAAAAATTGACCCTAATCCTTACTTAATTTCTCTGTGTAATGTTACCTTCTTCAATACGTTATTATACTTCTTCAACTCCAATCTATCTGGAGTATTTTTTCTGTTCTTTTGAGTGATGTATCTAGAAGTTCCAGGCATACCAGATGCTTTATGCTCTGTACATTCTAAAATTACCTGAATTCGATTTCCTTTTGACTTCTTTGCCATTTTTTATATGGTTTTAATTGTTGATGTATAGGAACAATCAAGCAATATTTTTAGCAATTATTATTTTGTTAATTTAACACCAGTATTTACGCCCTTCTTTTCTAATTTTTGCAAATACTCATATATTCCCAATTTATTGATGGTACGCATTGCGCTAGTAGATATCTTAAGTGTTACCCACTTATCCAATTCTGGAATAAAGTATCTCTTCTTATGAAGATTCGGCATAAAACGACGCTTCGTCTTTCTATTAGAGAAAGAAACATTGTTTCCTGCAATTGGACGCTTTCCTGTTAATTGACAAACTTTAGACATGACGTTATATTTTAGTCTTTGGTGAATTTGGTCTCTAACCTTTGAAAATCACTGTATTTATTAAAAAATACAGGATAAAACTCAAAGACTAATTACTAAAGACCATATATTAGTGACTCCGACAGGACTCGAACCTGTAACCTCCTGATTCGTAGTCAGGGACTCTATCCAGTTAAGCTACGGAGCCTTATGATAATACTTTGATTACCAATGATTTATTGGAGTGTTAAATTGGTGAATTTATGTACTCTGAAAAATCGAGTGCAAAGATACAAAAAAAGGTGGTGCAATTCAATATGTTTTAGCATTAGAATAGAGAAGGGAGAGCAGAGAATAGAGATAAATCGATTTATGTCTCGTTACTAATGAAGAAATGTCGTTATATAGGAACATATTTTATCTCTGCTCTCGCTTCTCTACTCTCTGTTCTACTAAAGTACTAAAGAGACTCCTTTTTTATATTCTTCCTTTTAATTGGCATCAAAAGCCCTATGGTAAGATAAAAACTTTCCGTAAAAGAAGTCCGTCCTGCTAAGTTTTCAATATTATAGAGACCTAAGTTATATCGTGTTTCTAATACCATTTTTATTCCTTTGGCAATAGTCTTTTCAACATCGAGACCTGCGCTTATAGCGAGGTCAAAATGTTTTATTTGGGCTGTTTCGAAAGATATAGGCTCTTCTCGTATCGTTCCAAATCCTTGAGGGAAAGAGGTAGATTTGATGTCGATGGCATAAGCTGGTGTTATTCCTAATAAGGGATGCACTTGGTAATTTTTATTTTTCCACAGAGTGGTTTTAGCCAATATTGGCATTTTTATATATATCAAGGCATTATTGTAAATACGTTGTTCTTCTGTGCGGAAAACATTGAGCAAAGAACCTTCTGTGGCGATTATAATTTCAGGCTGGATAGTGAGTAAATCATTTACCTTCAATTGAATTGGAATGCCCAATTGTAATCCAGGGAGATATCCCCGTTGTATTAAATCTTCGTCTGTTAAATTGAAGGAAAGGTAGGTATTAGAATAACTGACTCCCGCTTTGAAACCAATAAAATTTTGAGCAGTTATTTTGAGAGTAGGTAGTAGTAATAAAAGTAATAACAATCGGTTTTTCATAGGATAGGACGTTTAGTTTATAAACGTCCTATCTTATAAAGATTATATTTCTAGTTGTATTTTAACAACTGAGATTAGCGTTATAGAGGTCAGATTTCAGGTCATTTCTCTGGAACTGTCAGATGTCTGACATATGATCTTGACTCAGGAACGGATACTATCTCATTAAACTAATATCTCCTGAAATTATTTCAGAAGTGCCATCTATCAATGTGACATCTGCAAAAAAGACATACACACCGGTACTAGCTACTCTTCCATTATACTGACCATCCCAGCCAATATCCGTAATAGCAGCACTACTAATAGATTGGAATACTTGATCTCCCCATCGATTGAATATTTGTAGAGAATTTACGGAGGCGATATTAGAACCTATGAATATTTTGAAGTTGTCATTAATTCCATCATTATTAGGACTGAAAGCATTCGGCACATAAATTTTGTCGGTCTTCGATAAAAAAACGATGATGGTTGCTTCTTTCGAGCAACCATTATCATCGCTAATTATAAGTGTGTAAGTAGTGGTTTGCGTAGGGTTGATAGTAGGGTTGGGACAATCCGTACAACTAAGACTTGGGTCCTCTTCCCACTGAAAATTTACAGTAGATGTAGCACTGTAATTGACATCTAATTCCATCTCATCTCCTAATTCTAAAGTAGTTTGACTTGGTAAATCAATAGACAGACCAGAACCTTCTGACACTTCTACTACGGTACTTGCTGTACATCCGTTTTCATCTGAGGCAGTTATGGTATAGCTGTCCCCTGTAGGAACTTTAAATTGTCTTTGCTGACTAAAATCACCTCCATCTAAAGAAAATTGTATAGCCCCTTGGCCATTGGCTACTTCTTGAATACGAATAGTGCCTTCTTCTGTAAGATCGCATAATTCAGTTTCCTCAACAGCAGCCTCCACCGCCATTTCTTCAGGTTCTGTAATAAATACTGTTTGAATTAAATCACAAGCACCACTAGGGTCAGATATTGTTACTTGGTATTCGCCTGGTGCTAAATCTGTTAAACTACTAGCAGTACTATTTACTCCATTACCTTCCCATTTGTAAGAATAGTTCTCTGGATTTGCTAAGCTGCTAACGCTTAATTGACCATCGTTTGTACCATTACAACTAATATTGGTAGGTGTAATATTTGCATTGATTCCTTCGTTGGCAATTACCTCTGCTACTCTAACAGAAGTACATCCATTATTGTCCGTCACTGTTACTGTATAGGAATCGGCCTCTAATGCATCCACCTCAGGTGTATTCATCCCATTACTCCATTCATACGATAAGTCGCCAGTAAAGCCATCAGGATAATTGATAGTTATTCTTCCATTATCTTCTCCACAAGAAGCATCTGTAATGGCTAATACGGGATTTAATAAATAAGTATTATCTGCTATGTCTTCATCTACGGTAAACGATCTTCCATTGGCATCTGTCACCACAGCCAGATAATTTCCTGGGGCGAGATTTTCAATGGTATAATTTGAGAAGACTTCCTCAATAATGGTACTATCTTTAGTTTGTGTGGTATTATTTGTCCAAACCAACTTATAAGGCGGTGTGCCAGTTGTACTTGGATTTAAAAAAATATCCAATGTCCCTGTTAGGCCAGTATTACAAATAGTTCCTTGATCACTTGCAGGTGTTGCACTTTCATCATTCTCATCATTCTCACCTTCCATCTCTTCATCCATTTCTTCTTCA
>CAYOBX010000386.1:0-6098 GCA_964402245.1 uncultured Saprospiraceae bacterium | reverse complement strand
GAAAAGGGAACACTGCATCTATTGTCAGCTACCCTATGCGGGCAGCCGAAAACAGATGCTTGACCGTTAGGTCCAATAATCAAAAACAAAAAACATGAAATCAAACATTTTAATCATTCTATTAATTTTAACCACCTCAACAATCCAATCACAATCCATAAAGGATATATTAACTACTGAGGAAAAAATTTACGGTTTATCTACAGTTTGGTCGGAAGTGACCAATAATTTCGTATTTCTAGATAAATTGGATTTGGATTTTGATAGCTTATATAAATCAACAATTCCAAAAGTCATTAAAGCAAAAGATAATTTTGAATATATTCATGTAATGAGAGAATTCATGAATAAACTAAATGACAAACATACTGGAATTATGTATAGTCAATTCTATTGGAATGGAGGAGATTATCCGCCTGTATTTCTGACATTTAAAGAGGATAAATTTCTTGTTAAGAAAATAGCTAAAGAATATATTTCTAAGATACCCCTTGGGTCAGAATTATTGAATGTGGATGGAATACCCTATCCTAAATACAAAGAAATAAGTCCCTCTGGAAATCTGTTTAGCTATGTAAAGAGTACAGTATTACTTGAATTCAAAACACCAAAAGGAAAGATAATTGAACAGGCATTTACCAGAAATTTTAATCATTTATATAGAGGGGGAAATCCAATAGAGATGGTAGAAGAAAAAGATAATCAAAATCAAAATGAATGGAGGGAATACCAATTTTCAGAATTGGACGGATATTCCCTTATAGAGATAAATACCTTTGAAACAGATACCGTTGTTAAACAATTTCAAAAAGATATTCCGAAGATAAATAAGTCAAAAGGATTAATTCTCGATGTCAGAAATAATGGAGGAGGAAATAGTGAATATTCAAAAGGAATAGCTCAACATATAGTACAAAAGGATATTCTGATTGGACCAATGTGGAAAACAAGATTAAATAATGCTGCTAAGAAAGCATGGGGTTCTATGGCGATATATGGATTTGATGATGAATGGACAAAATCTAATGAAAAATACTGGAAAAATAATGCATGGGAAATTAACTCTCCTGATACAACAAAAATTTCCTCAAATATAGAAAAAATAGTTGTTCCAATAAAAATCTTAATGGGGGAAAAAACATTTTCTGCTGCGGAGGATTTCCTAATTTACACAATGGGAAACCATAACATAATAAAAATTGGGCAGAATTCAGCAGATAGTTCAGGTCAACCAATGCTTTTACAATTACCAGGGGGAATTTATGCAAGAATATGTTCAAAAAGAGATGCGCTACCAAATGGAGAGGACTACATTGGAATCGGAATTAAACCTGATATAGAAATATCTAAGCAAGAAGATGCGATAGAATTTGCAATAAATGAATTGAAGAAAAAATAATACTGGACCTAATCGAGTAGGGAATCGTGAGCCAAGTTGACCCACGACAGCCCTCTCCACCTTTATATCTTAAAAAAGATCCCTTTCTTATAAAGAAAATAACATAAACCCCACATTAAACCCAACACAAAAAATCCATTAATTACAGCCAATCCCAATTCCGAAATCCCCAATGCACCAAAAATACTATAGGAAAAAACTTTACCAAAACCACCCAACCATTGCACCCCAATAGTTTCTCCAAAAAGGTAAATAAAAATGGAATTCATTCCAACAATAGCGAAAAATTTCGTCCAATTTTTATACCCTTTAATATCTACCAACCAATAAAAAAAAGCTAAAGTAAGCAATGCCCATCCTCCACTTGCCAAAGCAAAAGAGGAAGTAGCAATTCTTTTAACAATTGGGGTAATGCCTAAAAGGTCTAGTCCATAACCAAGTCCCAAGCCTACCCCACCCCCAATCAACAAATACTTTAATTTATTATTAGCTGATTGATTACTCATTAATAACTGGCCACAGACAGCCCCCCAAATGGTATGTGCCGCTGTAGGCAAACAATTGATTGTTACCCATCCACCTCCATCATTAATCTTGCCCATCAACAACAGATCTACCCAAGAACCAAAATTTTCATCTTTGACAAAAGGGCTTACGGGATCATACCAACGATACAATAATTCTGTTAGTAATAAACAGATAAAAGCAGCCCCTATTTGCTTTTTCCAAGAGAAGTCCATTAAAAGAAAAGTTAGCAATATAGTAAAAGACAATTGGGTTAACACGTTCCATAACTCCCATACTATTTTCCCACTGTATACACAATGTAGTCCGGTTCCAAAAAGAAACAACATCATACATCGAAACAAGATATGACGAAAAGCATCCTTCTTAGTATCCCCTCGTTTTAGTCGGCTATTCAAGGAAAACGGCATGGCCACCCCCACAATAAACATAAAAAAAGGTTGGATCAAATCCCAAAAACGTAAGCCGTTCCAAGGATGATGATGAAACTGCTCAACGATTGTATGCCCAAGTCCACTTGGAAAATAATCGGTCAAAGCATGATAAACCATTGCGGCTTCCGCCATCAGTAAAAACATGGTTATTCCACGAAAAACATCTAAGGAAAATAATCTTGTATTCGGAACTTTGGTCATCCTATCTTATTTTGATGCTTGGAACAATTTATGAAATGTCTAATTATTTAGAAATGTAGGATTTTTTTTCTACATTTAGAAATTCATGTAGTACTATTAACAACAAACAGAACTATTACACCTATTCATTCCTGCACTTCCTATGAATTTAAATCCAATTCATGAAAAGATTTCAAAAATTATTCTACCTCCTTATTTTTCTATTAATCAATAGCAGTCTCTTAGCACAAGATCACCCCTACATTTTAATAAAAGCCAAACACATTTTCGATGGCCATCAATTCCACAGCAATAAAGCCGTATTAATACAAGATAAAGGTAGCATTATGCCCTACCCTTGCTGCGGGGGATGCCATTATGCAATATCGAGGATGGAAGAAGGGGGTTGATCCAGAACCAGAAAGATGGGGTAGTAAAATTTTGATTAATTTGTCTTTTTCTGTAAAAACAAACATATAATGAATAAATCAAATTTATTTTACTGTTCTTTAAAAACAATAGTGCTCCTTTTTCTAGGTGGCTATTTTGTTAATTCAATTGATGCACAAACTAAGCCTACTAAACCAATCGTCAATGAAAAATTTTACAACACTTTAGAATGGCGAAATATTGGTCCTAATAGAGGTGGACGTTCTCTAGGCTGTAGCGGTAGCCCTGGCCGATCTAATGAATATTACTTTGGAGCAACTGGCGGTGGCCTATGGAAAACGACGGATGGTGGTCAAGAGTGGTTTCCTGTAACAGATGGCCAAGTGACTAGTTCCTCCGTTGGAGCAGTTGCTGTTGCAGAGACCAATCCAGATGTGGTCTACATCGGCATGGGAGAAACGCAATTGCGAGGGAGTATCACACAAGGCGATGGAGTATATAAAACTGTTGATGGTGGCAAAACATGGCGGCATTTAGGCTTGCAAGAAACGCAAGCCATTTCAAGAGTAAGGGTCCATCCAACAGATCCGAATATTGTGTATGTAGCCGCTTTGGGCCATCCCTATGGAGACAATGAAGAGCGGGGCGTTTTTAGGAGTATGGACGGTGGCAATACTTGGAAAAAGATATTGTATGTAAGCGATAAAGCAGGTGGAGCTGATTTAATTATTGATCGCAAAAATCCAAAAATTATTTATGCAACTACTTGGCAAGTGTATAGAAAGGCATGGAAAATGTGGGGCGGTGGTCCTGATTGTAAATTATTTAAATCATTAGACGGCGGCGATACTTGGGTGGAGTTAACGGAAAATCCAGGGATGCCAGAAGGGCCTATCGGGAAAATAGGGATTACTGTTTCGCCAGTTGACTCCGATCGCTTATGGGCAGTAGTAGAAGCCAACGAAGGAGGCATTTTTCGCTCGGATGATGGCGGCTGGACTTGGGATCGCATTAATAAAGAACGAAAATTAAGACAGCGAGCTTTTTACTATTCTCGCTTAGTAGCCGATCCTTGGGATAAGGAAACTGTCTATGGCTTGAATGTCGGTTTTTATAAATCCACAGATGGAGGGGAAACCTTTGATCGAATCGGCACACCACATGGCGATCATCATGATCTTTGGATTGATCCAAATAATCCACAGCGAATGATTTTGTCAACAGATGGCGGCGGTACCGTTTCTATGAATGGTGGCAAGACATGGACGGAGCAAGATTATTGTACGACTCAATTATATCACGTAATGGCGACTAGTGATGTACCCTATCATGTGGCAGGGGCGCAACAAGATAATAGTACCATTGCCATGCCAAGTGATGGTTGGGGGCATCGCCAAGCAAGAGGACCCAATCATGGTTGGTATTATGCCGTAGGTGGTGGAGAAAGTGGATGGATTAGTCAGCATCCGACGAATCCTGATTTATTTTATGCAGGTAGTCAAGGGGCATTATTAACCCGTTATGATCGAAGCAATGGGCAGATACGAGATATACAGGTCTACCCTCGTTTCTTTTCAGGTGAGCCCGCGAGTGCTTTGCCAGAACGTTGGCAATGGACCTTCCCTATTATGTTTTCCCCCGTGAATCCAGAAATCATGTATACTTGTTCTCAGCACGTTTGGAAAACCACCAATGACGGGCAAAGCTGGGAAAAGATTAGTCCTGACTTGACTTATGCGGATCCTGAAACTTTAGGTAAAACAGGTGGCGTGATTACAATGGATATGAATGGTCCAGAAATCTATGCAACCGTTTTTGCATTAGCGCCTTCTAACCATGATGTGAATACGATATGGGCAGGTTCAGATGATGGCAAAATCCATATCACTCGTAATGGTGGTGGAAAATGGTTAGATATTACCCCAAAGGAATTACCTAAATTTTCTAGAGTCAGTATTATAGAAGAATCCATCCATCATCCTGGTACTTTATACATTGCTGCGAATCGCTATCAAGTAGATGATCGTCAGCCATATGTATTCCGAACAACGGATTATGGTAAGACTTGGAAAAAGATAATTACAGGTATTGCAGATGGACATTTTGCACGGGCGGTTAGAGAAGATCCTATCCGAGCAGGTTTATTGTTTTTAGCTACAGAACATGGTGTATATGTTTCTTTTAACAGTGGAGATTCTTGGCAGTCTATGCAGTTAAATTTACCAGATACGCCTATACGAGATTTAGTAATAAAAGATAATGATGTTGTCTTAGGCTCCCATGGACGAGGCTTTTGGATATTGGATGATATTGGGCCATTACGGCAATTAACACCAGCTGTAGCAAAGCAAGAAAAAATATTATTTCAACCAACAGATGCTATTCGAGGTATTAGCGATCTAGCAGCCACTTACTATTTAAAAGAGCAGGTGGATTCTGTTTTGATTGAGATTTTAGATGCGAATGGAACAGTAGTTAATTCCTTTAAAGGCGATCAACCAAAATATGAGGTAGATCCCAATATTCCTTGGTGGCGACGAGGTGGTTCTAGTAAGCCAACGACCAAAGCGGGAATGAATACATTCACTTGGGATTTACGCTATCCAGGTGCTACGACTTTTGATGGTATGATTATTTGGAGTGGCCGACCAAAGCGGGGACCTAAAGCACCGCTGGGTCAATATCAGATCCGATTAACTAGTGGGGAATATAGCAAAACTCAGCCTTTTGAGGTAACAATAAATCCAAATTTAAAAGGCATAACAGCTGCAGATTTGAAGGAACAGTTTGACTTGGCAATGAAAATTAGAGATAAGACTTCTATGGCGAATGAGGCGGTCATTGAAATTCGAAAACAGCGTACAGCATTACAAAAGAAAATCAAAGCAAATAGTTTAACCGAAGCAGCTACAAAATCTGTATTAGAAAAAATGACTGCTATAGAAGAAGCCTTATATCAAGTAAAAAATCAAAGTGCTCAAGATCCTTTAAACTTTCCTATCAAGTTGAATAATCGTCTAGCCTCTCTTCGTAGAAGTATAGAAAATGGAGATGCTCGTCCTACGGATGGTGCGTATCAAGTATTTAAAGAGTTGTCTGCGGAGTTGTCTATGCACTTGTCGGCATGGGAGAAGTTGAAAGCATCTATTGAGAAATGATGAATGATGAAT
>CAYOBX010000385.1:0-6118 GCA_964402245.1 uncultured Saprospiraceae bacterium | reverse complement strand
TACCATATTTTATTGAAAGTAGCATCGAAGTTTGTAAGCATAGCCGTCAAGCTAAAATCAAAGTACTGATAATCAGATATTTGTAAAGGTGTTTTGTAAAAAACAGCAATTCTCATTTTGAATATTTTTGATAGCCTTACTATCCAGTAACTTCCCGTTACTGGATAGTTTTAGAGCGCTTAATACTAAATTTATCCAGTGCCGGGAAGTCACTGGATAAAGCTAGTCCCAAAATGAGAATTGCTGGTAAAAAAAATCAAACTATCTAAACTATCATAGGGGGATCAAAAAGTTATTTCGTCTTGGAGGGGAATATCAAAGATTACTATTAAAGATAAAAAAATTAATCCTTATGAAATCCACCATATTTTCTCTAAAAATCATTCTTTTTTCTATTCTTCTTTTTACTAGTTGTACTAAAGAAGAAATCATTTCCCCTATAAACACAGCTGCGCCAACTGAACCAACAGCAACTAAGGGCAGTAATAATCCAGCAACCGTAAGAGATTTTGAAAATTATATTAATAGAGAAATACGAACACAAAAGATACCTGCTCTATCGGTATTAGTTTTTGAGGAAGATCAAGTTTTATACGAAGGGCTTTTTGGTAAATCTCATATTCAAAAAAATAGATCCTTACAAAAAAACGATGTGTTTCTTTTAGCTTCTGTCTCTAAGGTCATTACGGCTACTGCATTAATGCAATTATACGAGAAGGGTCGATTTTCCTTGGATGATAATATCAATAAGTATCTAAAATTTGATGTAAACAATCCCTATTATAGCACACCGATTACTTTTAGAATGCTATTAACCCATACCGCTGCTATCGCTGATGGTCCAGCAATGGACGACCAGTATTATTATGGGGAAGATAGCCCTGTTGGCTTAGGAGATTTTTTAGAAAACTACCTATCTCCTACTGGACGATATTATGACCGAAGAAACAATTTTCACAGATCTAGACCAGGTAAGAATTATGAATATTCTAATATTGGTAATGCATTGATTGGCTTATTGGTAGAGCAAATTTCTGGAATAGATTTCAATGATTATTGTAAACTACATATTTTCAATCCTCTAGGAATGAACCATACTGCTTGGCACTTATCAGATATTAATCAATTTATTGTACAACCTTATGAATATAAGCAAGGACGCTACCAAGAATTGGAACACTATACGTTCACAGATTATCCAAACGGTGGGCTTCGTTCTACTACTAGAGATTTATTCAAATTCTTACAAGCTTTTGTGCAAGATGGTAAAAGTCAACAGTATCAATTATTGAAAGCCTCTACTGTTAAGGCGATGACAACTTTCCAAATTCCTACTATAAGCGATGATATGGGCTTACATTTATTTCAATTAGATCGCCAAGATAATTTATGGGGACATGATGGTGGGGAACAGGGCGTTTCAACTATCATGGCATTTAGTCCAGATACTAAAATAGGTGCGATTATTTTAACCAATATTGAAGATGTAGATTTGGAGGACTTGTTGATAGAGTCTTATTTGATGGGGTTTGAATTGTAGACTCATACCTCTACCATTTTATCATCATACAAAATCGTAGCACTTCCCAGATTCAGCAACTTAGTACCAATGCGTAAAATCAAAAATAATTGGCCAACTAAGAAGCCCAATAGCATTGCCTTACCTGTAGGGATTTGCCAATAGATATATAACAAAGCCACAAAGGTCAGCCCATTTAAAAGGTATAAAAAGAAGGTGGAAAAGAAATTTCGGAAAGTAAAGCGGATACCCTGTCCAATAGCTCTAAACAATGATAAATCTTTGTCCACCATCACCACTTTAATATAATCTTGGATCATCCAAAAGATAGTAGCGAATACTACATATATTGGAAAGACGATATAGGCTCGTTTATAAATAGCCGCTTCATTACTAAAGCGATCCAAGCCGCCTGCGGTCAGCCCATTAAAAAGATACCAGAAAATTGAAATCACTATAGCTTGTACTATTAAAAACAAAACAGTCAACCCTAGAATCCGCCAGAAAAATTTGGAACAACCTACCCAAAAGCCAGCAAAGCGAAAGGGCGTGTCTCTTCGTCTAAATACATTTAAAATGCCCCCTGTCAAGAAAATGGATAGGAGTAAAAATAAAAAACTACTGAATAAACTTTGATTAGTCAATATGCCTACTATATCCCCATGTTCTCCTAGTATATCACTAAAAATCGTGAAATCAAATTGATCTCTTAGTCGATCTATGGCTAAGGTATTGCTTAGTTTGCTATTTAAAAATTGGAATACAGGAAAGGTGAGTAATACCGCAAAAAGGAAATTCAAGATATAGAGTAGTCCCCACATCCTCCAATGCCTAAGGGCTAATCCCCATCCTTTTATGTATGTTGAAATGGTGTTCATTAATTTTTATTGAGGAGTCAGGGGTCAGGAGTCAGGTTTATGACGTTGACCTCGTGGCATTTCTGACAGCACAGCGGCCTGACTCCTGACTCCTTTTATATCAAAAAACTAACCCCCTGCAACACATGCTGCAAGCGCAATAGCAATTGAGACATATATTGTTTAATTGTACTAGTATCTGGCTCAGTTCGTAAACTATTATTTAAAAAATTCTTATCCATATAAATTTTCTCCTCAGGATCAATGATGGCACTTACCACCTTAGTATTACCTGTATAGACAAAGCCATGCGTCCGTTCCTTACCGTCCCATTTTTCGAGGACTTCTGTACCGTCTTCAAACCGAATCAGTACTTCTTGCGGTAAATGAATATCGCCTAATCTAGAAACAACCACTCTTGACTCAAAGGTAGCATCGGGGTATTCGGTATTAGGTTGGCGTTCTGCTTTCATCCCTTTTTCTTCAAAAACACCTCTATTTTCTTTGGGAATGCGCTTATTGTTTATTCGAGAAACTTCATAGTCACAATCGCCCGTACCAGTTAATACTTGGTCAAAAAACCAGTCCATAGAATCCCCATAAGTCGTCCCATGATTTTTAGCAACTACTTCATTGGCCACC
Source organism: uncultured Saprospiraceae bacterium (assembly GCA_964402245.1). Taxonomy (GTDB): domain Bacteria; phylum Bacteroidota; class Bacteroidia; order Chitinophagales; family Saprospiraceae; genus JAFMDF01. Next base: position 3,100 of record CAYOBX010000385.1, on the reverse strand, counting down.
TCTATAAAATCAAAGCGGCAAGGGTGCTTGAATTTCCAACGATGAAAGAAAGTATGCATGATTTCATCCATCGTTTCCGTTCCTAACATGCCTTCCATTGTTCTTAGCCAAGTTGCTGGCTTGGAATAGTATAAGGCTCGATCTCTACCATTCTCATATTCCCAACCTGCACGTGTACTTTCCGCTACGTGTAGATTCTTCATGCCCGTATACCGAGATCTAAAAAACTCCATAGCGCCCATTTGGAAAAATCCAAGATCAATGACCGATTGCTTTTTTCCATAAGCATGATCTAATACCCTCGACTTCCAATAGGAAGTAAAGCCTTCGTCCATCCATGCTTCTTCAAATTCATTCGTTCCTACCATCAGATGAAAGTATTGATGGACAAATTCATGGATCACAAAATACTCTGGAGTTCTTAACCAGTTAGGAAAGTTATATATGCCAGGAGCTGTTATGAGGGTAGGATATTCCATAGCTCCTGCATTCGCTGCATGAAAAGGGGGTACAATAATGGTCAAATTTGGCCAAGGATAATCCATCAAGCGATCCCCTAAGTAGTCCATTGCATGTTTGGCAGCACTGATATATCGATCCCCACAGCAATCATACTCTGGAGCAATCATCAGTTTTATATCTACACCTCTCCATTCATCATATATTTCTTCCACATTTGGAGAGGTGGTCCATGCAAAATCAATCACATCCTCTGCATGAAAATAATAGGTCTTTTGATCTCCCTTAATTTCTTCTTTGTATAAACTACCTGTTGCCCCCATTTTGAAATCCTTAGGCACGGTAATATCTACATTAAAATTGCCATATTCTCCAAAATACTCCGTTGTTGGATGATATTGATGGCAGTTCCAGCCGCCTTTTTCTGCAAACCGACTTCCCGCAGGTTCATATACACCCGTCTTCGGAAACCATTGTACATTGTGATAAAAATCTTTACTAAATCCGGTTCGCACACCAAGGGTATGCAACTTAGAACTAAAATCCAATTTCAATACGATGGATTCTTTAGGACCAACTGGCTTAGGCAAATTTAATTGAATAACCGTACGGTCATGTACATTATCGTCATCAGGCTGCACATATTCTAAATTGGCCGTCAAATCATTCCCCTGCTCATCTTCCACGTGATCTATATTCACCCAACTCCAAGCATCATCGTCTAAAGGTCCGTTTGACGGTACATTAAAACTTCTGGTAGCTTCTTTATTAAAAGTAGATTGGGTATTACGAAAAGCATTTAAATAGAGATGAAACCGAATGAAAGGGACGGTATCATTGGAAGGATTGGTCCAATGGAGGGTTTCTTTTCCAAAAACCATATGCTTTTCGGTATCCAACTGGACACTAATGTCATAGTTGGAGGTACGTGCAGATAAGGGTTGGGGAAAGGTGGCTTCTTGTGCGGTTATCCCATTTATAGATAAAAGGGCTCCAATAAATATCCAAATTCGATGCATATAGTTATAACAAAATTCTTTTTTTATCAGCTCTTTCTAATGTAAGAACAGGTCTACATTAAGTGTTGAAAGTTAACCACGAATTCACAAATTGAAAACTAATACACGAATTCTAGGAGTGAGCTAGGCAAAAATTAGTGAATTTGTGGTTTTTTATTTCTGGGTTGTACCCCTAGCTAGTTACTCGTAAAGGTAAAATTTATTCTCGGAAATTCATCTTTCTTTATAAAGTTCTTTAGGGTTTTCTCATAAAAATGAGTTCGTTAAAAATTGGGCTAAAAACGAAAAAAATATTGGGTCGAAGTTTCAAACTTCGACCATCGCACGCTCTTAAGAGTTAGTGCCATGCCGATATTTGAAGTTTGTAACTTCAAATGGTTATCTTTCAAGTTTGTAACTTGATTTTTCAGACAATATTTTTTTTATGAGAAAACCCTTTAAAGTTCTTTAAACCAAATAAGTATTCCTTTGTTGTGCCTTATATCTAGTAAGTGGTAATAATATTGTCAAAGATGCATCAATTAAAAAGAACACAACGACTCCCTATAGATTTGGTCACCGCATGGGATTTCTTTTCCTCTCCAAAAAACCTTGCAGCTATTACGCCTGATGAACTAGGTTTTGAAATTAAATCGGAGTTGCCTGATAAAATGTACCCCGGTATGCTTATCCAATATACCGTGAAACCTTTATTAGGTATTCCGCTGACTTGGGTGACAGAAATCACTCATGTGGAGCATTTGAAGTTTTTCGTGGATGAGCAGCGGGTAGGCCCTTATAGTATTTGGCATCATCAACATTTTTTTAAGGAAATTCCGGGCGGTGTAGAAATGACAGATATTGTGGATTATAGATTACCTTTTGGGCCACTTGGTGATATTTTTCATCCTATTCTGGTGAAGGGGAAGTTGGAAGACATCTTTAAATATCGTTGGGATAAATTGGTTGAGGTTTTTGGGGAGTATAAGGAGATAAAGGGAAGTATTCCTGCCATTTGATAGTTCTATAGTCTTTTAAAAGACAAAAATAAATCCTATCTCAGCTACTAAAATGCAAACTAAATTAGCTTTACACCTGTTTTAAAAGGCATAAGTACCAACTAAAAAATTATATTAATGTCAACAGGAATCATTACAAAAGTCAGTAAAGTAAGTTTTGAACAAACCTACCAACAATTAAGAACGGTTATAGAGAATAATCCGAATCTCAAAATCATTGCAGAATTAGATCATCAGAAGAATGCAGGTTCTGTGGATTTAAAACTAAATCCAACTAGAATTATATTATTTGGCAATCCTAGACTGGGAACTCCTTTAATGCAGAACGCTCAAACTATTGGTTTGGATTTGCCTCAAAAGATTCTTGTTTATCAAGAAGAAGATGGCACTGTAAAAGTAGCCTATAATGATCCTTTGTATTTAAAAAATAGACATACTGTTACGGGACAAGAGGCTATTTTAGAAAAAATTAGCGGTGCTTTAAATAAATTGACAGGGGTCGCTATTGCTGAATAAAATTAAGAAAAGAGAACAGAGAGGCGAGAACAGAGATAGATTTCGTTTAAAAATTAGACAAGTTTATCCAGCATACAAAAGTAGTTGACACTTTTAAAGCGCAAGTTC
>CAYOBX010000384.1:0-6120 GCA_964402245.1 uncultured Saprospiraceae bacterium | reverse complement strand
AGCAATAGCATACATTCTGTTCTTACATGTTCTTAGATTTTGACCAAACAGCAGCAAATCAAGCAATAAGTTCTATCGGATGATGCTTATTAATAAATAATCGAATCATATTTAAGCCTGCTACACAGGTATAATCAATATTTCGCTGTCGATCCTTTCCTAACTGAAGTTTTATTGCTTTGGTATGTCCTTTACCTGCGATTGCTAACCAAACAGTTCCTACTGGTTTATCAGGAGTACCTCCTCCTGGGCCAGCAATGCCTGATATAGAAACGGCAATATCTGTGCCTAAGGTTTGCAAAGCACCTTTTGCCATTTCTATTACGGTCTCTTCTGACACTGCCCCATAGTCTGCTAGGGTTTCTGATTTCACACCCAATAATTTCTTTTTTAGATCATAAGAATAAGCCACTATGCTCCCTTCAAAATAGCCAGAAGCACCCGGCACAGAAGATATTTGATGCGCCAATAAACCGCCTGTACAGCTCTCCGCAGTTCCCACCGTTAATTGTCGATCTCTTAGCATTTGCCCAATAACACTTTCTAATGAATTATTGCCATAACCATATATAAGTTCTGGAATAATTTGTTCAATCGCTCGCACATGCTGGTCTAATTCTCTTTCCAATTGGTCCACATGGTCTCCTGTTGCAGAAAGACGCAAACGTACTTTTCCTAAACCGGGTAAGAAAGCTAATTTAATATAATCGGGTAATGTTTTTGCAACGGCTTCTATCTTATTTGCAATTCTAGACTCACCTTCTCCGACTGTTAAAATGGTTCTATGAACAATGGGTGTTCCTTGAAAAGTTTGAATTAATTTAGGAAGGATCTCATACTCCATCAGATATTTCATCTCATGGGGTACACCTGGCATAGACACTATGACTTTTCCATCTTTCTCAAACCACATTCCTGGTGCTGTTCCTTTTTTATTTAATAAAATAGTTGCTGCCCTCGGCATATAACATTGCTCTCGATGTGCAGGAAGGGGTGTCCTTTTTAATCTTTTAAATAAGCCCTGAATTCTTTCCCAGGTTTCTTCATGAAAAACCATATCCGTGCTTAAAAAATCTGCAATCGTCTTTTTGGTAATATCGTCTTTTGTGGGTCCAAGACCTCCTGTCATTAACACCACATCTGTTTGAGCCAACGCTTGATCCAATGCAGTTACTATACCTTCTTTAGTATCACTGACAGAATAGATTTTTTGTATAGACGCACCTACTCCATTCAATTGTTGTGCCATCCAAGCAGAATTCGTATCTATGATTTGCCCTATTAGAATTTCGTCGCCTATGGTAATAATACTAATTGTCATGTCTAATATTTATTGGGTAATACTGATTTTGATTATACCTACCATATGGGTAGTCAAAAACCAAGCAATTTAACTATTTTATATGGTGTAAAGTATAGCAATAAAATTAACCATTCTTTACAAGAACTTTAACAGTAATTATTAGATAAGAGTTTCGAAATACTACCTACTAACACAAAAAACAAAGCCCTTGCAGTCCAGTGGACTACAAGGGCTTTAGAGCATATTTAAATTTCTATAATCAGAAAATATGCAATTTTTTGATTATGAATTTCTATCTAGTAGCCTTAACTACTCGGTCAATCAATACCTTACCATTTTGCTCTAGGCGAACTAAATATAAACCATTGTCTAAATCTCCTATATTTATTGGAATCAAAGAAGTTGATACATTGATCTCCTTTACTAGTTGTTGTCTACCTGACATATCAAATAACTGTACATTTACAGCATTTGTCAAATCCAATCCAGCAAACTGAACAAACAATTCATCTTGCGCAGGATTTGGATATACAGTCATATCTGTAGTCGATATTTTTGAAGCATTATTCGTAGTTGTCAAATCTGACACTACAGAAGATGCTCTGTTATTAAAATCTGTAGCGGCTACTTTGGAAGCATTTTTATTAGCTAAATGTGTGTTTGTAAAACCTGCTACTAAATGAGATTCTGTACTATTAAGATCTCCTCCATCACATGGTTCTAATGCCTGACCTCCTAAGCCGTTCTTTGTAAAACTACAAGATAGTTTGTTGTTAAATATAGCATGTAACGTTATACGTTCCCCATTCGCTTGAAACCATATGTTTTCTATTGTAATTGTATTTTCACCAAAAATACAGTCTGATTCTCTAAAGCTAAAATAGGCATCACCTGTGATAATAAAATCTTCTATTATTGGTACAGAATTAAAGGTTACTACTATATCTCCTGCAAACTTATTGGTACTTGGGTTACAATCGCGCATATTTACTACCTCGATACTAAGTATCTCTTGCGAAACTCCTGCACAAGGAACACAAACATCTCCATTAGCCATTCTTTCTTCTATATCTGCAGCCGTGCATGGATCACCATCGTCACAAGGAAAAATTGCACACTCATCTCCAAATGGATTATCTATACATTCGCAAGTAAGTGGATCTTGATAAGTAAATGGTGGACAAGTATTTGGACATTTAGGTGGACATGGCGGTGCTTCTATATTAGTTGGACATACTCCACATACCGACATCACTGTAGTCGTTTCCCCTACACAATTAGCTTCTGAAGTGCATATTCTTTCTATTACTGGCGGCGGAGTAAGATTATTTGGACATAAATCACACTCGTTTCTTGGAGCAGTTCTCGTTTCGCCACAACTATTAGCGGCTGAGACACATGGAATGGGTTCAGCATCAACAATCCCAACAGCACCAACAGCACCAACATCACCAACAGCACCAACAATACCAACATTACCAACAGCACCAATAATACCAACATTACCAACAACACTAACAGCAATAGCACCATCAAAATTAAAATCAGAATCAGAATTAAAATCAGAATCAGAACCAAAACCATCATCAGTAACAGCAACAGCATCAACAATACCAATATCCCTAAGACATTCATCATATGTCCATATAGGATCAGCAAGCATTTGGGCAGCAACATAATTTCCTAGAAGGAAATAGAATAGCACCAAACTTAGAATTTTTGTTAAACTTTTTTTCATAATAAATTAATTTAGAGTTTGTGAATAATAATTGTTTTTTAATATATAAATACGTTCTCGTTCTTCGACAAATTCCGTGGTCAAGGATGAGCAAACAAAATTTGTGAACCACAAAGTGGGTAGATTGCCAGAAGCAAAAGCGACCAAAGAAAGCGTTGATTTTTTTCATTGACATATGTTCACGGGGTTTGTCAAAAAATCAAAAAATATAAACTTTTATTCAACTGTAAAACCAAAGAAATATCAGTCCAATGCTAGCGCATTAAAGCAAAAATTGTATTTATGTTTAATAGTTTAATTTAATTGAGTGTAAAACAATTTGAGGGCATGTAAATGAATACCTGAGGTTGTTTAATAGGAATTTTGCAAGCAAAATAGGGTATTGAACGCAGAGGTGCGGAGAACCAATCTAACTCTGCATCTTTGCGTCTCTGCGTTCAATTATGTCCCTGATCTGTTTTACACTCAATTTAATTGGAAAATAATCTGGATATAATGCCAGCCTAGGAACGATGTAGAATTTATTTCTACATCGTTCCCTAACAAATTAATAGTGTTTAATGTATTATATTCTTTGACCCATCCTGTGGTCAAGGATGAATAAATACTATTTGTGAATCGCAAAGCGAATGGGTTGCCAGAAGCAAAAGCAACCAAAAATGAAAAACTTTATCTCGAACCGCTTACAGAGGCATTTTCAAAGAATCATATTTTATACATTTTAAAATGCATAGAAATAACTGCCTAATGCAATTGCATTAAAGAATACTATTTTTAGTAGTAATTATTAATTGAATAAAAAAAGTAGTTTGGCTAAGAAATGTTAGAGTAGGATTAAAATTGCTAATATGTAGTGAATCAAAAGAACTATTTTTTTTTAAGAAAAAAAAATTTTTCGCTCTACTTTGTGTTAAAAAACACGTGAATAGTTTCAAAATAACCTTTTAATGGTATTTTTAAGTTAGAAATTGGTATTCTTTTTAGAGTATTCGGTAATTTCAAATGCTTGTTACAGCATATAAAAAAGAGTAATTCACAAAACTATAGGTTTAATTTTTTCATCATGGCTAAGGAGTTGTATATTCGTTTTCAAACGTAATCCAATTATTATGAAACGTATACTTCTTATCTTATTAGCTGTTATTATCTTAGCTATCCTAGCATTTTTGTTAATGCCTAGTCCTATCGACCCTATTGCGTGGACACCTCCAAAAGCACCAGAACTAACAGGTATCTATCAAGAAAATAGTCAGCTTTCCAATTTAGAGATTATTCATAAAGGTCAATGTCAACAATGTGAAGATGTTGCCATTGATTCTATGGGTAGACTATATGGGGGGCAAGTAAATGGCGATATTATTGTATTTGATAAAGACAATAGAAAAATATTAACGAATACTGGTGGTCGACCTTTAGGTTTACATTTTGATCAATCAGGTAATTTGATCGTAGCCGATGCTGGCGCAGGTTTATTATCTATTGATGTAGCTACAGGCAAGATTACCACTTTAGTAGATGAATATGAAGGCAAAAAAATGATCTTTGTAGATGATGTAGAGGTAGCGGAAAATGGGATTATGTATTTTTCAGACGCCTCTATAAAGTTTGGTTTCAGTAATAGTTCTTTAGATATTGTAGAAGGTAGAGGAAACGGTCGGTTCTATGCGTATGACCCAGTGACCAAGCAAACAAAGTTATTGTTAGATGACTTGCGTTTTGCCAATGGGATAGCAGTAGCACACGATCAATCCTATGTGTTAATAAACGAAACAGGTCGATATAGAACCCATAGATATTGGTTAAGTGGTCCTAAAGCAGGTCAGTCAGATTTGTTTATTGAAAATCTTCCAGGTTTTCCTGATGGCATCTCACAAGGTGCAGATGGTTTATACTGGTTAGCATTGGTCTCTCCTAGAAATTTAGAGTTAGACGAAATGCTAGATAGTCCCTTTATGAAAAATGTAGTTGCTAAGTTGCCGAAAAGTATGCAGCCTGCACCAGTCCATTATGGATTCATTTTGGGATTGGATGGTAACGGAACGGTTCAATATAATTTACAAGATCCTAGTGGGAAATTTTCTGAAATCACGAGTGTACAACAATTTGGAGAGACGCTTTATATTGGCTCTTTGTATGAAAGTAGTTTAGCCAAATATTCTTTGAATTAAGCGTGTGCTTGAGTTTAATCAAGTAGCTGCATCTCCCGTAGCACGGACTTCAGTCCGTAACTCCCGTAGCACGGACTTCAGTCCGTAACTCCCGTGACACGGACTTCAGTCCGTGAAGATATAGAACGTATTGCATCTGTCATACATGGGGACGGGAATAACCATCTTGCTACGCTCAATAGTTATTTTACGGATTGAAATCCGTGTTACTGAAAATCGAGTGGCAAAAAGTGACGAATAACTCGCCACTTTTGATAAACATCGCTTGATGATGCTCTTATATTATAGTACGGGGATGCGCCTAAGTGAAGCTCGTCTATTGGTCTGGGAGGATGTCAATTTCGAGGAAGGGATTATTTTTGTCCATCATGGAAAAGGTGCAAAAGATAGAATAGTCGTTTTGCATGATAATTTGGCTACTGCTCTAAAGAATTATCGACTGTTGCAGACCGACGCAGACCCATGTATTTGAAGGAAAAACACCAGGGATTCCTATTGCTTCTATTGCTTCTCGTACCATACAATGGGGATTTATTCGGCGGACAGTCCTTGAGCATATAGCCAACTGTCGAACTCCTTATCTTCGGCGGCCATAGCATCACTTATACTGGCTGTCAAAAAACAATTTACTCCTATAATAGTTGTGGGGATACCAACTGTCCTCAGTGCCAGAATATAAAAAAACAATTATGGATTGATAAGATGGCGCATCATCTGTTACCTATTAAACATTTCCATATTACCAATCAGCCTCCCCCAGTTTATAATCAACCAAGTACCAATCAATTAGTGGAAGCATTAATTGGTCAGAATCCAGATGTCTGTAGCAACTGTGGGCAGATAGGATACGTTTGCCGATTGTTTTGTAACTTACTCTTTAGTATCCTGTCTTTTATCTTACGGACAGCTAT
>CAYOBX010000383.1:2543-6177 GCA_964402245.1 uncultured Saprospiraceae bacterium | reverse complement strand
TAATGTAGCTATTAGCCGTTAGGAACGATAAATAGCCTTAGTTGAGAAAGTCTTATTAGAAGCTAATGGCTAAAAGCTAATAGCTTATCGCTAAGTATAAAGTAAAATTAACACATTCAGAACAAATTTTCTAAATTTAAATACTTCATACTATTTGGGTAGTGTCCCTTTTTAAAGAGAATAATCTGTTTTCAATTGTGATTTTTAAAATTAAATTTCAATCTGCTTATTTGTCAATAATTAAAAGAATGGAATCTACCGATATTATTCCCTTTTAATAATAACTCTATTATCTTTGCGTAATTTTTTGCCCTGACCTCTCATAAAAATGGGTTCTCTGATTTTGAAATCTCTTATTAAACAATTTCTCTTTCAAAGAACAAAAAAACAAAACAGATGCCGAAGGACAATTCTATTAAGTCGGTACTCATAATTGGAAGCGGACCTATTATCATTGGACAAGCTTGCGAATTTGATTACTCCGGAACACAAGCTTCTCGTTCTTTAAGAGAAGAAGGAATTGAAGTCACCTTAGTTAATTCCAACCCTGCCACTATTATGACCGACCCGGTCACCGCTGACCATATTTATTTATTACCATTAACTGTAGAAAGTCTCGTTCAAATATTAGAGGAGCGACAAATTGATGCCGTTTTGGCAACAATGGGTGGACAGACTGCTTTAAACTTGGCGATTGAGGCAGGTAAGCAAGGGGTATGGGATAAATATAATGTGCGATTGATCGGTGTAGATTTAGATGCGATTGAATTGGCAGAGAATAGGGAGGCTTTCCGCCAATTGATGATAGACATTGGTTTAGCAGTTGCTCCTTCTCATATTGCCAACTCCTTTTTGGAAGGCAAAGAAGCGGCACAAAAAATTGGTTTTCCATTGGTGATTCGTCCTTCTTATACACTAGGAGGTTTTGGTGGTGGTTTTGTTCATACGGCAGAAGAGTTTGATGAAAAGTTACGAAATGGCCTAAATGCTTCTCCAACACACGAGGTATTAGTAGAAAAAGCGGTGCTTGGCTGGAAAGAATATGAGTTGGAGTTATTGCGAGATGCCGCTAATAATGTCGTTATTATTTGTACGGTTGAAAACTTGGACCCAATGGGTATCCATACAGGGGACAGTATAACGGTTGCACCAGCCATGACGCTTTCTGATACCGCTTATCAAGAAATGCGAAATCAAGCAATTCATGCCATGCGTTCCTTAGGTAATTTTGCAGGTGGTTGTAATATTCAGTTCTCTCAAAATCCTGAGACAGAAGAATGGATCGTTATTGAAATTAATCCTCGGGTATCTAGGTCTTCTGCTTTAGCAAGTAAAGCTACAGGTTATCCGATTGCTAAAATAGCAGCGAAATTAGCACTAGGTTATACTTTGGATGAATTGAAAAATCAAATTACCCAAACAACTTCTGCTTATTTTGAACCTTCTTTAGATTATGTAATTGTTAAAATGCCTCGTTGGAATTTTGAAAAATTCTGGGGCGCAGAAGACAAACTAGGCTTACAGATGAAATCTGTAGGAGAGGTAATGGCGATTGGTCGTACCTTCTTAGAGGCTTTACAAAAAGCTTGTCAATCTCAAGAAAATGGCAGGGCAGGATTAGGTGCCGATAAAAAAGAATGGATTAAAACAGACGATATTCTAAGACGTTTAGAACATGCTAGTGCCGATAGAATTTATCGACTGAAAGATGCCCTTCGTTTAGGAGTGCCTGGAAAAACCGTTCATAAATTAACAAAGATTGATCCTTGGTTCATCAACCAAATTAAGCGATTGGTCAAAATTGAAGATCAATTATTACGATATAATGTACCTGAAGATATTCCAACAGATTTCTTTAGAGAAGTAAAATCGTTGGGTTATTCAGATGCGCAAATTGCTTGGTTATTAAGAATAGAAGAAGAGGATGTGACGAAGGAAAGAAAAAAGAGAGGCATTCGAAGAACTTATAAAGTAGTGGATACCTGTGCCGCAGAATTTGAAGCACAAACGCCTTATTTCTATTCTACTTTCGATACAGAAAACGAGAGTATTCCTTCTGATAAGAAAAAGATCATGATCTTAGGCTCTGGTCCTAATAGAATTGGACAGGGTATTGAATTTGATTATTGCTGTGTGCATGGAATCATGGCCATCAAAGAAGCAGGCTATGAAGCGATTATGGTTAACTGTAATCCTGAAACGGTTTCTACTGATTTTGATATAGCAGATAAATTATACTTCGAACCTGTTTATTGGGAACACCTAGAAGAGATTATTGAATTAGAAAAACCAGAAGGTATTATTGTTCAATTAGGTGGCCAAACTGCATTGAAATTAGCGGAGACCTTCCATAAAAAAGGCATCAAGATTATTGGCTCTAGCTTTACCTCTTTAGACTTAGCAGAAGATAGAGGTGCTTTCTCGGATATGCTCAAAGAATTGGAGATTCCTTATCCAAAATATGGTGCCGCACAAGATGTAGATGAAGCATTAGAAATCGCCAATAGAGTAACGTATCCCGTATTGGTTAGACCGTCTTATGTATTAGGTGGACAAAGAATGAGAATTGTGATCAATGACGCAGAACTAGAACGTCAAGTATTGACGATCTTCAAGCATATGCCTAATAACAAGGTATTAGTCGATCAATTTTTAGAGCGAGCGATTGAAGCAGAAGTAGATGCCATCTGTGATGGAGAAGATGTACACATCATGGGGATCATGCAGCATATCGAACCTGCAGGAATTCACTCGGGAGATAGTTCTGCTTTATTACCTTCTTATAGCCTATCAGAGGATGTACTAGCTAAGATGGAAGAGTATGCTCGAAAGATTTCGTTTGCGCTAGAAATAAAAGGGTTAATCAATATCCAATTTGCTATCAAAGATGACAAGGTATATGTTATTGAAGCTAACCCAAGGGCCTCTAGAACTACACCTTTTATTGCTAAAGCTTATAAGATTCCTTATCTTAATATTGCCACTAAGGTGATGATGGGGACGCACAAATTGAAAGATTTTACTTTTAATAAAGACTTAGAGGGCTATGCGATTAAAGTGCCCGTCTTCTCTTTCAACAAATTCCCCAATGTAGATAAGTCTTTAGGCCCTGAAATGAAGTCTACAGGTGAAGCGATTCGTTTTATTAAAGACTTAAAAGATCCTTATTTTAGAGAATTGGAGCGAAATGCAGCTATGTATTTGACTCGATAGTCCCATGACTAGCGTCATGGGTTATAAGATGTCGCTCCGTTGGAGCTTGCTAGATTCAACTCAACCTGTCCTAAAAAAGCGGAGAAAATTAGTTTTCTCCGCTTTTTTTATTTATTCCTATATTATGCGAATCAAGGTTTTAGCACTTTAAGAAGATTCTAAGTGAGTTCTCCAAACACCAATCACTGTCAGAATTAGGATTCGTAGGATTTTAGGATTTACAGGATTTTGAACAGTAGCATGATTCAAAATCCTACTAATCCTGAAATCTTATAAATCCTAATTCTGACGTTTAAGTGGTGTTGAGAACTTACGATCCTAATACTCTTTCATCATAGGTCGATGAATTAGACTTTACGCCCCCTGAATATAGAATTGCTACCCTTAATTAGATTTATCCTGCACAACGCGTTATAAAGGG
>CAYOBX010000383.1:0-2443 GCA_964402245.1 uncultured Saprospiraceae bacterium | reverse complement strand
TATTTCTTAAATAATTATTTCTTTTACTACATCTTTGAAGTGTCCTTAGGAATTCTTTATTGAAAACATAAACCAATATGTCATGAAAAAATCACTTTATACTTTCCTTTTATTATTTTGTGTAGGAGTACTCTTTTCTCAAGAACAAAAAACAATTATTGGCCATATCAAAGATGCACAAACTGGCGATCCAATCGCTTATGCAACGATCTCTTATGATTTAGCAGGTACACAGGGTACAATTTCCAATGATGTAGGCGCTTTTGAATTAGTTGATGTGCCATTAGGTACGACTCTCGAAATCAGTCATTTATTATATGAAACACAAAGCTATGTCCTCAGTACTCTTGATAGCATAGACATCACTTTAGCTGCTGCAATTTTAGAATTACCAACTGCTGTAGCAGACGGCAAATATGCTATACAACTAGCGGAAAAAGCCTATCAAAAAGCAATGGCCGCCGAGCAAATTTATAGCGGAAAAGGCTTTTATAGGCAACTTTCTAAAATAGATGGGCAGTATACAGAAGCTATCGAATCTTTTGTGAATATTCACTTCTCCAATAAAAAAATTGAAAGCTGGGAAGTAGTAGAAGGGAGATATGGAAAAATCAAAAAAGAAGGTATTTTACGTTTTACGAATTTTTCTTATTTTACTAGAGCATTTCCTATTTATTCTACGTCAAAAAAAAGAAAGAAAAAGAAAAAGACTGCTTATGTAGCACTATCTAATAAATTGAATGAGTATGAGGTGGAAGTGGATCAATTTCTTCAAAAAGCCAATGGGCAAGAAATTGCGATAATACATTGCATTCCTAAAAATGCAAGTGATAAACAGAATACTTTATTAATTGAAAATTGGTACTATATAGATACAGAGACTTATGAAATTTATCAAATGAAATCGGTTATTCCTCATTCGATGGGAATAGAGATAGACAATCCAAATCTACAGGTACGGGAACCAACTTTTACCTTCCAGTTTACTTACAAAAAAGATTTAGAACGAGGAATGATATTAGATTTTATCCAGACCAATGTTAATTTTTCTATCCATAAAAATGAGCAATTTGCTTATACCATAGATGTAAATAGCTTATTCTATTGTTATGCCATTTTTGATGCTATCCAAAATACATTTGGAAAAACGAAAAAAAATGTAGATGATTTAGCGGCAGCTAGTAAAGCTCCTTATAATCCAGCGTTTTGGGAAAAGCATCCGATCGTAAAAAAGACGCCTCTTGAGAAAAAAGTGTTAGAGGATTTTGAAAAAGCAGGTTTCTTTGGCAATTTTTTAAATAATCAATAGACTATATCCAATATCTTGTTGGCGCAAAGACTTTGCGACAGCAAGATTTTTTTGTAAAATCTAAACAACAATGTCAAAACACACTATTCTCTCCAACAAATCATGGTTCATCAACTATTGTAGGATAAGAACTACCTTATTTATAACAGCGATTCTTTTAATCCTAGCTAACTGGGCATTATCCAGTTTTTTAGATACAACAATAAGCTCTATTTTTTTAGCTATTGGTAGTTCTTTCCTGCTAACTATTTTATTATTTGACTACCTACAAAAACCTTCTTTTATAGAATTGCTAAAGCAAGAGCAAGGTCTACAACTAAGGCTCTACATACCAGATACTCGCTACCTAGTAAATCTTAAAGAATCAGCGATTAAATCCTTAATTATTGAGAAAGAGGATCAGTTGATTTTTCAACAGTACAAAGGAATTATTTCCTTATTGGATCAGTTCGATTTTGTGATAAGAAAAAAAGATGGTACTACTTTCAAAACAGACAAAATCAATGTTGGATGGATGAATGAAGCGCAAAAAGAGAATCTAAAGTCGGTCATTGATCAGTATAATATTAAGAGCTGAAATCAAGCAGGATACTCTACATAATTTCGAGGGGTCTCATATAGTCGAACTTGTATCTCATATTTATTATCTAAGTGTTCGGTAAGAATTTGCCAAATAATATAGCAAATATTTTCAGCGGTTGGATTAAGCTTTTTAAATTCTTCGGTATCAAGATTGAGATTCTTGTGATCGAAACGATCTTCTATTTGCGCTTTTATAATATCTTTTAAAATTTTTAGGTCAATTACATAGCCCGTCTCTGGGTCTACCTCTCCTACTACTTTTACTTCCATCTCATAGTTATGCCCGTGATAGTTGGGGTTATTACACACACCAAAGACTTCTTTATTTTTCTGAGCAGACCATTTTGGATTATGTAGGCGATGTGCGGCATTGAAGTGTGCTTTTCGGTAGACTGCTACTTTCATGGACTAGGATTTATAGGATTATTTGATTAGTAGGATGCGCTAAGCGACCTTGTTAATATTTACAATTTACTTGATCACATCACTTGTTTAGCTATAGTGCCTCCACCTTGGACTAGGATTTATAGGATTATTTGATTAGTAGGATGC
>CAYOBX010000382.1:0-6184 GCA_964402245.1 uncultured Saprospiraceae bacterium | reverse complement strand
CTGCGCCAAAAAGTAATGGCTGGCCATGTTCTAAATAAATAGTAGTATCTGGTTTACTAGCTTTTTCTGTGAAAGTAAAGAATGCACCATCATTAAAGATGTTACAATTTTGATAGATTTCTAATAAGGAAGTGCCTTTATGTGCCTTACTTCGCTTCAGCATTGCTTTTAAATGCTTCGGATCTCTATCCATTGATCTCGCAATAAAGGTAGCATCTGCTCCCATTGCTAAAGCTAAAGGATTGATTGGATGATCCAAAGAACCAAATGGCGTAGATTTCGTTTTCTTATTCACCTCTGAAGTTGGAGAATATTGTCCTTTGGTTAAGCCATAAATTTGGTTGTTGAACAACAAAATATTGACATCCAAATTTCTTCTCAAGCCATGAATCATATGATTACCACCAATAGAGAAACCATCTCCATCTCCCGTAATAATCCAAACGTCTAAATTTGGATTAGCCAATTTTAAACCACTAGCTACCGCAGGCGCACGTCCATGAATGGAATGCATCCCATACGTATTCATGTAGTATGGAAAACGAGAAGAACAACCAATACCTGAAATGAATACGGTTTCATCTTTGTTCGCTTCTAATTCTGCCAATACTGATTGGACTTGCTTTAATATGGAATAGTCACCACAACCAGGACACCATCTAACGTCTTGGTCAGTAGCGAAATCTTTTGCTTTTAATTTTACGGTACCAGCACCAGGTAATTGTGACATTTATCTTATATTTTTAATATCTATGTATTCGCATTTCGCTGAAATCATATTGAAAAATAAAAAATCGTTTTGTTGATAATCAGCAAATTATAGGAATTTTGCCTAACACTCGGCAACAAGTATGTTTAATATAACTCTTTAGAGGGAGCGATTTAGTTTTGTTTTTTTCAAAAAAACAAAACTAAATCGCTCCCTCTAAAAAACTATTAAAAGCTACTGCTTGCCGGCTGCTAAAAGCTTTATTCTATACTTTATGATTTTTGATTCTTCAAATTGTTTTTATTAAAATTTCATTTCAGCGAAATGTGAATATACATTCGATTTTAGTAACATCGCTTTTTGTTCTAAAGAAATATAGGAGCATATGTTCCTATATTTATATCGCTAAGGTACAAGATTGAAGGCAGTGTAAAAGTACAATATCCCCAAAGACTATGCCCGATTTTACTAGAAAAATTCAAGTTTGTTACTGGTAGTAGACACTTGATTTGTTTGATTGATTCTTCAATTTAATTCTGCGGACAGTCATTACATTTACATTTATAAAATTGCGATTGATACCGGCTCAATTGCTGTGCATTGACATTATTTTTAATACACCAACAACCGCCAGGTCTATCAAAACAAACCAAATGTTTTCCACAACGTCCACAAGAAGGAGCAAAGTTGCTGTCTAATTCAACGGTAGCATTTTTTACTTCTCCTCCCAATGGCGGATTTTCTTTTCTAATACGAACGGTGATATTTTCAATTTTACTAGAATTAAACTGTTTTTGTAAGCCAATAATAATTCTAGCAGCTACTGTTTCAATTAATTTACTGGGCTTTTTCATAGCCGCCTTACAAATAAAATAGACCGTCTCATAATTGATTGTACTATATAAGTCATCGGTATAAACCTTTCGAGAAAAAGAAGTTTCTATATGCACATCTACCTCAAAGTGAGTACCTGTCTTTCGCTCTTCTGGATAAAATCCATGATATGCATAAAACCGCATACCTTCTAAGGCTATTTTTGCCATTGTGAAAATATTGTTTTTGAGAGGCTAGTTAGTCTTTCTGGCGAAAGACGAAAATGATTGAACACAGAGGCACGGAGCGCACAGAGTTATAAAATGGTTACCTCTGTGTGCTCTGTGCCTCTGTGTTTAACTACTCTGTCCCTCTTTTTAACTTAATTCCTCTATCTTTTCTAAGAGCCATTTCTTCCCAGCTAATGCTTTACACTTATGAATTTGATTCGTAATTTTCTCAATAGATTTAGTATCCTTAGGGAGTGTTCCTGCAACCTTTTTTACAAATCGTAAAAAATTTAAATTTTGCTGCTGAACTTCTCTAGAAATAATTCTATTCCTCCTGATATAGATTCTAAAACTATCAATCAAAGAATCAAGAGCCTGATATTCTTTTAATTCAAAATAAGTTTTTATTAAAATAGTTTTGCCCCCAATTGCATAAATATGATTCTTGTAGGTAACGGTGCTTAATTGCTCAATAACCTTTTCATATTGCTGTTGAGAGAAATACACTTTAGCTAGATTAAAGTTCAATGCATTTTCTCGTTTGTTGGGAATTAAAAATTGAGTATAGTTTTGGATAAACTGTTCTACCCAACCATAAGCTTGTACTTTAAGACCGATACCAATAATATTTTTATAATGTTGGAAATCTAATCGGTCTTTTTCGATAATGACTTTCTTAGCTAATGCTACTTTGTAAAGATCGAATAAATGATGATAATAATCGGTATTCCCTCCATTTAATTTATTCGCGCAGTAATTCATTAAATGAGCATATAATTCGCTTAGATCGCTTTTAGAAATAGTCTTTTCAGTGGCGATAAATTCTTTTAACTCCCAAAAAAAATGCTCTTCTTCTGGTACTGTTAATAATTTTATCACTAACAAATAGGCTTTTATACTAGGCACTTGAGCAAATCCTTCTTGGTCTAAATAAGTAAATAGATTGGGCAAGATTTTCAATCCTCCCGAAATTTGGAGACTACTTTTATTATTTAATTCTGCACAATGATTTTTTAATTTGGTCAAAAAGTAAAAACAATCTAATTGATGATCGGCAGATTTGAATACTTCTAAAAAAGGTTTGCGTTGCTTTGCTTGATATTGATATTGATTCGCTAATAATAAATGTTGGTAGTAATGATAATTAGCACTTTTTCCCGTTCCTTTATTACTGTCTTTTTGGATCGTATTATAAACGCTGTCATATTGTTTAGTCAAGGTAGCATCGTTCAGTGTATCCAATAGAAAGGATTTTTGTACTAACTCTTCTTCTTTAAATTTTTGAATGGACATAAAACTATACACTTGCTTGGTCAGATCAGAACAGATTCGCCTCATCTTAGTATCACTATAAGTTTGTTTTGGAAATAATTTAGCCCAAGTATTTTCTTTAGTTAAGGCATCTTGTTTGGTAGACTTTTTTAGAAAAGGATGTAGTAGATCAAATAATTGGATCAATTGCTGGTTTTCATTAAAGTAAGGAGAACCAATAAATTTTTTAAACCGCTGAAGATCTTGTTTGGATAGGGCTTGTAATAAAGTGTATAGTTTATTGCTTAGCATCTGGACTTTTTTTTAATGGACTCTGCGAGAACCTATAACATTCGATTGAATCAAGCACAAAAAAACAAACTACTAATTCACTAATTAGAAAAGGTACTGACTCCAATTAGTGAATTACATGGTTTCCTATGCTTTAGGGAGTCTACAAACACGAATTCACTAATTAGAAAAAGGAGTTAAATGAATTAGTGAATTAGTGGTTAATGTTTTTCTTATTTGCCACGGGTATGTTTTCAAATAGAAAGAACTATATGTATATGAATATAGCTTTTAAAGTACTGATAAACAATTATTTATGTTTTTTTATATTATTAGCTACTTTGTACAAAAGTAAAGAATTGTTATTGTAAATAGTATCTAAGAAATGCATTTTTGTAAAATACTGTCATTTTATTATCTCAATAGTCGAAATGATTCCATGTACAAATGAGTAAATTTCAGATTTAAGAGGAAAATTACCCTCACAACCTATAATACAACCGATATGTTACAATTTAGACCTAAATTGCTCCTACTATTAGTAGGCCTATTCTTGTCACTATACAGTACTGCCCAAGATTGTGAAAAAGTGGGTGTGGTGACTAAAGTTGGAGATTTAGGTTTATCGGATTGTGAATGGGTGATCTTATCCGTCAATGATGGGGAGTTACTCGTTCCTGAGAATCCTTCCTTAGATTTTGAAGATGGAGCATTGATCAAATTCTCTTTTGAGCTACTTCCTGATAGTATGGGATGTAGTACAGCATTGACCAATATATCCATTACTTGTTTAGAGTATCTTATCGGAAATAATAATTGTCAATTTCAATTAGAAAAGGAAAAAAACGGAACTGCTTACCGTATAGAAATATTTAATCCAACAGATTTTGGACCTTATCATCCACAGATAGTAGAATGGTATAATTACGAAACAGGTCTATTTTTAGGAAATGACCCTAGTCTCAAATACACGCCTGCAAATGATGCTTCTTTATTGACCAATATTTGTGTGGACTTTGAGGTAACACAGGACGATGGTAGTACTTGTAAATCTACTCTTTGTGATATTATTTGGAATATCCCTTTTATTGAAATTAGTACTTCGGATACTAGCTGTCAAGCACTATTTGGGTATTTACCAACGAATGAAATAGGGACCTTACAATTTCATAATCTTTCTACCGGTTTTACTTCGGCAAAGTGGGATTTTGGAGATGGAACTATTATTGAAAATAAGGAAGAGACTGTAACCCATACTTACAGTGAGTTAGGTTTATATGAAGTATGTTTAACTGTTACAGAGGGTTCTTGTGAAGAGACTTTTTGCCTACCCGTATTTTCAGTTGGAGGTACAGAAATTTGTGAATACAATGATTGCGTTTTTCCAGGAGATACGGATAAGGATGGTCAGGTTAATATATTTGATGCACTACCGATTGGTTTAGGCTATAATACAGCAGGTGCAGTTAGACCAAATGCTACGATAACCCCAAATTATCAAGCAGCTTTCGATTGGTTCGCTCCATTACTGTTTAATCAAGATGCTAAGCATGCAGACTGTGATGGAAATGGACTGATTGACGAAAATGATTTTGATGCCATAGATCAAAATTATCAATATGTAACGAAAAAAGAATTGATTGCAGACGCTTCGCTACCTCCTATTGCGATCAACTTTGCAAGTGATACCATTGAATTGCAAAATGCAGGTGGCAATGCTATTACTATCCCAGCAACAATAAGACTCGGATCGGAAGCCCAGCCCATAACAGATTTCTTAGGCTTAGCGGTTTCCTTTGATTATCATTCCAATAATATTCAAGCGATCACGACATCAGCAGTACCCTCCTCATTTGCTGATGATCCAAGTAATTTATTTTTAGAAGATAAAAACGACCTTCTAGATCATCAATATGGTTTGGCTATTACTAAGAAAGATCAAAAAGGGCGTACTGGTTTTGGCGTATTGGCAGAGGTTGGATTTATCGTTATTGTAGATGTATTGGAGGCGAGACAAACCAATATTGAATTTAGTATAAATGATTTAAAAGTAATTGATTCAAAAGGACAAATTATCCCTGTAAATATATCCACAGATTCTATCCATTTGACCATCTTATCTATTGAAAGCCGACCTATTAGTACGAGTACCAAAGAAGAGACTTTGAAACAAAGCATCTCTATAGCTCCAAATCCCACGGCTGGTAGTTTGTTGCTTTCTTTGGATAAGTCTATTTCTTATCAAAATGGAATTGTTGATCTTTATAATTCACTTGGCGAAAAAGTACTTACCCATATCATTCGTCAAGCCAATACCCGATTAGAGGTATCTAATATAGATGCTGGTGTGTATTGGATGACCATTCGATTAGAAGAAGGGCAGATTAGTCAGCAGGTGATTATTTTGGACTAGTAAGTACAAGGATTGAAGGAAATAAGGACTGAAGGATTGAAGAGCTCCTGACAGTCAGCTATTTACAAAACAGTAGATGTTAATTTCTTTTTGTCATAGTACTCATAGTTGTGTTTTCATCCCCTAATATTACTATTTTCCTGTAAAGATTGTATATTTGGTTGACCATAAATTAAAAATTACAGCTATGAAGATTACTTTAGAAATCCAAAGCATAAAGGATTGGGAGATCCTTTTACCTTTACTAAGGCGATTGAAAATTAAAGTGATTGAATCTAAACCTTCAGAAAATGCTACTAAAGGAATTGAGTCAAAAGTACCCCAAACATCCCCCCCTACTATTCTGCAATTAGCAGGTGTAATGAGTGAAGAAGAAGCAACTACTTTTAAGATAGCAGTTGAAGAATCAAGAAAAATTGATACTGATGAATGGTAAATTTATTCTTGATTCAAATATCATTATTAATTTATTTCGAG
>CAYOBX010000381.1:0-6210 GCA_964402245.1 uncultured Saprospiraceae bacterium | reverse complement strand
TTCAAATGGATATTTTTCAAGTTTGTAACTTGATTTTGCAGGCTATATTTTTTTTTAGGAGAAAGCCCTCATTTTTGATATTATAGGTGACATTGATAGATATTTCAGTCTTAATAAGAAATATAACTTTCTATAAAAAAATAGGATAAATTATAGAAAATGTAGACGTTATTTATTCATTTTTATCCTGACCATCGTATAAATCAATACCTGCTACATATCGTTCAATAAAATATCATTCATGAAAACTAAATCTGTCCTTTTTGTTTGTTTGTTAGCACTCGGTTTTGTACTTACCCAATGCCATTCTCATGAAACAGAAGCTACTAATGAGGTAAGCACAATAACTACTGAAGCTGTATCTGATAAAGTAGTAGCTACTAAAGAAGCTATTCAAACAAAAGCAGCTCCCGCTGCAATGGCAGTGAAAGAAGAAATAAAAGAAGCAACACCTACACTAACTGCTATCAAATCGGAAGTAGAAGAAAAGGCAGCAACCGTAAAGGAAAAAGCAGCTGATGCTATCGAGGAAATTAAAAAAGAGGTAGAAAAACCTGTTGCTAAAAAAGAAGATCCTCCCAAGCCTAAGAAAAAGAAGAAAAAGAAAGCTCGCTCTGCTATCAAATTTGATGAACTATCTTATGAATTTGGAAAGATAAAACAAGGAGAGGTAATTAAATATGATTTCAAGTTTAAAAATGTTGGTAAAGCACCACTCGTTATAAAAAAAGTAGACGTAAGCTGTGGATGTACTTTTCCTAGTTATCCTTTTATTCCTATTGAGCCAGGTAAGGAAGGAACTATTGGTATCACCTATGATAGTAAAAATAAAGCAGGTCGTCAAAAACCTACTATTACGGTGGTCACAAATGGTAATCCACGAACACTTAAATTACACCTAGAAGGCTATGTTGAGTAGGTATGAACACGGAGATAGGCTGTTCAAAATTGCGGAGGTATAGGATTTTTTCCTCCCCGAGTTTTTGAGTGGGCTTTGGTCAATCATAAATCAGGAGAACTTTTTTCCTCATTTTGAACAGCCTAACACGGAGACACAGAGCACACAGAGAATATTATATGAGTGTGTAAAGAATGGGGGGAAAACAAATATGATTCAAAATTAGATGCTATTTTAAACACACAGTAGTTCACATAGCTTGACGTGACATACTATCTATGCCTATGTGTTTAATTTTTCATGTGTTATTTCTATCACATTTCATTATTACTTATGTAAGTTTCCTTTATTCTTTACACACTCATATTATATAGTTCTCTGTGTGCTCCATGCCTCCGTGTTCAATATTCACAAAATGTCGATAGGTATAAACTCTAGCCCCATTCAATAATCTCTCTAAAATTAAAATAAATATCCAAAGTTAATCCAGAATATATCCAAACATTGAAGAAGTATCCGACAACTGTATCACCGCAAACACTAATTGAAGAAAGTAAAAAATACTTACAAACCTACCAATTAGACGAAGCCCTTTCTATTATCAATCGTTCCTTACTACAAAGTCAGTTGAATGAAGGAACAGACCTTTCCATAAATGGACAAATTCTATGGTGCAAAATTCTATTGACTAAAGGTCGCTTTTCTGGAGAAGAAACGATCTCTAAACTTGCCCTGAATAAACTAGAAGATTGCCACCGATTATATATTGCTTCTAATAATTCGGCTATGACACCTCTCCCTTTAATGACCTTGCTAACTAAAGCTCATTATCAAATAGGAGATACGGTTAAGGCACAACAACTAGCCCAGCAATTACTATTATTTAGCAAAACGACTAATTATACGATTGGGAAAATTGAAGCCTATAATTTATTAGGGCAGATTACTTTATTGAGACAATATTCCATAAAGGCTTTAACTTTTGCTCGGAAGGCTCAAGAATTATTAATTCAAGATACTCAGATTCTAAATCCTGCTATTTTAGCTACGAACTATGAATTGTTATGTGATATATTCCTACATCAAAAAGAATACAAGCAGGCAGCTATATATGCAAGAAAAGTATTACAACTAGTTAAAGAAAATAAACTACTTCTAAAAGAAGAGCCGATAAAAGCACATATTACTTTGGGTACTTGTGCGCTCCACTTACATAATCATACGATTGCTCTTTCTCATTTACTAGAAGCAAAAGAGTTATCAACTGCTATTGGTCAAAAACAATTAATAGCGGCTAGTCTTTTACAACAAGCAATTTTATATAATAAGGTTCAGTATTCTGATGGTGCATTAAAATGCTTAGAGACTATTGCAACTAAATTTGAAGGTGTCCTAAAAAATAATACCTCTATATTATTATTTCATAATACATGGGGACAAACCCTATATGATGCACATCAACTCGAAGAGGCACGCGCACATTTTGAAATCGTACAACAATTAGCTAATCCAGCAATAGAGAAAAGCGCCACTATTATTGCATTAGTACATCTTAGCGCTATTCATACGGCTAAGAAAGAATTTAAAAAAGCCTTGTTCTTAGCTAAAAAAGCAAATGAGTATATTGAAGATATAGCGCAAGATACAAAAGGACAAGCCTTGAACTTAATCAATTTAGGCAATATCCATTATCAACTAGGAAAGTTTAGTGAAGCTATTAAATTGACTAGTAGAGGCATTACCACTGCAAAAAGACAGCAAGAAGAACATAATGAAATTAGAGGCTATCAGCTCATGTCCCTAATACTCCAAAGGCAAAAGAATTATAAAAATGCTTTAATCTACCAAACGATCTACACTAAGTTCTTCGAAGATTTTTTCCAAAGAAATGAAAGACAAGTGCTTAGTAATTTTGAAGCAGCATTTACTATTCAGGCTTTAAAACGGAGAAGTAAATAGTTAATCAGGCTCTACATAAAACTCTAAACAACTTCAATACAAAAAAGGCTTGGCAACAAATTGCCAAGCCTTTTTTCTTTGTTCTTAGAAGAATCCATAAATAAGGGATGGGGTAGAAATAAATTTACAAATTTAGGGTAGCTTATTTTGTTCTTATTTTTTTTCTTGAAAACGGGAGTTATGTTGATATAATGACTGTTTTCAAGGAGAAAAAGAAAGGCAAAAGAAGCAGCGTAAATTGTAAATTTATTTTTAACCCATCCCTAAGTATCATCTGCCTATTTTACGCATTTCATCATCTATCTACTCATCTTAATAACGACAAAACAATAACTTCGGCATTTAGACGGATTCTTTCGTCGTTACTTATCATTTAAAAATCTTTATAGTACTTAATTACAGAAGTGTAAGTACTATTATCTGCTAACTCAGGAGCATAATTAAATAAAAGATCATGTTTATCATATTCTTCCATCAAAGCATTTGCTAGTATATTAATAGCTTCCTTATCCTTACCTATTTTATATAAACAAGCAACTTTACAATAAGATAATTCTTCCCCAACAGCATGTCGCGCTCCATCCTCTAATACGTCTAAGGCTTCATTGTAATAACCAACATTGAAAAGAAAAGAAGCAAATTGCACCCATATAGTCGTTTGCTCTGGAGCTAATACTGCTGCCTTGTCAAAACACTGATATGCTTTATCATACCTCTCTAACTTATAGAAAACAGAACCCAATGCCGCATAATATTCTTCTCTTCTATTATCTAGGCCAATTGCTTGTTTAAAATAAGGAATGGCATTGGACCATTTTTCTAGAGCAGACATACACTCTCCCATACTAAAATATACCTCATCATTATAAGGATCTATATCTGTTGCTTTGTTAAACAAATCAACCGCTGCTTCTATATTTCCTTGATATTGATAGCATAGCCCAATATGGTATAATAAATCTCCATCAGGCATGATATGATCTAGTGCTTCCAAATAGCACTCTAGTGCCTCTGTATAGTTCTTATTTTCCAATAAGATTGCTCCGCGTTCCTTGTAGGCCCACTTGAAAGTTTTATCAATAATATAGGCATATTCAAAAGCTTCTATAGCCTCCTCCCTATCTCCTAAGATTGATTTAGCTAAGCCTAAATGAAACCATGCCAAGTGAGAGTAAGGATCTTGATCAATCAAATAATTGAACAACTCAATACTTTCCGTATACTTATCACTAAATTCTACACATAATCGGATTCTGCTGAATACATCTTCATGCCTAGGGTTTAATAATAATGCCTCTTTCCATACCTCAAACATAGATTCATAGTCTTGCTGGCGCTCATATAATAAGCCTTCGCAATAATAAGTATCCGATAATTCTTGAGTGTTAGAGACAGGTAAGAACGTTCTAATCTCATTAATGACTTCAAATGCTTCTTCAAATGCTCCTTTCCAACCAAACAATTGAGATTTAAGTAATTTAATACCCAATGTTTGAGGCGAAAGAGATTCTGCTTTCTCGATTGCAGCTAAAGCATCCTTCAAAAAAAGTGGATTATGGCTATAAAGAGATAACAATTCTGCTTTTTTAAAATATAAGCCCGCAGAATAGTTGTGTTGAGCCAATGCAGTTTCCACTGCTGATAGAGCTGATTCGATTTTTTTTGTGTTTTGGTAGTAATTAACGATATCTAAAAATACCGCTTCCTCATAAAATACTACCGCTTCTTTTTGTGACATGTCCTCATACTTCAAAATCAGCTCATTCAGGATTTGTTGTTTATTATAGTTCTGTCTTTTCATAGAAGTAGTTGCTTGTTATTTCTTAGATAAAGATACATCAAAACCGTTTATTAATTCCACTACTTTTTGAAAATTTATTTATGATATTAGTTTTTTTAATTTTTATTTTTTTCCTCATTTTTGACTTATCATATTGCTTATCAATGTTCTATGAATTTTTTAATTTTTATTTTATGGAAACAAAGCAGAATATTTTTTTTTAAAACGACAATTATCTTACAAAAATTATAAATTTTCATTTTATAATTTTTGTGTTCAGAATAGTATTAAAATAACACCCATAAAAAATAACAAACATAACACTTCATATATTGATTTTGTGACATCTAATTAGATACATATATGACTATTTTTAGCTTGATAATTAACTTGAATACAATTTCAATCTCCCTTTACCTCCAAATATTATAAGTTCTCAATAGTAGGCAATGCATTCTCTTAGCACTCTCGGAGCTAAGACAATAAGTCATCGTATTGAAACTTACAAATTTCTATTCGAAAGGAAGTTTTCCTTTAATCCCTATTAATAACAGTTGAAAATGATTATTTTTGGTAGTAAAGTTGAAGGTGCTTGCTTTGATATTAAGCATTATTTTCAATCTAATAAAACTACACAAAACATAATTTCAACTATGAGAGCTTCTGATTGGTTTGCTAAACTAATAACGATTGTACTAATAGGTCTATTTCTTTTTTTCTTGTATCGTGCTTATCAACATCACAAAACAAATATTTCCCAACAACCTAATCGCCCTTCTGTTAGTCAAACGCTAGATCAAATTGGAAATGGCAAAGCAGCTACATTAGAAGCAGAAGATGCCTATGATGAGGAAGATAACTATGATTTATCTGCTGATAATGCAATCTCTTCTATCAAAGAAGGAGTCAGTGCAACTGGTGCGGCGGTTGCTGGAGGAGCGGCAGCGGCTGGTGCGGCCCTTAAGGATGGTATGAATAAAACAGGGAGTGTAATCGTAGGGAGCGGAGAAGCTATTAAAGAAGGGGGTGCTGCATTAAAAGAAAAGGCTAGTAAGTATATACCTACCGACCCATCTATTAATGATTTGGTTGCCTTGAAAGAAGCTGAGGCACAAAAAATGGAAGAATCAGAGGCTAGGACAACTAATGAAGGTGCTCAAAATAATGTATCTTCCTATAATAGCAATGCCAATGGAGCTTATTTAGTAGTGGCTGGGTCTTTCCGACAAATGATTAATGCAGAACAAGAGCTAGCTAAATTAAAAGCAAAAGGATATGATAATGCCACTATAGGTAAGTTTAATAACTCTGCTTACGCATCTCTAATTGTAGATAGATTCGATTCTTCTGCGGAAGCAAAGCGATATGTGAAAAGTTTGAAAAATAAAGGCATAGATGCTTATGTGCATAAAAAGCGGTAGACTTTTCTTGTATTAACTCCTCAGATACAGATGCTGAAAGAGATAGCCGTCAGGCTAAAAAATAATATAGTTTTTTAGAGGTAGCGATTTTGCTAGGTTTTTTATAAAAAACCTAGCAAAATCGCTACCTCTAAAAAAATACAGTAAACATA
>CAYOBX010000380.1:407-6219 GCA_964402245.1 uncultured Saprospiraceae bacterium | reverse complement strand
TTGGGAAGTCTACTTCAAAAATAAATTCGGCAATCTATCCTGTCCGTAGTATAGTCAACATTAGACTTGTTACCCTTTAAGAAACACTCCTCTGAAAATGTCTTTTCTCGCTATTTTGCCTTAAAAAATGAGTCCGTAGCTCGGCTATGCACTAATTTTTTAAGACAAACTATCGAAAAAATCCAAATTTCATAGAAGCACTTCTTAAAGAGTAACAAGTCTATTATAAATTTGACTCCTGACAGCGCAGTGATCTGCCCCCTGACTTCTACAATTTTATATGATTCTACTAACAGGTGCATCAGGATTTATAGGTAGTTGCTTATTAGCCAATTTAAATAATATTGGTCAAGATCAAATCATTATAACAGATGAGTTTGAAACAGTATTGAAGCAAAAGAATTTGCACAGAAAGCAATATGTTAATAGAGTACACAGAACGCAGCTATTTGATTGGCTATTAATGAATGGATCCGAGATCAAGAAGGTCTATCATTTAGGAGCAAGAACCGATACTACCGAAAAGAATCACCAAGTATTTCATCAACTCAACTTATCTTATTCCAAAAAGATCTGGAAATTTTGTGCTGCCTCTCAAATACCACTAGTCTATGCCTCTAGTGCAGCTACCTATGGTTTAGGACAAATGGGCTTTAAAGACGATCATCATATATTGGAAGCACTTCAACCATTGAATCCCTATGCAATCTCAAAGAATAATTTCGATAGATGGGCTTTAGCTCAGAAAATAGCCCCACCATCTTGGTACGGGCTTAAATTTTTTAATGTATATGGCCCTAACGAGTACCATAAAAATAGAATGGCTTCCGTAGTCTTTCATGCTTTTAAGCAGATAAAATCAACAGGGTCAATGAAATTATTTCGATCTCATCATCCAGATTTTACCGATGGTGCCCAATCAAGAGATTTTATCTATGTAAAAGATGTAGTATCCATATGCCATTATTTTATGGAAAAGCTACCAAAAAGTGGGTTATATAATGTAGGAACAGGCAAAGCTCGAAGTTTTCAAGATTTGGTAATAGCCACCTTCAAAGCAATGAATATTCCGGTTAATATTCAATTCATAGATACGCCGATAGATATTAGAGATACGTACCAATATTATACAGAAGCGGATATGGATAAGACTATAGATACCGGTTATCAAAAATCTTTCTGGAGCTTAGAAGATGGAGTAGGAGAGTATGTGCAGAATTATTTGGAGAAAGGATTAGGATTCTAGGATTTAAGGATTAGTAGGATTATGAAGGGTTTTCTTATAAAAAAGTATTCGCTAAAAATTAGGCTAAAAACGTTAAAAATATTGGGTCGAAGTTACAAACTTCGACCATCGCATCCTCTTTTGAGTTTAGCACCATGCCGATATTTGAAGTTTGTAACTTGATTTTTTAGGCAATATTCTTTTTATAAGAAAACCCTTTAGGATTATGAAACGTGATACAGCACGATTAGAATCCTACAAATCCTAAAATCCTACAAATCCTAATCCAAAAAAAGAGGGTATATCCGTTAAGATATACCCTCTTTTTAGAGAAACTAAAGCTGAATAGTAAGATTTTAGATTAGCACGAATGAAAATCCTATTAATCCTAAAATCTTACAAATCCTAATCCTGATTAGTAGTTAATACCAAGAGCTTTTAAAGTTTCGATATTCAAGTTACCTAAAGGAAGACCTTTATCAGTTTGAAATTGTTGTAAAGCAGTTTGAGATCTTAAACCCAAGATACCATCAACAACACCAGCGTTATACCCTAAATCATTTAATGCTTTTTGAAGCGCTCTTACTGTAGAAGTAGAAGTCTTAGAAGCACAAAGAATCTCAGTCCAAACAGTGTAACCACCTTTGCTGATTAATTTCTTTTCTGTAACGGTCTTATATTCTGCAGGAATAATAGTCTCCGTAGTTGCTTCTGGAGAAACTAAGATCGTCTTCTTCACCGTCTTATACTGAGGCTCAACTGGAACTTCAACAGTTCTTGCTGGCTCATCAATTACTCGTTTAGTAACAGTAGTATACTTAGCAGGAATAACCGTCTCAGTAGTTTGAGCTGGAGTAGCTAATACTTTATACCTTTCCGTTCTGTACTTTGCAGGAATTTCTTCGTAACAAGCAATATAACAGTCTTCTGGATTATCAGAAAAACAGTTAGGATCTTTCTTTTTCTTCACCCATTGGCCTCTAGCTTCAGAAACCAATACTTGACGAGATTCTGTTTTGTAAGTAGCAGGAATTGTTCTTACTTTAGTTTTTTCAGATTCTACTAATATTTGTTCAGTAACAGTCTTGTAAGTAGCAGGAATCACTTTTAAGTCAGTTCTTCCTTCCTTAACCATAATAGTTTCTGACTGAGTTTCGTACTGAGCTGGAACTTTAGATAACTTAGATGCTTGTTCCTTAACTAATACCTGAGTGCTTACTGTTTCAAAAACATCAGGAATTTTACACTTAGCGTAGCATTTACCAAATTCATTTGTAGGTGGTAAATCTCCGAAAGGAATATCACCTTGAGCAAATGTGTTAACACTTGTAAATACAAAAGCAAATGCAAATAATACACATAGGGTCAAATTTCGCTTCATCTTATCGATATTTTTTTATTAAAGAATAATTAGAAATATACATTATAAAGACGGTGTTTTTAGAGAGAGTCACAAGTTATTATGACTATATATAAATGCGTATTTTCTCTATATAATACTCCCAAAAGTTACTCAGAGCATAATGTTTTTTCGTTTTCACCCCAAAGTTATCCATTATTCTTTTTATTTAAAGGAAAAACAAACATTATTTTTTTTTTCAACTATTATCCTTCTCGTAATTGAAATGTTATTTGGTTATAGAAAATAATTTTGATATAGTTTTTTAAAGTTATTATCACAGGATTCTATATATTTTTGTACAAAAGACAGTTGCAAACACATTGTTTGTTTTTTAATATTAATTGTAGTGTAATATAATGATTACATTGCATCAGCGTTCATGGCTGGCAGTTAAGCCAACACGCAAAAGCAGCCCGTCGCCAGCCACGCCGCCGATGCGGGGACGTTCTGCCTCAGCAAGAAAAAAGAACAAACCGAACCCAATTGGGAGATAGGCAAGCACATTGTTGAATATGAACAAGGTGGAAAACTAAAAGCAGAATATGGTAAGGCTCTTTTGGTAAATCTCTCAAAAGATTTATCTCTTCGATACGGTAGAGGACTTAGCAGAAGTAATTTGCAATATATGAGGTTGTTGTATCAATATTATCCAATTTGCCAGACGCTGTCTGGCAAATTATCATGGTCTCATTAGTATCCCGTACCGTTCTGAGGGGCGTGAGCCCCCGACCTACCCGACGCTATAGCTGGCAGTGAAAGCTAAACATAAAAGCCATCCCGCCGCCAGCTACATCAGCTATGCGAGGACGTTATGGGCCATGATGAGAAAATCAAACAAAAAGTTGGAAAACAAAATCAACTTGTGTAGATTTGCACAAGTTCAAAACCAATAACTTTTTGTAGATGGATAGCAATATAATTCTTTATCAAACTGAAGACGGGCAAACTAAGATTGAAGTAGTTTTAGATAATGAAACTGTTTGGTTGAATCAATACCAAATGGAAGAGCTTTTTCAAACAAATAGAACTTCAATATTAAGACACATTAAGAATATCTATAAGAGTGGAGAATTAATTGAAGACTCAACTTGTGTAAAAATTGCACAAGTTCGACAAGAAGGAAAAAGAAAAGTTAGGCGAGAAATTTTATACTATAATCTTGATGTTATTATTTCTGTTGGATATAGAGTAAATTCACATAGAGGGACTCAATTTCGAATTTGGGCAACACAAAGACTTAAAGAATATTTAATCAAAGGATTTATTCTTGATGATGAACGTTTGAAATCAGGAAATCAAATGAATTACTTTGATGAACTTCTTGAAAGAATTCGAGATATAAGAAGTTCAGAAAGAATCTTTTATCAAAAAGTCAAAGACATTTATACAACAAGTATTGATTATGATAGCAAATCTGAGTTTTCTCAAGAATTTTATGCAACAATTCAGAATAAACTTCATTGGGCAATACATCAAAATACTGCTGCTGAATTAATAAAGAAAAGAATTGATGCAAGTAAACCTAATATGGGATTGACAGCTTGGAAAGGAAACAAAATAAGAAAGACAGATATTACAATTGCAAAGAATTACTTAACTGAAGATGAATTACAGCAACTCAATCTTTTAGTAGAACAATATCTTGCATTTGCAGAATCACAAGCAAAAGCTAAGAAACCAATGTATATGAAAGATTGGATTAAGAAACTAAATGACATCTTAATCATAAACGATAGAGAAATATTAGAACATGCTGGTAAAATTCAAAAGAAGATAGCTGATGAAATTGCGTCTAAAGAATATGAGAAGTATAAGGAGGATAAAAGATTGGCAGAGAAAATTCAGAGTTTAGAGGAAATTGAAAATGAATTGAAATTGTTTAGCAAGATGAAAGTGAAAAAATAGATGGCTACGCAAAAAAGGATTACTAGCCAAAAAGAGAGGCGACTTCGATTAAGTGGGTTTAGCAAATTATACTCAGAGAATTAAAACGGCTACGTAAAAAAAGAATCGGCAAAAAATACTCGGAGTGAAAATGGCTGCGTAAAAAACGAATTACTTGCGAAATTATTTCAACTTCGATTGAGTGGCAAACAATGATTCTTAGCCTGAAGGCTAAGACATGAGCCTAAACGCTATACGTAAAACTCTACTACCATGCTCAAAGAATGGATTAACAGGAACTTCGGTCGAACAGAAAAATTTAAGAACCTCTCCCTAGAAATGAATATGTCTTTTTCTGAAAAAGATGAATGGGGTTTATTGAATTTACTAAAAGGCTTCCAATTATTTCACAAAGGAGATATAACCAATATTCTAAAAGAAACTGCGAAATAAATCAACTGCTAGGCGAATTAAGTTTCAATTCCAATTCAGTTAGTGAATACCAATCAATTAACTTATAGTCCTCTGGGACTTTTATTGCTTGTTCAAGTCTCGTAAGTAGGGTTCTTTGGAGGCAGCAATTCTAAAAAATGGCTTTTCAAAGCCATTTTTTAGAATTGCTGCCTCCAAAATCCCTATTTGCCGAGCTGGCGTTAGCTAGCCAGGCTATAAAAATTAATCTGTGTAGAACTAATCCGACTTAATCAATTCTACGAACAGATTTCCATCTTTATCAACTGAGGTTGAAATTTTTCCTAAGTTCACTTTGCTTCCACCCAGCATAGACATTAATGCTTCATTATTTATAGGAACAATGGCACTTTCCTTGGATGTTGCCTCCTCTTTTATTTGATCTAATACGGAAACTTCCTCCATTATTTCTGCCTCAGCAGGTGCTTCCGCTACTGTATCCACTGCTTCTTCTGCCACAACTTCTACTTCGGCAGGTGCTTCTGCATCCGTATCCACAGCTTCTTCCGCTACACCTTCTGCTTCAGCAGGTACTTCTGCTTCTACCTCTATGGCTTCTTCTGCCACAACTTCTGCCTCAGCAGGTGCTTCCGCTTCTGTATCTACGACTTCTTCCGCTACAGCTTCTGTTTCCGCAGGTGCTTCTGCCTCTACGGCTTCTTCCGTTACAACTTCTGCTACAGCAGGTGCTTCTGCTATTGCATCCACGGCTACTTCTGCTACAATTTCAGCTTCCGTAGGTGCTTCTGCTTCTGCCTCTACGGCTTCTTCTGCCACAACTTCTGCTACAGCAGGTGCTTCTGCTATTGCATCCACGGCTACTTCTGCTA
>CAYOBX010000380.1:0-307 GCA_964402245.1 uncultured Saprospiraceae bacterium | reverse complement strand
TTCAGCTTCCGTAGGTGCTTCTGCTTCTGCCTCTACGGCTTCTTCTGCCACAACTGCTGCTTCAGCAGGTGCTTCTGCTTCTGCCTCTACGGTTTCTTCTGCTACAATTTCAGCTTCCGTAGGTGCTTCTGTTTCTGCCTCTACAGCTTCTTCTGCCACAACTTCTACTTCGGCAGGTGCTTCTGCTTCTGCCTCTACGGCTTCTTCTGCCACAACTTCTGCTTCAGCAGGTGCTTCCACTTCGGTCTCTATAGCTTCTTCTGCCACAACTTCTGCTTCAGTTATTTCTTCTTCTTTAGTAGGGGAT
>CAYOBX010000379.1:0-6228 GCA_964402245.1 uncultured Saprospiraceae bacterium | reverse complement strand
CCGAGATGTTGACCCCAGACGCTTGCCAGCGTTACGTTTTGAACTTGAACTTGATTCTTGCGCTTGAACTTCTTTAACGTCAACTGTCAACTACCTCGATAAACTTGTCAAGGGTTTTCTTGTAAAAATGAATCAACTAAAAACTAATCTAAACAAGTTCTCTATATATTGGGTTGGAAGATTCTTCTAATATAAATTTAATTCATTAGTAATTATTGCAATATGTTAGAAAATATCTTACTTTTGTGACACGCAAATTACTTCATTCTAGAACGTTCCCCTTATGGTTTTGAAATCTCCCATTAATTGATTTCTGCACTATGAAACCTATATAAAAATTTTAACCAGTTTGGTTTAGTCTCAAAGAAACACGTAAAAAATGAAGCAGTTAGTTTATACTAACTGCTTTTTATTTTTCTTCTCACGCAAGAACTATTATTTTTGCCAAATGCAAAGAGAAACTGCCTTATTAGAACTTCAATGCTTCCCTTCCATACCTTACCTTTCAAAATTTTTCAGTTTCAACATTATTTTAATTGAACAACAAGAAAATTACATAAAAAGGTCTTACAGAAATAGATTTCAAATTGCTTCTGCCAATGGTCCATTATCCTTATCTATTCCTCTAGAAAAAGGTAAAAACCAACAGCAATCTATAACAGATGTATCGATCTGCTACCATACCTCCTGGCAACGAAAATATTGGACTGCTATACAATCAGCTTATGGAAAGTCTCCTTATTTTGAATATTATTCTGATGATATTAAACAATTATTATTTGAAAAGCAGAAGCGTTTATTTGATTTTAATAAATCTATATTAGATTACTTTATTCATTTATTTCAAATAGAGACAACTGTACGTTTTACAGAAAGTTATGTTAAGGTGCCTTCCATAGAAATAGTGGATTTAAGAAATACAATTTCTCCTAAAATACAGGAATCAACTTTGGATAAGTATTACCAATTAGTTGAATATCAGCAGGTATTTATGGAAAAAACGGGTTTTTTACCAAATTTGAGTATTTTAGATCTTTTATTTTGTCAGGGACCAGAAGCTGTTATCACACTTGCTAAATCTGCAATTCCAAAAATTTAAAGTTTTGGTTGTTTATTGTTGACTGTGCATAGTTGTATAAGTAGTTACCTTTTGGTGATTTTTTAAGTCAAAAGGTCTTTATAAAAAACAAGATACAAAAGCCCTGAAAGGGCGACATCCTGTAGCCTATGGCAAAGCCATAGGAAAAAAATAATCATAATAAATGGCAGAATTATTTAATGAATCCCTCAAAACCTATAGGATTAAAATAGATGAGTTGGTTCGCCAATTACATGATCTGACAGTAAAAATAGGGCATGAGGAAATGGCAACTACGGTAAGCGATTTGAGAAATCGAATCAAGGAGCCTTACATGTTTGTAATTGTTGGAGAGGTAAAAGCAGGAAAAAGTAGTTTTGTGAATGCATTATTAGGTGCGGATAAGGAAATCTGTAAAGTGGCTCCTCAACCGATGACCGATACCA
This sequence comes from uncultured Saprospiraceae bacterium, assembly GCA_964402245.1. Taxonomy (GTDB): domain Bacteria; phylum Bacteroidota; class Bacteroidia; order Chitinophagales; family Saprospiraceae; genus JAFMDF01. The sequence continues at coordinate 4,704 of CAYOBX010000379.1, read as the reverse complement.
TACAACAAATTATGTATGGAGAAAAGGAAGAAATCGTAGAAATTAATGAGCATTTAAAAAAAATATACCAGCCGATTGATATTCTCAAGGAGGTAGCGATTGTTGATACGCCTGGGACAAACGCAATTGTCGAAAACCATCAGGAAATTACAGAGCGATTTATTCCTGCCTCTGATATGATCGTTTTTGTTTTTGAATCAAAGAACCCATATAGACAATCTGCTTGGCAGTTTTTTGATTATATCCACGAAGATTGGCGGAAGAAGATTGTATTTGTGCTACAACAAAAGGATTTAATGAATGAAGGGGATCTTCGAATAAATATCAATGGCGTTCGAGAACATGCAGAGAAAAAAGGCATTTTTGATCCTAAGGTCTTTGCGGTTTCTGCAAAAATGGAACTAGATGGATTGACAGAATCTAGTGGTTTTGTGGAAGTAAAAAAGTACATCAATGATAATATTACAGGAGGTAGAGCACCTGTGCTCAAGCTTCAAAATAATATCAAAACTTCCAAAAATATTAATGAGAAAATCTATCAAGGGGTATTAGATCGAAAACAACAAAATATAGCAGATAAAGAATTCCGCCTTGACATACGTGAAACACTAGACGATCAAGAAGTAAAGTCTAATAAGCAAGTCGATGTATTGGTAGAAAATTTATTGAATACCTATGATTCCATTACTAGAAAAACAGGCGATGAGCTAAAGAACGGACTGTCCTTTACTAAGTTAATTAGACGTTCTTTTTCGTCTATATTTACGAAAGACACTTCTGCCAAAGAATGGTTAGATGGCTTGTCTACTAACTTTGAAAATGAATTGAATACGAGCCTTAAAGCTAAATTGGAAGATGGGGTAGTGGACTTGGCAGAGAGTATTCAACAAATGGCTAAGATTATTGATTTGAAGATTCAGAATAGCCAGACGATCCTTAAAAACAACCATGAAATTTTTAGTTCCATAGCGGAACGACGAAGTAATATTTTACGAGAATTACAATCCACTTTTAAAAACTTCCTTCAGAAATCAGAGAATTTCATGGATGAAGAATTGTTTCAAGATAAAGAAGACCTAACCCCCAACTTGGGTATCGGCGGCGGATTAGCAGCGATTGGTTTAATTCTGACAGCCCTGACGAATGGACTAGTTTTCGATATTACTGGAGGTATTTTGACTACGATCGGTTTATTATTTGCAGGGGTGACGGTTGGTCTGAAACGTAAAAAAATTATAGCAGATTATAATGTAGAAATTGCCAAAGGTAGAATTCGATTGGAACGAGAAGTGACAGAGAAATTAAAGAACTATGTAACGCATATCAAGAATAGAATTGATGCAAACTTTTCTACTTTCGATGAAATGGTGACTACGGAAGGAGCGGATGTAAAAGCCTTAGAAGATATGCATTTAAAACTGGATAAAGATTTGGATGATATGGGGGGAGAGTTGGTTCAATTACTTTAACGAAATGATGAATTCTTTGACGTTGACTTTTTTTAATGATGAATGATTTTTTTAATGATGAATGATGAATGAGAAATGATGAATACGTCATGTTCACGCGACGTATTCACTTGACGTTGACATCACATCTAACAGTCAACATCAAATATTCATCATTTCTCATTTCTCATTCATCATTCATCATTCATCATTTTCTAAGAAAGCTTCTCCAAAGCAGTAGCAATCCGAGCAATCGCCTCCTTCAAAGTATCTTCCGAAGCGGCATAAGATATTCTAAAACAACCAGGCGCGCCAAATGCCGTACCAGGCACGACACCTACATAAGCTGTATTCAGAATATACTCACAAAAATCAATATCATTCTTGATAGTAGTACCGCCAGTAGATTTTCCAATAAATGCGCTAATATCAGGAAAGACATAAAAAGCACCATCTGGATTATTGACTTTTACGCCCTTGATTTTCTTTAATAAACGAAGGACTAATTTTTTACGCTTTAAAAAAGCTTTATTCATCTTACGAGTAGGCTTTAAGTCAGATAGCAAAGCATGTGCGCCGCCCATTTGACTAAATGCATTCGCCCCAGAAGTCACCTGTCCTTGTAATTTTGCACAAGCCTTTGCAATTGCAGCAGGCGCACCTATATAGCCTAATCGCCAACCTGTCATTGCAAATCCTTTAGCAAAACCATTGACCGTAATCGTTTTATCTTTAACGCTTGGGAAAGTACCAATACTAACATGCCCCCCATCTAAGAAGTTAATATGCTCATATATTTCATCCGCCACAACATGTACCTGCTCATGTTTGCCAATCACGTTAGCAATAGCTTCTAATTCTTCACCATTATATACAGATCCTGTAGGATTACAAGGAGAGGAGAATAAAACAAATTTAGTTCGATCTGTAATAGCCTCTTCCACTTGTTGAGGGGATACTTTGAAATCATCCTTAATTCCTGCAAACACCTCTACTGGTACACCGCCTGCCAATTTTACAATAGCTGCATAAGACACCCAATAAGGAGCAAATATGACTACTTCATCACCAGGATTCAATAGTGCCATACATAAGTTATATATGGACTGCTTAGCCCCATTAGAAACCACAATATTATTAGGGGTGAAATCTAAATTATTGTCTCTTTTGAACTTAGTGCAGATGGCCTCTCTCAATTCCATCAAACCTGGTACTGGTGTATATTTGGTATAACCAGCATCCAATGCTTTCTTTGCTGCTTTTTTAATATGTTTTGGGGTATCAAAATCTGGCTCTCCAAGGCTCAAGCTAATCACATCATGCCCTTTAGCTTTAAGATCTCGCACCATTTGGGACATTTTCAAAGTCGCTGACTCTTCCATGTTCTTAATCCGATTTGAAACAATGGATGTCGTGGTTGTACTCATTTTAATAGTTTTTAGTGCTACTCTGGCATTCAAGTAGAGCAGAGAATAGAGGAGCGAGGATAGAGATAAAGCCGTTTAAAACAATGAAATCTCATTGAATGCAAATGGATTTATCTCTGTTCTCTGCCCTCACTTCTCTATTCTTACTAATCGTAGCAAAGTAAAATTAATTTTTAAGTTTAAAATACATAACAAAGCCATTAATACAGTGCTCCTGTATCAAACAAGAGAATTGTATTAATGGCTAATAATTGGTTTGGCTCTTATTTAGAATTGAACTTTAAAAATATAACTAATTATATATAGTTAAGATTCCGCAAAACTACTTTATTTTTTTCCTTGGTAGTGGGACTAAGATCAGTTTCTTGTTTTTTGTCTTTTAATAATAGAAGATTTCTTACAAATTGCTAATTTTCTTACTACTAAATAGTATCTAATACAAAAAATACATTATCTTATTTTATATTCTTATATTTATACATATATTACTGCGTTTCTTCAACCCCTGTGCCAAAAAGTACTAATATTCCGTATTGTTAATTGGTTAGAAGTCTGTTCTGCCCCGAACTTTTAACTCCTAGACAATTAACTCGTATTCTTAGAATTAGGTCTTAGAATTACTATTTTCTCTACACTATAGATTTTTAACAAATGAACAAGATTATTTACTCCTTTTTAGTTTCTCCCTTTTTCCATTTACCAATTTTCTCCAACGATTAAGTGTGGATGAGACCATCATTAGTGTCGTTAGACTATGCGCCTAATGGAGGGCTGTATCTATTGAATATTTATACCGAGCATGGATAGTTATTAAGAAAGTATTGGTCATAAAATAAGCATCTAATAAAAGCTATCGAACACACTCAAAAGTGTTCGATATTTTGCTTTATTAAATAAAAATATTTGATTTTTTTTCTAAACAACAATGTAAATCTAATGTATAAACTAAATCACTCTTTTTATAAAGTAATTTATTCAATACTGTTCCTTGTGATCGGTCTTAATACTACAAAAGGACAGACTGATTTTTGTGGAGAATTAACAATATTCGCTGGAACTTATCAAGAGGATGTAACCCAAAATGGGGAAGGAGTTGTTAATGGATTTTTTAATGGAAATAGCGGGATTGATATAGGTCCAGATGGTGCTATCTACGTCGCAGAAAATTTGAACCAAATTATTAGTAGATATGGATTTGACGGTTCTGTCTCTACTTATGCTGGAATAAGCGGTGAACGCGGTATCAGGAATGGGAATCGTTCTCAAGCTTTATTTTCTGATCTAAGCGATTTAGAATTTGACGTTTTTGGGAATCTATATATAAGTGAATTTCAATCTATCAGAAAAATAAGTCCATCAGGACAGGTTACCTCCTTTATGACATTTTCTAATCCAGAAACAGTGGCAGGCATTGATACCGACCATCTTGGAAATGTTTATGCTGCTGTTTTAGGGGCACAAAACCAATCCGCTATTTATAAAATCACACCAGATGGTATTCAAACGATACTAACTTCCACCATAGGGTCTTCCTTAATCAATGGCAAACTAATCAGTGATGTAGCTATTGATAATAATGGGATCATTTATTTTATAGCCTATGAATTTCCAGTTACTGCTGGAATATATAAGAGAGATTTGTCAGGTATTATTTCGGTTGTTGCAGGAGGGGGGGGAATTGGAGATCAAGATGGACAAGGAAGTATGGCAAGCTTTACCTTACCTACTGCTATTGAAATAGGCCTGGATAATAATTTATATATTACTGATAATCCAACAGATCCTGTAACAACTTCCAGTTTTGGAACTTTTAGAAAAATTTCTCCTAA
>CAYOBX010000378.1:0-6228 GCA_964402245.1 uncultured Saprospiraceae bacterium | reverse complement strand
AAATTTTCATTTCCTCTTTCATAATGCTCATTTGAGTTCAGCACTTCTATTGAGCTTAAGCCCACCTCATCCATCATACCTGATAAATCTTCGGCAATCCTATTATTCATTCCTGCATCTTCCCTCCATTTTAGAAAAACCTTGTAGAAGACTTGCATTGATTTCGGAGGAGATGGTTTCCAATCTAATGCTTCATGATTATAATCTAGTATTGATATTTGTCCATCTGGTTTTAATAATCCTTTCATTTTTAGTAAGGCTTCTTTTGGAGTAGTTAACCATTGTAACACTCTAGCAGCTATTATTAAATCGAATTTTTCCTCCGCTTCAAAGTCAAATAAATCTGAATGAATTAATGCTAAATTTTCAATCTCCTTATAGGTTTCCCTTCCACTTTCGATAAATTTCTCCGTATTATCAATCCCAATTACCTTTCCTTTCTCTCCTACAATTTTCGCAATATCTTTGGAAATTGCCCCCGTTCCGCAGCCAACATCTAATATGACCATTCCTTTTTTTAAGAGTGGTTTCAATGTTCTATAATCTTTTTCTAAACTCCTATTATCGTAAATTTTCGTTGCTGCCTTTCCTTCTCTTTCGATATATTTATTCCCTTTCATTTGTTTTACAGCTTGCCATCAATTGTTTGCATAAAGCATATAATGCATCAATTCATTAAAAAAAAATTCTTAATGTAATTCCTCCGCCTCCAAAGATTTAAGGTATGCATTCAGTTGCTCCATAGGCTTAGTAATCGCCACTCTACCAGAACGAATAAATTCATATACGCCTAATACTTCTAAATCTTTTAGCAAAGCATCTGTCTCATTTTTATGTCCCGTTTTTTCAATAACGATATACTCTGGTTCAATATGCAAGACACGAGCATTATGCATCCGAATTAATTTCTCTACTCGATCTCCTTTTGCAAAAACCAAAGTAGGGACTTTGTATAGTGCTAATTCTTGATAAACAATATCACTATTTTCATAATAAAAAGCCTTCAAGATATCTACTTGCTTTTCAAATTGAGCGACTAGTTTTTTAACCATTACTTCCGTTACATTGACGACGACAATAAAACGAAAGATGCCAGGCATAGAAGACTCCGAAGTATTTAAACTTTCGATATTGATATGTCTTCTTGTAAATACGGATACTACTCTACTTAGTAAGCCAACTTTATCTTCTGTGAATATGGAGATTGTATATTCCTTTTCCATGTTGTTGTTTTGAAACGCTTTTTCAATTAAAATTAAAATGTAAATTAAAATTAAAACACTTGACGCAACATGACGTTAATGTGATGTGTTTTAATTTTTATTTACATTTTCCTTACTCTAAACGAATATCCCCTACCCCTGCCCCACTAGGCACCATAGGGAAAACATTTTCTTCTTTTTGAACTCGAACATGTAATAGGTAAGGACCGTCATACGCCAACATATCCTTCACCCCTTTCTTCAAATCTTTGGGATTGCTAATAGTCTTACCCTTTACACCAAAACCTTTTGCAATCGTTACAAAATCAGGGTTTTCTAATTCTACGGCAGAGTATCGACGATCAAAGAAAAGTTGCTGCCATTGGCGTACCATTCCTAAGAAATTATTATCTAATAAAACAATTTTGACCCCTACCTTCCATTGTGCACAAAGCCCCAGTTCTTGGATAGTCATTTGAAAACCACCATCTCCAATAAAGGCAACGACTTCCCGCTCAGGCTGTGCGTATTTAGCACCAAAAGCCGCAGGTAAACCAAAACCCATCGTTCCAGCCCCACCAGAAGATACCCATTGATTAGTACCTAAATAATCGTAGTAACGAGCCGCAATCATTTGATGCTGCCCTACATCTGTAGCGACAATAGCCATGCCTTTCGTTTGGTTGGACACCTCCTTTACGACTTGTCCCATTTTAATTTCTCCACCAGTAGACGCTTTGCAGTCCCTATCAATTACTTTCTTTTTTTCGATTCGGTCACACTCATGAAATTCCGCAATCCATTTAGGGTATTTTTTTTCTACAACATGTGGCATTAATGCCTCCAGAGCCATTTTCGCATCAGCATGTAACGCCACTTCAGCGGGTACATTTTTATTGATTTCAGAAGCATCGATTTCTATATGAATCACTCTAGCTTGCTTTGCATACTTATCTAGATTACCTGTTACTCGATCATCAAATCGCATACCGATGGCGATTAATACATCACATTCATTCGTCAATAAGTTAGGCCCATAATTACCATGCATTCCCAGCATTCCCATATGTAAAGGGTGGTCGTTTGGAATAGATCCTAAGCCATGAATAGTAGCACCAATAGGAATACCTGTTTTTTCAACAAATTGCATAAACACCTCTTGTGCTCCTGCCAACTGGATACCGTGTCCAGCAAGTATCAAGGGTCTGCGTGCATTATTAATCAATTCCGCAGCTTGAACAATAGCGGATTTGTTGATTTTTGGTATTGGATGATAACTTCTAATTTTAGTCATCTTCTCATAAGCAAATTTTAGCATGCCTGCCTGCGCATCTTTTGTAATGTCTATTACTACTGGTCCAGGTCGACCAGAGTTCGCTATATAAAAAGCCTTTGCAAAGACACTAGGAATTTCCTCCGCTTTCGTAATCTGATAATTCCATTTCGTAATAGAAGTCGTACAGCCAATTACATCCGTTTCTTGAAAAGCATCAGATCCTAATACATGACTAAAGACTTGTCCTGTAATACAAACTAAAGGGGTAGAATCCAGCAAAGCATCTGCTATTCCCGTAACTAGATTCAAAGCACCAGGTCCAGAAGTAGCAATACAAACTGCCGTCTCCCTAGTCACTCTAGCATGACCTTCCGCCGCATGAATCGCCCCTTGCTCATGTCTAGCTAAGATGTGCGTTAGCTGATCTTGGTAATCGTACATTGCATTATAGACAGGCATAATGGCACCACCAGGATAACCATATAAAGTTTTTATACCTTCTTCTATTAAGCATTTAACCACTGCTTCTGCTCCAGAGATGGTCTCTTTTTTTGAACGTCTTGATTTGGCTGCTCTTGCCTTCTTAGCACCATCTGATTTTTGTCTTACCGCCATGTTCTTTTTTTATTAGAATAGAGAGCAGAGAAGCGAGAGTAGAGACATTTCTCGTTTTCAAAGGAAGACATTTGGTCGTTTTCAAACGAAATTTATCTCTGTTTTCTATTCTCCCTTCTCTGCTCTATTTTATAGTTCATCCGTTACACAGCCCTCACTAGCAGAGGATACTGTTTTAGCATATTTTAATAAAATACCATTTTTTGCATTCAATGGTGGAGCTACCCACTTTGCTTTTCTCTTAGCAATTTCCTTATCTGATAAAGCTACATTGATAGAATTAGAAACGGCATCAATTGTTATTTCATCTCCATCTTTTAATAGCCCAATCATTCCACCAACCTGCGCTTCTGGTGTTATATGCCCTACCACAAAACCATGCGTTCCACCTGAGAAACGACCATCCGTAATCAAAGCCACACTATTGCCTAATCCTGCGCCCATAATAGCAGCCGTAGGTTTCAACATTTCTGGCATACCAGGCGCACCTTGTGGTCCTGAATAACGAATTACAATAACCTCTCCCATTTGCACTTTTCCTGCTGCAATGGCATCATTTGCGGCAAATTCTCCTTCAAATACTTTTGCCTTACCTACAAATTTTAGTCCTTCTTTGCCAGTAATTTTTGCAACAGATCCTTCCTCTGCCAAATTACCATATAAAATTCTTAGATGACCAGACTCTTTTATTGGATCATCAAAGCCATGTACTACTTTCTGGCCCTTAGCTAAAGCTTCTGCCTTTTCCAAGTTTTCTCCTAAAGTTTTGCCTGTTACTGTCATGCAATTACCATCAATGAAGTTTTCTTTTAACAATAACTTCATTACGGCTGGTACACCTCCTACTTGAAACAAATCATCCATCACATATTTACCACTTGGCTTTAAATCTGCTAAGAAAGGAGTCTTATCACTTATAACTTGAAAATCATCTATCGTTAGCGGAATCCCTACGGACTTAGCCATTGCGATCATATGCAATACTGCATTTGTTGATCCTCCTAATACGGTAATCAGCGTAAGCGCATTTTCAAAAGCAGCGCGCGTCATAATATCTCGTGGCTTAATATCTTTCTTTAATAATCTTTTAATCGCCTTTCCAACACGCTTTAATTCTTGCTTCTTTGCATCACTAATTGCAGGATTGGAAGAGTTGTAAGGCAGGCTCATACCCATAGCTTCTATAGCCGAAGCCATCGTATTAGCCGTATACATACCACCACATGCACCAGCACCTGGACAGGCATTTCTAATAACTGCCTTGAAATCTTTTTCTGATATATCTCCAGCTACTTTTTGTCCAAACGCCTCAAATGCGGAAACAATATCTAGTTTTTTATCTCCTATACAACCTGGTTGGATCGTTCCACCATATACCAAAATACTTGGTCTATTCAAACGCCCTAATGCCATCATCGCACCCGGCATATTTTTATCACATCCCACCACTGCAACAATCCCATCATACCATTGTGCAGAAGCTACTGTTTCAATGGAGTCTGCAATAATATCCCTTGATACTAAAGAATAGCGCATTCCCGTAGTTCCCATAGACATCCCATCACTCACCCCAATTGTATGAAAAATTAAACCGATTAAATCTCTTTTATTAACACTTTTTTTAATATCCTTTGCAAGCCCATTTAGGTGCATATTACAAGGATTCCCTTCCCAGCCTGTACTAACAATACCTATTTGAGGTTTGTGTAAATCCTCCTCTGATAGACCTATTGCGTGTAACATTGCTTGAGCACCAGGTGCGGTTGGATCTTGAGTGATCGTTCTACTGTACTTGTTTAGTTTTGCCATTGATAATACCGATACTAAAGTTGGTTGTAATAACAGTGTTCTCTAAATAAGAACTAAAAATATGTTTAAAAAAACGCCAAAGCTATAAGGGTGCTGCTAATACTAGTAATTCTTTTAAAGGAAATATACGATTTACAGCAGGATAAAAATTTACATAATTAACTCATAATCAAATAAATACCTGTCACCTATTTACAAAGGCTTCATATATAATATAAAAAGAAAGCCATCCTTCTATGTGAAGAATGGCTTTCTTTTAATTTAATACAAAATCAAATCTATACCATTCTTCTATCTAAAATAGAATGACCACTAAAAGGACATTTGAAATGATATTGACTATATTCTTTTGCATATAAGTTTATGTTATAACAAAAGTGCAATGTTTTTTTTGTAAAAACAAAACTAATTGAGATTAAAATTAAAATGGATTGCCGAATAGATACGTTCCATTTTTGGTTTTACTTTCAATAGATCTTAACAGCTCTACCTTCTACGTCTAGGTCTAGATCTACTGTATTCTTGCCATCGAATACCAATGTGTATACCTGCTGAAAAGCGATTTATGTTACTTTCCTCACTTCCCAAAGCTGAATTATTAGGTTCATCGACAATAGCTAATAAACCATCCCATGAAGCATTTAAAAATCGATTATATTTTACAATAGGAGTGATCGTTATAAAATCGGTTAATCCAATGTCAACTCCCAAGCCGATTCCTAGTTGAGGTACCCAATCATTTAGGGTACTTTTTTGGAGATCAAAAGAATTGTCAATTTCATAAGCACCATTTAAATAATGGAATCCTGGGCTTAGCTGTAGAAATAATCCTTTTTCAAAAAAAGACTCTTGCTTAGAAAAAGTTGGACAATCACAATCGCTTTTAAAATTAAGCAAATAGATATTCACGTTCAAATTGAAACCAACTGTTGTTAATGCTAAAGACTCCGTATTTGATCCAATTATTAATTCAGAGGTACTATTACTAAATACCATCTCAGGATATAGTTCCAATCGCCATTCTTCTAAGGGTTTCATCCAAAAATCTACTCCTACGCTATAACCATTTTCTAAAATTCTATTACTGCTAGTATTGCCGACTATAGCCGTTTCCCATTCTGGTATTCTTTGGGTAAAGTACGAGCCTGTTACGCCTACTTGAGCATGGATGGATGGACCAATCAATAAAAAGATAAAGAAAATAAAAGGACAAGAGATTTTATTCATTACAATATAGATTTTGAAATTGAGGGTAAGAATGTGTTAAAACTTAATATATACTTTGCACGGTGTGAAAAAGTGATTTCGTAATCGCCAAATTTATTT
>CAYOBX010000377.1:0-6257 GCA_964402245.1 uncultured Saprospiraceae bacterium | reverse complement strand
TCAGTGCATAGCCCAGCTACGGACTTATTTTTTAAAGGAAAATAGCGGAAAAAGATATTTTCAGATAGCTGTTTATTAAAGGGTAACAAGTCTAATGAAATATATATCTGTTCTCTACTCTCACTTCTCTATTCTTTTCTACGATAAAAGCTCTTTAGTAGCCTTACGAAACTCTTTCCAATTTAATTTCTTATTGGTGTCCTTATCTAAACCTCTGATAATTTTATTCGCTACAATACCAGAAAGGTAGCCGCTTACTTTAGCTTTTTTTACTAATTTCTTAACCTCTCCATATTCTAGATAACCATCTCCGTTTTTGTCAAAAAAATTAAACGCTTCTTCTGGGTTATCAAAACTTTGGGTGATTAAGATTTTGATTTTTCCTAGAATTTCTTTTTTACTTGCCATTACATTTATTTTAAGCAGCTATTAGCTTTAAGCAGTTAGCTATTAGTCAGAATTAGATATTGACTAATATTTTACTCTAATCAAAGTTTGATTATCCGTGCTAATGAACACTTAGAAACTAAAGGCCGACAGCTAATAGCTGATTGCTACATAATTACTTTTTTACTTTTTATTTGAAAGAAAGTTTATCAACTAACAACATTTTGTAATGTTCCATTTAAAAAACCTTTTATATTATCTGCCACAATTTGAATTAATCGTTCTCTAGACGCACTAGTAGCCCATGCATGATGTGGGGTAATTAAACAATTTTGAATATTCAATAGTAGATGATTTTTAGGTGGAGGTTCTTGGGATAAAACATCTAATCCTGCACCTGCTATTTGTCCAGTTAGTAATGCATTTTTTAAATCTAATTCATTTACTAATCCACCTCTACCTGTATTGATTAAGTAGGCGGTGGACTTCATTAAAGATAAGTTGGTCTTATTAATAATACCTGTATTTTCTTTTGTTAAAGGAGCATGTAAAGTTAATACATCGCTCTCTTTAAATAATTGATCTATATCTACTAATTTTATATTAGAAGGAGTAAGTTTTGTCTTATTTTTTCGGGTAGCAATAACTTTCATACCAAAAGCTAAGGCGATTTTAGCTACTTCTTGGCCAATCTTTCCTAGACCATAGATGCCCATTGTTTTACCTGATAATTCTATCAATGGACTTTTCCAATAACTCCAATCAATAGAATTGGCCCAAGCATTCTTTTGAACGGATTCATTATGTACCCCTACTCTATTTGTTAATTCTAATAATAACGAAAATACCTGCTGGGCAACAGACGGCGAACTATAACCAACTGCATTACAAACAACGATTCCTTGTTCTTTGGCTGCTACAATATCGATATTATTATAGCCAGTCGCTAAGGTGCAAATACATTTTAATTGATCTAGACGAGCTAATATAGTCCTATTTAGACTACGCTTATTCACGATCAAAATATGCGCTTCTTTTGCTCGTTCATACAATAATTCATCACTTGTCCTATCATAGACTTTCAAATTACCATATTGTCGAATCCCTTCCCAATTTAAATCGCCTGGATTCGCAACAAAACCGTCTAGTATTACTATATTCGTCATTTTATGTTTTTGAAAATTAAACCTATAAAAGAATTTATAGTCTAACAAATAAAGACTCTAACAACACACGTAATTGGAAGCATCAACAGATACAAAAATATTAACCTTACTTGAAAATCCTAGTTCCTATGAACAGGGATTCAAACTATTGGTGCAAACTTACCAAGAACGCTTATATTGGCAAATAAGAAGGATGGTCACCCATCATGAAGATGCTAATGATGTATTACAAAATGTTTTTATAAAAATATACAAGAGTATCCATAATTTTAAAGGGGACGCTAAACTCTTTACTTGGTTATATCGGATCGCAGCAAATGAGTCTATTACTTTTTTGAATAAACGAAAGAAACAGCATTTCATTTCCGCAGATGCTGATACTGCAAATTTTAAAAACAGTCTACAAGCAGATCAGTACTTCGATAGCAATGCTGCACAAAATAAGTTAAAATCTGCTATAGCACAACTTCCTCCAAAACAGCAGTTGGTTTTCAATATGCGCTATTATGAACACTTGTCTTATGAAGATATATCTGAAGCATTAGACACTTCTATAGGAGCTTTAAAAGCTTCTTATTTTCATGCCGCAAAAAAAGTGGAGGCTTATTTGAAGTTGGTCGCAGAAGATTAATATTCGTTCTTTGACAAATTCCGTGGTCAAGGAAAAAGAAGAAACAAAAGCGACCAAAATGAGGAAGTATACTCCCGAACCGCTTGCGGATGGGTTGCCTTGATTTTTCTTTTTCCTTGACACTCTTTCACGGGATTTGTCAAAGAACCTTAATATATTACAAAAAAAATGAAAAATAAAAATTTAATCAAAGAGGAATTAAGGGAATTGCCTTTTTTAAAGGAGCAATTCGATAAGCCAGAAGGCTATCAGGTGCCTAATGATTATTTTAAGCATTTAGAAAAAAACATACTGGACCAAGTTAAAAAGAATACAGCTCCTGATTTAGTTGTGAGAACTAAATTATTTTCATTGTCTAATATATGGAGTAAAGCAGCTGCTATTATATTACTAGTAGGTGGAAGCCTATTTATATGGCAAAAAAATATACCCCCAACTATTGCTTCTACTATCGATTTATCTACTGAAGAGATTTATACCTATATAACGGATAATTTACAAGAATTTGATGAAGACATATTATTAGATCAAGTTTACTCTGATCAATCTATTGCGCCTCTTTTAAGCGAAGAAGAAAAAGAATTTTTCCTAGAGGAATTAATGGAAGATAATAGTTTTGATCTAGAGGAGATATTGTAAAAATTGGTTCTTTGTCAAAGAACGTAAAATTGGTAAGGCACAAAAAATTAAATCATGATACTTAAAAAAATAGCTGGAATTATTTGTTTACTTTTGGCAATTGCTTCTTTTACTTTTGCTCAAGGTAATAAGGATAGAAATACCATTAGGGAAAAAATTAAACTACGAAAAATAGGCTTTATTACAGAGCGATTATCTTTAACTACAGAAGAAGCTCAAGTGTTTTGGCCTCTTTATCATGACTATCATTCGGAAGTAATGGCAGTAAGAAAGTCTGTAAGAAAATCTTATTCCTCTCTAGATGAAATGACAGATGCCGAAATAGAACAATTGATTGACGCTAGGTTAGACATAGAGACAAACCTGCTTTCTATGAAGAAAGACTATCTTCATAAATTAAAGACGATATTGCCTATAAAAAAAGTAGCTAGATTAGCTAATGTCGAACGAAAATTTAAAGAATGGATGCTAAAGCATTCTAAAGGTAGTAAGTAATAATGAGTTTTAGGACCCCCTTAGGTATAAATAAATCTACTCTTGATATCAATTATCAAACCCCAGTTTTGGGTTTAGGATCTTGTTTTGCAGAGAATATTGGACATCGTTTACAACAATCCAAATTCTCTTCTCTTCTCAATCCTTTTGGAATTGTTTATAATCCTATATCCATTCAACAAAGTATTAATCGACTCATAAGTAATCAAGTATATACATCCGAAGATCTAGTTACCAATCAAGAGGTGTTTTATAGTTTTGAACATCATGGTCAGTTTTCTCATACCGATCCAACAGAGGCATTGACACTTATTAATCAATCGTTACAAGCAGGTAGTCTTTTTCTTAAAAAAGCGAGCTATTTAATTATTACTTTAGGTACGGCGAATGTGTTTGTTCAGCGATCAACTGGAAAGGTAGTAGCTAATTGCCATAAATTTCCTACAGAGGAGTTTGAAAAACAACGATTACCTATTGAGCTGATCCAAACGGCTTTAACAAAAAGCCTCCAACAAATTTTAACAATAAATCCATCTATTCAAGTAATTCTAACTGTAAGCCCTATTCGCCACATCAGAGATGGACTAATTGAAAGCCAACGCAGTAAGGCTAGTTTGTTATTGGCGGTAGAACAATTAGTAGAGCAATTGTCTTTTGTTTCTTATTTTCCAGCCTATGAGATGATGATAGATGATTTGCGGGATTATCGGTTTTATGAAAAGGATATGATTCATCCTAATCAAATAGCTATTGATTACATTTGGGAAGGTTTTCAGCAGACTTACTTTTCAAAAAATACCATGCAAACGCTAGCGCAAGTCAAAAAAATAGTACAAGCTAGCCAACATCGTCCTTTTCATCCTACACTTCCAGCCCACCAAATTTTCTTAAAAAATCAATTACTTCATATAGAACGACTACAGACTAGCCACCCTTATTTAGATTTTCAAGAGGAAGTGGCACTATTTGAAAGGCAGGTTCTTTAGCAACAGTGATTTTTTAAATCACTGTTGCTATAAGAACCTATTTGCCGAGCTTGCGTCAGCAAGCAATGCAAAGAAATAAGTATACAATCTGATTAGCAATTATGCGAATTAGTTCTTAATTTTGTCGTTTTTAAACTAAAAAATTTATTTTAATAAAATATATATTATGAGTGATGTTGCTACAGGTAAATATTGGTTGTATTTCTTAGTATCTACCGTTATAATGATTGCTATGCTGATTTGGATGAACGAATGGTTCTGGTTAGCATTACCTTTTTCTTTGACTTATTTAGTGAAGGCTTTGGATGTAATGTAATCTTATTTATCTCTTGTAGTGAAAAAAGGCGATTGATAATAACTATCAATCGCCTTTTTTTATTAAATAAGTTGATTACCATAGCCGTCAGGCTAAAATTAAATTGCTGATAATCAAACACTTACAAAGTGCACTTTCTAACAATCGGCAAACAGTAGATTTTAATAGTTTTTTAGAGGGTGCAATTTGGGAATCCTTTTTTTATAAAAAAAGGATTCCCAAATTGCACCCTCTAAAGATATATAGTAAACATACTTGTTGCCGAGTCTCAAGCTAAAGAACTATAGCCTAACGGCTATATTTTCTTACTTAAACATCCACTCCCCCGTCTCTTCCTTAGTTATTTGAACTATTTTAGACTTTCTTCGATTCGATTCATCTAATAGCGTAACCTGTAATATATTATCGTCTATCCATTTAGGCAAAACGGGATTAAAACCTACCAAATTTTCTTCAAAAGCCACTTCAAAGCTACCTGTGTCATAACTCATAATCTGAATACCATTGAAATCTCCTCGTCCTTTCCAGTCCGTACCAACCCCAACGATGTGATTACCTTCTGGAGAAGCCTTAGGATAGCCTTTCATGGTGACTAATTCTCCAGATTTATCATCAACTAATACATATTCACTAGAATCTCTGTAATTGGCAAATACCGCAAAAAAGCCCATTTCCTTAATATAATACCTAAAGTCATAGACCGTATCTCTACCTATATTTTGTAAACTCAACTGCTCTCCACTCAAAAGAGAAAAATCTATTCCACTAGCAGAAGCAGATACTCTAGACGCATTATTTTTTAATTCTCTAAACTGTACTCGTTCAAAGCATTTATTAGCTTGAGAAATTTGCCTTGCTTTTTCCAATTTCAAACAATCATCATAAGGCGTTCCTGATTTATCAGCCCCTACTTTATAAAATTTTACACCACCGCCGTATACCCAGCCTTCTTTTCCTGTTTTGGTCGTTACTTTTAGCCACGGTTCATCAAATAAAGTACCTCTTAAACTGATTTTCTCTGTGAAATCAGATTTTTCACCCGCAAAATCTAATGGTTCTCCCTCTTTTAAAGTAACTACTATGGGACTATTTGTTGTTGCTGCTTCTCTCATTCGAAGCTCATTGACCCAAGTATAGATTTCGGTTACAATAGGGGTAGTAGTGGCTGGAGTAGTTGCTATGGTATCTACCTTCACTGGAGCTACTATTCCTTTATCAGAGGACAGAGGATTAGTCATGTTTTTACAAGAAGAAAACAGTATTACAACTATTAATAAAGTATTAACAAGTAATTTAGACATGATTATTTTTTTTAATCGTTGTGTTTATTGAGAAGGCAAGTTGGGGCAAAAGGTCATTATTTAGTAACGACGAAATAAGTTCCACAAGTAGGCTCTAGGTATTTTGTGGTTTAAGGAATTTAAAAAATTAGTGCATAGCAGGACTACGGACTCATTTTTTAGGCTCTTAACAGCCATTTGAAACCAACAAATTGTCGATATTTTGAAATGTCGATAATTTTAGATTTCCTATTCCCTCCGAATGGAGGCTTCTATTAAATGAAAACGAAATGCAAAATTTTAATTTTCATTTCAATTTTCATTTTAATTGATTCAGGTTTCTTAGACCGCAAAAGA
>CAYOBX010000376.1:0-6261 GCA_964402245.1 uncultured Saprospiraceae bacterium | reverse complement strand
TCATTAAGATTAAAACAAATCTAAATTTTCATTAAATACAGACCAAGCAAACCAATAGCCTATATAGTTCAATGGAGCAGATAGCGTCTCTCCTGCTCTAGGACCATTTATAGCGACACCAAAAGCATCCCACTCTGTACCTTCATTATCTCTGATGACTACAGGGAATTGATCCTGTACTGCTTCAAAACTTAAAACAGTACCATCTGCTAGCTGTCTATTATAGGCTGTAATAAAGTTCTTTCCGGTACTACCAACAATCACTAGATCCGTATTTGCGAATTGATTTTCTATTACTGTAATATTGCTGCCAGGAAATTTATCAAAAGAATAAGCTTGCACACGATCTTCTACTATTACCCCCAATACGCGTGCTTTTCTGTGAAGACTCTGATCTTCATCGTCTACAGGAAAAATCAATTGATCATTTGTTCGATAGGAGCCATACGGATATCGCCCATAACTTCTACTAAACCCTGTATTGGTATTCATGACCTGCCCTTGGGGATACATTTCTTGAAAGGATTCGAAAGACATTTCTACTACATGATGTGTAGTGATCGTTGTACCTACTAAATCTCCCTTTACACAATCATGGCGCATTTGGGACCAATAGCTATCTGTTGCTCGATCATAAGGCAAAAGATTCGTGTTATACAATAAGCCAGAGACGCCAAAAGTTGTTTCCGTGCCATTAATATTTCGATCCCAACCAATACCTGTTCCTGTCAATGGGCAATACGTTAAAGCTAAACTAACATCTCCAACTCTATCATTAACGATTTCATGCCAATCTAAAATTGGGTGAGGATAAGCTTTGATCTCTCCATTAATATTAACAGCCACTACAAGATCATCAGGGTTGACAAAATTAACGGCTTCTGCAGCAGTAAAATTTGGATTGTCTACAGAAGGAATCCCATCTTTTCCTGGACCACCATCGAATACTTCATTCTCAGGAATCCTCCACTCATCAGGATTTAAGGTCCCACCCGTAGCTGGATTTGTTGGACTGACTGGATTATCATCACTTGAGCAACCTGTACTTAGAAAGAATAAAAAGGCTAGAAGGTAAGTTAGATTTTTCATATTATATTAATAGTAATTTACGTTAGGCTAAAATCATATTTAAAAACTTGTCCGAGGCTAAAAGCTAAAAAGTAATGTTTGGTAATATAGTAGAATCTTCTTTAGATTTAGTAAATAAACGATAGAAAACACCTGTTCGAAAACGATACGTTGGAGTCACCTGTGTTCCTACAATATTGGACAATAGAGGAAGGGTAGCAGCTACTTCAAAAGAAAGATCTTGGTTGACCCAATAAGATAAACTAGGATTAATAAAGACCCATTGTCCACCAGTACTAGGTAAATCAAAATTTTCTAAAATATCGGCAGCTTGGTATCTATACCTTAAACTTAAAGAAGGATCAAGGATTATATTTCCTAACAAAAGTCGATCGCTGATCCCCACCGCTAATTGAAATTCTTGTCCAAATTGATAGATTTGACTGCCCAAATAACTGTCATTTGTTCCTTTGAAACTATGAATAGCCGTAAGATGAATACTTCTACTAGGACGACCCTTTAATACATGAGATACCTGTGCCCAAGAAAGTAAATCCCATGCGCCACTACCAGGTTGTAAATCTGCATTTAAAGTGAGTCCCTGCTCGTTTCTTTTATCGGATGCTCCAAGGGGAACTTTAGGACCAAGCCCAATTTGAATAGTAGTATTGTCAGAGGAGAAAATTTTATACTTCAATAGAAAAACAGCATCCCCAATTCCTCGTGTAGTAGAAATATTTCGATTACTAAATTGAGAAATCACCCGTTCTTGTTGAACAAAGGAAAACAACCCATCTATAGAAAACTTATCAGATAGTGCATATCCTACTTCCAATAATGTTGAATGTGTTTTTCTACTTCTTGAATCATCCTCTAATGTTTCTGTACCTGTTTTAAGTGTTTCTAGAACATTTAAATCATAACTCAAAGAGAGTTGAATAGCTCCTGCTTGAGCTGGAGGCAAACCTAAATTACTAGCAACAGGAACACCACCAGAACAACACGTTTGAGCGACACTCTCTGTAATCGGTCCTAATAAAAACAATATTGTAAAAATATATAAACGTAAACGCATAACGATGATTTAAGAGCTTGTATAAGTTTCTACTTCCAGGTCGTTTTTCATTTAGACCGTTAATGTAACTCATTTCCTATGAAAAGAGATCTATGAACAAATCACCTTATGATAGCTTTGTCTTTTTTGAGACAAGACATAGCAGGGAATACAGATTGGTAACAATTAATTGCCCTGTAAATGTCAAAGTCAAGAACAATTATAGAGTTTTACTTAAATTGATTTGTAGCTTTAATAGAGTTTGTTGAATATTGTGTTAGCATATCTAAGTTTATACCTAAGAAAACCGGTAATAACTGTTTAAGTAACTAATCTAGTGATATAACCAGAAATAGTTCTCTTTTTACGAAATTTCGCCTGATCTCTGACCCCTAGTTAGTTACGTTTAATTAATAATTTTCCTATGACTAAGTATGATTTTCTCCTTTAATTGTGAGAAATATAATACTTTAGGAATATAAAACTAAAAACCAATTTGTGAAATTAAAATCCTTGATCGTATTTAAAGTGATTATAAGTTGTATAGGAGCTTTAGTTGGAATTGTTCACTTTGCACATAGTCAGACTTCAAATAATCTTGAATCGGATAGCAACTCTATCTATTTAATGGAATTGACCAATCAAGCTAAGAAA
The DNA here is from genome assembly GCA_964402245.1 of uncultured Saprospiraceae bacterium. Classification (GTDB taxonomy): domain Bacteria; phylum Bacteroidota; class Bacteroidia; order Chitinophagales; family Saprospiraceae; genus JAFMDF01. The sequence continues at coordinate 3,485 of CAYOBX010000376.1, read as the reverse complement.
TGGTCTAATATTAATATTGACTCTGCTTTGCATTACGCTAGGGAAGCATCTGGTCTAGCAGATATATTAAACCATAAAGAAGGATTGAGAGAAAATTTGATGGTATTGGGAATAGGTTTTTCTCAATTAAATGAATATGAAAGTGCATTAGAGGTATTTGAAAGAGTTTGTTCATTAACACAAGAAGATGAAGAGTCAAATTTAGTGGCAGAGATTGAAGTGGCTAATCAAATTGGAGACGTATACAGGAATCTAGAGCAGTACGATAAGGCCTTAATTAAGCATCAAGAGGCTATGGAATTGGCCAAACAGCTAAAACCAGAGGAAGAAGAAAAAATATCAACGATTTTGTTCTATTTAGGAAAGTTGTATAAGGCACAAGGACAAGATTCTTTAGCCTTGGATGCACAAATTATGTCTTTAGAAATTACTGAGCGTGGAGGTTCTTCTGCTAAACACGCTTTAGCTTTATTAGAAATAGGGCTACTATATGAACGATTCGGAGATTTTGAAAAAGCTTTTTCTAGTTTAAATCAAGCTTTAGAAATAGCAAAAAAGAATGGAAACGAAAAGGAAGTAGTTTATATACTAAACATGTTAGCGGCAACTTATGCCAAAACAAAATCAGCACATGGTAGTATTCGTAGTGCTGAAACTGCTTTGCAAATAGCAACTGATAATTATGATTTTGCAGCGGCATCTGAAGCTTGTGCTAATTTGGCTCATTGCTTTAAAGCATTGAAGAATTTTGAAAAATCATTAGAATATGAAAGGCTAGAAGATGTTTTTAAAAATCAATTATTAACGTCAGAACGAAAACGTTTAGTGACCGTAATGCAAGCTAATTTTGATTTAACAAAAAAAGAAATTGAAAATCAATCGCTTAGAGCTCAGGAAAAAGTGCTAAAGAGAGATTTGGAACGCCAAATGTTGACTATATTATTCTTTGGTTTGGCTTTCTTCCTAGCATGTACTTTAGCATTTTTATTATATCGCTTCAATAAGTCTAGGGTTAAAACTAATAAGCTACTAGTAGAACAGAATACTGCTATCCAAGCGCAAAAAGTTGAACTAGAAAAAGCGATGGATCAGTTAAAATCTGCCCAAAGTCATATCGTGCAATCTGAAAAAATGGCTTCCTTAGGTTTACTGACTGCTGGTATTGCTCACGAAATAAACAATCCAGTTAATTTTATTTATTCTGGAGTTGCTGGCTTAAAAAAAAACTTAGCAGCAATGATGGATGTAACTAACCGATTTAATGCTATCGAAAGCAAAGAAGAGTTTGAAGAAGAAAAGGCAAAAATTGAAACATTAAAAAAGAGAATCTATTATGAAGAAGTAGAGGAAGATATTAATGGCTTGCTATTAAGTATTGAAGATGGAGCAGAAAGAACTTGTAAAATAGTAGAAAGTCTTAGAACATTCTCCCGAATTGATGCTTCTTCTCTCAATAAATTTGATGTACATAAAAACATTGATTCTACTTTAGTTTTACTCAAGACAAAATTGAGAGATAATATTTTGGTAGAAAGAAAATATGAGTCGAATCTTCCTGAAATAGATAGTTATAATGGACAATTGAATCAGGTGATGATGAATATTCTTACAAATGCCATACAAGCTATTGGTGGGGAGAAAGGAATGATTACTATTTCCACTCAAAAGAAAAGAACGTCTATTTGTATAATGATTAAAGATTCAGGTGTAGGAATGGATACAACTGCTAAAAGTAGATTATTTGAACCTTTTTATACCACTAAAGAAATTGGAAAAGGAACAGGATTAGGTTTGTCTATTAGTTATGGAATTATTAAACGTCATAATGGGAAAATCGACGTAACTAGCGAAGTAGGAGTGGGCACTACCTTCTCCATAGAATTACCGATAATTCAAAAGGTAGTGGAAGAGAAAGTAAGCGTATAGTAGCTTATTTTCTACCAAAATCTGCTGGTATCTCTCCCCAAAATTTAGTTTCCCATTTTAGAATGGGATTATCAAAATCATTTTTTCTAAGCCAGTCTTCGGCTCTTTTTACCAAAACATGTAGGTGAGCTGTTTTATTATTATGAGCTAACTTAGAGCGACATTTCTTTGCTTTAATCCAACCCATTGCAATCTTAGAGTCTGTATAAATTGGCGTACTTTTATTATCTCGCTTAAACATGGCTAAAGCATGAACAAGCGCTAAAAACTCCCCAATATTATTAGTACCCAAAGGAAATTCCTGATGAAAAAACTGAAATCCTGTTTTGGTATCCACTCCTTGGTATTCCATCTTTCCAGGGTTCCCCGCACAAGCGGCATCCACACTAATACTATCCCAAACAATGTCCTTTTTCTTCTCTTCTGATAATAAGCTAATACTTGGCTTTTTATTTTGACCGATAAAATCGGCCGCTGCACCTCCATAGGCATCCTGTGCCTCATTAAGAGAAGGGAAGGATTTATATCTAGCATTAGGATAGCCTTTTATCTGTAATTGGCAATCTGCCCAATTATCAAACACACCAGTCTTGATACCTTCCCAGACTACGTAGAATTTTTTTTTCTTTTTTGCCATTTAGCTTTTTTAAAAGAAGTCAGAGGTCAGATCGTCCCGAGTACTCGGGACTGTCAGAAGTCAGACGCATGATGTTGACCACGTAACGTAGTCAACGTCATAAATCTGACCTCTGACAGCGCAGCGATCTGACATCTGACATCTGACTTCTCTTTTAGATATATCTCCGCTTAACCAATCGAATAAAATTCTTCGCCTTATTAATTTTACTCTTACTAGCCCATTCAAACTCCCCCGCTACATTTTGAGCTAGATATTTTTTTGCTTCTTCAAAAGAATTGAGTTGATTAAGAGAAGTCATCGTATGCTTAAAAGCCATAGAATCTCCACGGAATAACTCATTGATGGTAAAAATGCGCTCATTAATACCCATTGCCTTATGCAGATCAGAGATCGGTAGGCTACTGAGTTTATGAGATAATTCCTTGCCTTCTTCTTGGTGGAAAAGAGAGCTGTATTCCTCTGGAATATGCTTGTTTATATTAGACCGTGCAGCCGTTACATGTGGTTGATATACTGGAGGAGGCGTTTCTACCACTACTTCTTCCACAATTGGTTTAGCCACAGGAGGAGGAGCTATAATACGCTCAACAGGAGGCACATACTCAACTCTTTTAGGAGTTGGAGCAGGTTGTCGTTCGATAGGTCTTCGTTGAGTAACTACAGGAGTGGATGCTTCAAAAGAAGGCTCAATTTCTTGTTTTCTAGCCATCTTTTTAGGCATATTAATAGTCTGGTCATCTAAACAGGCCCCATATAATAATTTTACATAATCCCTCATCAAATCTTTTTCAATCTGCGCTACATTTTCTGGATCAAGGCTCATACTTTTGTGCAAGCGGTTTATTTTATCAAGGATTAGCTGGATTTTGTCTAAATTCATAACTTTTTATAGTTGATTTTGGATCTGATATTGGTCTAA
>CAYOBX010000375.1:0-6292 GCA_964402245.1 uncultured Saprospiraceae bacterium | reverse complement strand
ATGGCACAAACATCTAAACTATTATCAATGGCACTTTGACAATCATCGCCTCCTGCTAAAGGATCACTTGGCGTAGCAGGGTCATCGGGAGTACCCGGCAAGCCATCAGGACCAAAGCATTCTATATTATTAGGAACACCGCCACCATCGCAATCAAGAGTTGCTAAGGGATGATTCGGATCAGCTGCGAGGATCGCACAAATATCTAAATTATCATCCATAGCCATTTGACAAAAATCAATACAAGGCATAAAAGAAAACACTATATCTGTCTCACACTGTAGGGCATCAGGTAAACTTGAGGGACCTCTAGCAGTTACTGTTATTGTATAAGGCTCGGGAACAGGTGACGGAGGCACTACCGACAACATACTCCCAGATATAGAAGCATCTGTAGAGGTAGTTGAATAAATATAAGAATGAGTCCCAGACAGATTATTAGAATCTTCCAGATTGATGAGTGTAGGATCATCACATAATGTACCAAAATCTACTGTTTCTTCAAACAATGCTAGAATCGTTTCTGGACAGCCTAATGGTTCATAGGTGCCATCTGAGGCGAATACATTTCCATCATCATCGATAAATCCTGGTAGATTCCCAGAATAGGTTGGAGTTGGTATGACATTATCATCTGGTCCAGTAGCTGGAATTACTATAGCACCTGCTATTTGGTCAATTCTGGTAAAACCGCCACCTATGTCCACTTCTGGAAATGACAGGAACTGGGCAGCTATATCTGTTTCGTAGAATCTTCCTCTTAATACAATACCTCCACATACACTATTCGTAGAAGCTGGAATGGTATAATAGGCTTCTTCGAGACCTTCAAAACTTCGACCATTAGCAGAAATGTGTATTAATTCAGATGTTGCACAAAGATTTGATAGGTCTGGTCCTACCATAAACAAAGCAGCATCAGCTCTTCTTCCTCCAACTTTAAAGCCTACTTCTTTGGTAGTAGCAGGTAACACAAACCAGAAATCAGATTGTATCAATTCTGTATCAGTATAATCACTGTCAGTACAAGAAATCGAAGCATCAATTTCTGCAAGTAGCCCCGGTATTTCTTCTGTTGATGCAGGTAAGCTAGATACTTGCCCCGCTGCAGGTGTACCAAGACTTGCAGGCGCCATTGGATAGCCCTGTGCGTCTGTCTCACAAAAAAGCTGATTGATAAATCCCTGAGTCCTGAAATCAACTGTTGTCAGCCCAGATACGGTACTAATACAATTGTTCCAATATTGCATATAAACTTTCTGTGATCCTGAAGACACTATTGTTGTATAATCTACAGCTTGAATCGGACATTCTAGTGTAGGGGGGGTAATAGGGGCGGATGGTGAGGTAGTAATTGGACAACCTTGTGTACATCCTATCATAAATCCTCTGCCATTTTCTGCTTCATCTTCCGTTTGTAATGGACAATTAGCAGGTAATACAAAGGGTGCTGTAGTTCCGTCTAAAGCCTGACCTGTTGTACCTATATTGCCTACAGAATTAACACAGGCTTGTAGATTCGCTTGATATGCACCTATAGATAAAGCATATCTCGATTCGCCTACTTCTAAATCCCAGTCTCCATCCTTACCAGTAATATCATCAGAAGCTGCAACGGAAACACCAATAGCCGACTCTAGTACAGAGACAGCTTGTTTACCTTTTTCACCTTTTGCAAAATTACAGCCATAGATATTTAGGTGGGTTTTGCTTTTTAAATAGCCACCTATTTCTAACCATTCTGCTATATCTTTAGCACCTCGCCATTTACCTTCTATTAATAAAGCACCAGGTTTTCCATGCGTAATCAATTGGAATACTGACTGATTTATTTTTCTAGCAGCTTTTTCAAAAACTACTTTATCTTCTATGCTACTATCAATAAAGAGAGATTGTTTACCAATAATTGAAAGAGAGATTGTTTCTTTATTTATTTCTTCCTTTTCTGATTTGTTAGATGATTCTAGTGTGAAAGAAAGAAACAAACAACTACTTAATAATAGAAAAATAAAGGAGTATTTTTTTTGCTTTTTCAACATAGAAGAATGTTTTTGAGAAAAAAGAAAAAGCTTACGAATAGTAGCATTTTTCATGGAGATTAAATTTAAGTATTTGATTAATATATATTTATCGTTAAAATAAAATTTGACTATATCATCATCCTTCAACATAAAACATAAGATAGCCAGTCTACTCAGTTACATGCTGAATAGATACTTTTTTGGGTCTTTGATGATTCTTGCAAAATGTAGCTTAGATATTCTTGTCTGAGCAGATAACGCGCTGCTACTCAGACAAGAATGTCTAAGCTACGTTCACTTTGTGCAAAAACTGTCAAAGAATCATTTTTTGTATAGGAGGAGTATATTCCTAATACAATTGAATTTTTTTTAGAAAATAGTAGGGGAGGTAAAAGGAGAGATGAATTCGTTTAAAATTGACAAAATTTCATCAAATCTAGCTAAAATTCATCTTTCGTCGTTACTAAATATCTAATCAATGAAATCTTGCGTAAATATGGCAGAATAATTCATAAGAGGTTAGAGTTCAGATCGTCCTTATAAGGTTCAGGCTGACCGAGAATTCATGGACTTACAAAATTTGTAAATTTTGGAAGTCTTATTTAAATAAACTACTTAAAGTGTGGAGTGATTGGTACTTTTAATAGAGTAAGTACTATAAAGCGAGCTAACAAATTAATGGAATATTTACACAGAACCAAATTTGGCACTATTTTGAAACCATTATAATTTAGACATTTAACTCTACTTTTCACAATAAGTAGTTTTAACCTACATTAGTCAAGATTATATCCGTAATCTTGGCTTTTTTTTATGAAAATCTCTTTTTTACGAAATTCATTAATGAATTCATTTTATTTTAGAATAAGTTTCTAAGCTAAGAATAGCTATAGTGCTTTTCAAAAGGTAGGAGTTCTTAGTTAAACTTAAACTAATATTTAGAAATCTTTCGAGTTCTAATGAGTGGATTTAGATATAATTAACAAAAATATCTGGGAGACCTTACTTATAATGTAAGGTATTTAGAAAGATTAGGAATTTATTTTTCTATGATGGAGTTTTTAAAATGATTCTGGATGTGGAGAGTATTTATAAAAAAGTAATTAATTATACATTAATTTGTTTTGACTTAATGGAGGACAAAACGATTTTTTTTTATTTCAGTAGATGCTAAAATTATGCCATTAAGTATCGATATGTAAATAATCGTCACTTTTGATAGAGCTATTTTTACTAGACAAGGAAAAAAATCATTGCGTAGCCGAGTTCTGGAAATAATTTTTGACGCAGTATTCAAAATCACTTTTTTATCCCGTTTGGAGTATAACTATTTAGTGTTTGAGATAAATCATTTTCTAAGTAACGACGAAATAATAATTCCACCATTTGGACGGCATCTTTTGGTCTTATTTTCCTTTAAAAAATGAATTTTAAAGAAAACTAAGACCAAAATAAGCTCGTCGAAATGACGGATTTATTATTTCGTCGTTACTTACCTATCTTTCACAATTCCTTGATCTATTAAAATTCCACGTAATAAAGGCTCTAATTTAGACGCAGTCGTTTTGTTTCTAATATTTTTTTTCAATTGCTTTTGAGCTTCTTCATCCGACATGTTTTCAATTTCTAAGGTTAGGTTTCTAACCAAATCATTATACTTATCTTTCTGATATTTGAAGAAATAAATAATACCAGCAGCTAGTAAAGAAAGTAAGATTAATATCTGATTGATATTAGATTGTGCAAAACTGAGTCCTCTTTCAGTAGAGTTGTCTAAGCGATCAAATATTTTGTCAATAGTAGGGTCCATTGATTCTCGAATAGCTGCTTGTAATCTGTCCGTCGATTCTTCATTCACCATCTCTCCCATAAATCCTTTTGCCATGCGTTGGGTATGAATTCCTAGTAACGAATCTCTAATAACTAACAAATCTTGTAAAGCGTCCTGACCTATTAGAGATTCTCTGAGTCGATGACCTGCATTTGCTAATGGTAATTCTCGGATGCGCTGATTCAAGCTCAACATTAAATCTTTTAGATCATTTTCTTGTAGTTGATAGAAGACAGAATCCATACTTACTTTAAAAGTATCCATGATCCCTGCAACAGCTTGTTTAATACGAATATCATTTTGGAATAAACTGTCCATCATAATCCGTGTAGAAGTAGTTACGGAATCTGTTAGATTATTTAAAAAAACACCCATTCGTTGTGCAGTGGTATCACTACTTAGCTCTAAGGTAGCTCCATGAACAACGCCCTTTCCTAATTTTTTACCAATACTATCTAGCACTACTTTACGATTCTGATCTTGTAACCCTCTGTTTAAGGCAGTCTTTAAGGAGTTACAAGACAATAAGGCCCATGCAGCTATTAATAGCACAATGAATGTAGAAATTCTCATAGTTAACGAAATGATTGTTATATTTTTGTTTTATGGTAGAGACGTAGCATGCTACGGGGATGGGGTAGAAATAAATTTGTAAGTTTATTTTTAACCCATCCCTACGTCTCTACTAAAGGTATTAATTTATTCTAAAGAATTCAAAATGTCCGATCAATTAAAAATCCAAGATTTATCTATTCAATTTGATACGACATTGGGACAACACCAGGCTGTAAAACATATTTCTTTTTCCTTAAAAAAAGGAGAGACTTTGGGAATAGTTGGAGAATCTGGTTCGGGGAAGAGTGTAACGGCCTTATCAATGATGCAATTATTATCTGATAAAGTACTAACTAGTGGTGTCATACAATTGAATGATGAAAATAATTTGTTGACCATTTCTACAGCAGCACTCCAACAAATAAGGGGAAAGGAAATTGCGATGATCTTTCAGGAGCCAATGACTTCTTTGAACCCGATTATGTCTTGTGGTGCTCAAGTAACAGAAGCGATTCAACAGCATCGGAAAGTACCTTTTGCCACAGCTAAAAAAGAAGTGTTAGACTTGTTCCGACAAGTACAACTTGAAGAGGTAGAAAGAATTTTTGAGGCTTATCCCCATCAATTATCTGGAGGCCAGAAGCAGCGTATTATGATTGCGATGGCCTTATCTGCAAAACCCTCTATTTTAATAGCAGATGAACCGACGACTGCATTGGATGTAACGGTTCAAAAAGATATTTTAATTTTATTAAATGAATTAAAAGAGCAATATCAATTTTCCATTATCTTTATTTCTCATGACCTTGGAGTGATTAAGCAAATGGCAGATCGGGTGTTGGTTATGCGTGCTGGACACATTGTAGAGGAAGGCACGGCAGATCAAATTTTTAATAGTCCCCAACATTCCTACACAAAAGGATTGTTAGCTTGTAGACCTGCACAACATTTTCATTTATCCAAATTGCCTACCCTTGATACTATTGATGAAAAAGAGTCCATTGCTCCTATGGATGCGGCTGCCCGCAAGCAACAATTATCAAAACAACCCCTTTTGCTAAAAATAGATAATTTATCAACTTGGTATCCAGCTAAAAAGAATTTTTTTGGAAAATCAACCTCCTTTGTAAAAGCGGTGAATCAGGTTAGCTTTGACATAATCAAAGGAGAAACCTTTGGTTTAGTAGGCAGTTCTGGTTGTGGGAAATCTACCTTAGGTAGAACGATTTTAGGGCTAGAAAAATCACAGGCAGGAAGTGTCTGGTATCAAGAGAAAGATTTAATGAAGTTATCTGAATCTGAATGGCGAACTTGGAGAAAACGAATGCAAATTATTTTTCAAGATCCCTATAGTTCTTTAAATCCTGTACACCCTATAGGACATGCCATCATGGAGCCGATGAAGGTACATGGCCTATGGGACAACGACCGTACTCGTAAGGATAAAGCGATTCAATTATTAGGAACAGTAGGATTGGAGGCGGATCAATTTTTACGATTTCCACATGAATTTTCAGGCGGACAGCGACAGCGAATTTGTATTGCCAGGGCCTTGGCTTTAGAACCAGAATTTATTATTTGTGATGAATGTGTTTCCGCTTTGGATGTATCTGTGCAAGCTCAAATTATTAATCTCTTGATAGATTTAAGAACACAGTTTGATTTAACCTATATCTTTATCTCCCACGATTTATCGGTAGTTCGTTTTATTAGCGATCGTATTATGGTGATGCAAGCAGGGAAGGTAGTAGAAATAGGAGATGCTACTCAGATATATGAGCAGCCTAAATCTATTTATACGCAACAGTTGATAGATGCTATTCCTTTATAACTTGGTTTTCGCTGAAAATAAATTCAAAAAATAAAAAATATTTTCTTGAAAATC
>CAYOBX010000374.1:0-6294 GCA_964402245.1 uncultured Saprospiraceae bacterium | reverse complement strand
GTCAGTTCCATTATCTCCACTGTCAGTTCCACTATCTCCACCGTCAGTTCCATCATCTCCACCGTCAGTTCCACTATCACTACTATTTTCTCCATCGTTACTTCCCGTTCCTCCTTCTCCGCACGGAGTACAAGCATTCCAAGTAAAACAAACACTTGTAGCTGTTGTAGCATCAATTAGGCGATTGGTAAACTCATCTGTAGTTAAAGTACATTCTAAACCTGGTTCAAATTGTTCTTGGTCGGTCCAGTTATCTATAGTAAACTTATATTCATAAATTGCAGGAGGAAGTGATATAGTACCAGTCCAAATGCCATCACCGTCATCGTCGCTTAAAGGATTAGCATCTCCAGCCCAATTATTAAAAGTACCACTCACAAACACTTGTCCGAATGAACTACTATAACCATTCATATCTACACCAAAAGCTACATCAACATTTTCTACCTCTGGAGCTTCGACATCGTTTCCGGCATCGCTTCCGCATGCAGTACAAGCATTCCAAGTAAAACAAACACTTGTAGCTGTTGTAGCATCAATTAGGCGATTGGTAAACTCATCTGTAGTTAAAGTACATTCTAAACCTGGTTCAAATTGTTCTTGGTCGGTCCAGTTATCTATAGTAAACTTATATTCATAAATTGCAGGAGGAAGTGATATAGTACCAGTCCAAATGCCATCACCGTCATCGTCGCTTAAAGGATTAGCATCTCCAGCCCAATTATTAAAAGTACCACTCACAAACACTTGTCCGAATGAACTACTATAACCATTCATATCTACACCAAAAGTTACATCAACATTTTCTACCTCGACCTCGATTCCAGCATCTCCTCCGCAGGAAATACAAGAATTCCAGCTATAACAAACGTTAGTATCTTTTGTAACATTAATTAATCTATTGGTAAACTCTCCTGTAGTTATAGTACATTCTGAACCTGGTTCTAATTGTTCTTGGTCGTTCCATACATCTATAGTAAACTTAAATTCATACGTACCAGCAGGCATTGATATAGTAGTATTCCAAATGCCGTCACCGTCAGCATCGTCTAACCGATGCCTACCGCCAGACCAATCATTAAAGGTACCACTCACATACACATTATTGAATAATTCGTCATAGTCATTCATATCTACTGTGAAAGATACATTAAACTCACCTTCACCAGAAGGTGGCGTTGGAGTCGGTGTTGGCGTCGGAGTAGGAGTAGGAGTTGGAGTCGGAGCTGGGGTGCCATCACAAGTATTACAGCTATTCCAAATAAAACAAAGATTAGTCTCGCCATCAACTGTGTTGAATCTATTCGTAAATTCGTCTGTAGTTATAGTACAAATGGAGCTAGGGTCAAACATTTCTTGGTCGGTCCAATTGTCTATAGTGAATTTGTACTCATAATTTCCATTAGCAAGGTCTACAGATCCAATCCAGATACCATCCCCATCATCATCACTTAAAGGATTAGACTCGCCAGACCAACCATTAAAAGCACCACTCACATACACTTGATCGAATGAATTGTTATAGCCATTCATATCTACTGAAAACGTTACAGGAAACTTCTCTGCAGAATTAGGATTTACATGACCATCACATGCATCACAGCTATTCCATTTATAACAAATGTCAGTTGGGCCGTTAATGGTGTTGATTCTATTGGTAAATTCTCCCGTAGTTAAAGTACATTCCGAATCTGGTGCAAATTCTTCAGCGTCCCTCCATTGATCTACTTGAAATTTGTACTCATGATCCCCATCAGGAAGATCTATAGTTGTAGTCCAGATACCATCCCCATCATCGTCACTTAAAGGATTAGCATCACCAAACCATTCATTGAAAGTACCACTTATATAGACCGTGTTAAATGAACCATTATACTCGTTCATGTCAACGGAAAAGACAGTTTGTCCATGTAAAACGCCGAACAATCCTGTTAGAAATAATAGAGATAAGATTTTTTTCATTAGAAAAATAATTTTGTGAATTAGTAGAAATTAATAAAGTATTGGTGAAAATGGATTTTAATAGCTGGTACTTATTAATATGGTATAAAATTAATTATATTATTTAATATAATTATATTTTACAATATAACAAAAGTACTACTATTTTAAATGTTAAATCAAAAAATATATTAAATATTTATTCAAGAGTACGATATATACCCGTGTTATCTTTAATACAAAAAAAATTATCTGATTATGTTTTTGAAGAGAAGTTGACCTAATTAAAGCTTGTCGGAGTGAATAATCTCTTACTACTTAAACACCTCATTATTTTCGTTTTATACCCATAGCATATACGTGCAAATTTTAGGCTACTAGGTACAATTACAATAACTTATTGATGGAAAGAAGTATTAGATTTTCATGTTGATGCTCATCTTATTTAAAACTTCTATTCATATCATGATAAAACTAAGAAGTTGATAGGTTGTCCTATCAAAGAGACTAAATAGTTATAACGCTTTGCATAGTTATACCATGAAGTTGACCCTTGGAAACCCCAAGGTTCATTTTTTAAATAGATGTTAAATAGATGTTAAAAAAATCTAGTTTTTGGTAGGATATACTTAGTATTTGGTAGGTTCTTTTACTTATCCTATCTGATCTTGATTTATAGGATAAATATACTACATATTTTTCATATTATTTCAATTATTATGTATTTTTTGTTTAATTCATTAATTGATGAGAAAATATTATTTCAAATTTGGCTATTAATTAATTGGCTTCGGCTAAATTCCAAACTCCGATCAAAAACGCCCAAACTCCGATAGAATTGACTATTCTAAATAAGAATTGTTAATTTTATCGACTATGAAAGAAAGGACTATAAATATTGGATTGCATACCATCTCTTGGATATTCTTTTTAATGCTACCAGTATTATTACATTCTCGTTTATTAGAACTTTTCGAATACGATACTTGCTTCATTTTTCATGAGTATGAAAAAAATGGTCAGGAAATTACCCATCAATGATTTTAAACGGGTTCATCGTTCCTTTACTATTAATCTGCAGGCAATTACTGCAGTTAGAGGAAAAAATATATTGATTGGTGAAATCATTATCCCAATAGGGAAGACTTATGAAGTGGATTTTCTTCGTAATTGGGAATAGGAAACTATTTCGTCTTTACTCCGATAAAATTCCATCTTTTACCGATATATTTTCTATACTATTTAAGTATATATTATATTTGATACTAAATTCAAGCACAAGTTCAAGAATCAAGTCCAAGTCCAATCCGTAATGTTGACTCCCAGACGTTTGTCAATGTTGCACTTTTGAACTTGAACTTGATTCTTGTGCTTGAACTTCTATAAAATCAGTATAGAATCTCATTTAAAGCATAAAGCATGAACTTAAGAGTCCGCTTATTTATTGGCTTACTACTTTTTTCCTCCTCCTTATTTGCTCAAAGATCTATTTCAGGTGTTGTCAAAGCAGAAGACAATCAAGAGCGATTACCTTTTGCAGACGTAATAATCAAAGGAACCACGCAAGGAACCAGCACCAATGTAGATGGTTATTTTTCTTTAATAGATATCCCTGATACGGCTTTGACTTTACAAATACTATATGTAGGGTACACTCCTTTGGAAATTCCAATTGAGGCTGGGACAGGAGACTTGGCCAATATGGAAATCAAATTATCCTCTGGAGTAATTTTAGATGAAGTAGTCGTTAGTGGTAAATCCTTTAAAGTAATGAATGCCTCTGATGGCATTAGTACCGTTCAGTTATCGCCTTCTCAATTAGCATTGTTGCCGAATGTAGGAGAGGTAGATATTTTTCGATCTTTACAATTATTGCCAGGAGTAAGTGGAACTAATGAAAGTTCTTCTGGCTTATTTGTTCGTGGAGGCACTCCTGATCAAAACTTAGTGTTATTGGATGGAATGACGGTCTATAATGTGGATCATTTCTTTGGATTCTTTTCCGCCTTTAATGCAGATGCGATTAAAGATGTAAAATTATATAAAGGTGCATTTCCTGCCAAATATGGAGGTCGTTTATCGAGTGTAGTAGATCTGACTGGAAAAACAGGAGACCCTAATAAATTTCATGGAAACTTAGGGATTAATCTCTTGAATGCTAGAGCCAGTTTGCAAGTCCCATTATTTAAAAAAGGCTCCTTTTCGATAAGCGGCAGACGCTCGTATACAGACATTATTAGAAGTGGTTTGTACAATAATATTTTTGATGTTTTTACTCAAACAGAATCGCCTCCTGATATTGAAGGATTGGAAGTGAATACCATCGAACCTGATTTCTTCTTTTTTGACCTGAATAGTAAATTGAGTTTTAATCCAACGGATAAAGATGTAGTAGCACTTACTTTTTATTCAGGAGAAGATCATTTAGTGGAATTCAATGACGTTAGCTTACCTAGATTTGGTGGTGCAGTGTTACTTGATTTGGATATAGACGAAACGAATGATTGGGGTAATAGAGGCTTTAGTGGTAAATGGTCTCGTCAGTGGAATCCAAAATGGTATTCTAACTTTTTGGTTACTTCTTCTAATTATTTTAGTGAATATGATAGAACGGTAAATGTCATAGCAACAGTAATTGAAAGTGACTCTGTAGTGGTAGATAGGGATATGTTAACTTTTGAAGATAATGATGTGAGAGACTTTTCTGTTCGATTGGATAATGAATTTCAATTAAACAGTAAACATAAATTAGAATTCGGAGGACAATTGTCTTTAATAGAAGTAGACTATGAATTCATTCGAGATGATACCTTAACTATTCTAGATCTACAACAAGAAGCACAGTATATCGCAGGATATGTGTCAGATACTTGGACACCTTCTCCCAATCTGACAATCAATGCTGGACTAAGAGCGACGCACTATGATTTGAGCAATCAAATTTATTGGTCTCCTAGATTTTCTTTTGAATATAATTTAACAGAGAAAATAAGATTAAAAGGTGGCTACGGCAAACATTTCCAATTCGTCAATCGAATTGTCAATGAAAATGTGACGGAAGGCTCTCGTGATTTTTGGCTCTTAGCGGATGACGATTTAGTAAAAGTAAGTAGTGCGGAACACTTTGTGATTGGTCTTGGCTATGAAACAGATGGATATATTTTTGATGTAGAAGCTTATCGAAAGAACTTAGACGACTTAGCAGAATTTTCTTTACGTTTTCAAAGAAATGATATTGATTTAAATCAATTGTTTTTTCTTGGTAGTGGATTTGCAGAAGGAATTGAATTTTTGTTACAAAAGAAAAGAGGAGCGTATACAGGATGGCTGACCTACACATTAGCAAGAGTACGTAATAATTTTCCAGATTTAAATAATGGGTTTGAATTTTCTGCCTTACATGACCAACGACATGAATTTAAAACAGTTCATTCTTACGAAGTGGGGAAATATCGTTTGGCTGCTACTTTTGTTTTTGCTTCTGGCAAACCTTTTACCGAACCAGCTGGTCAGTATTCTATTGATTTGTTAGACGGGGAAAGTCTTAACTTTATCAGCGTAGGTCCAAAAAATGGTTCTAGATTACCTGCTTATCATCGATTAGATTTATCTATGCATTATGTAACTAAAATAGATCGTTTTGATATAGATTTTGGGGTGTCTGTTTTTAATTTTTACAATCGTCGAAATGTATGGTATAGAGAATATAATTTTACGGAGAATCCTCCTGTTATTTCAGAGGTAGAATATTTGGGTATAACCCCTAATGTATCTTTGGATATTAAGTTTTAAAAAAAGTTAGAAAAAATGATGAATGATGTGAAATGATGAATGATGAATCACGAGATGTTGACCTTTTGATGTTGACTTTACTCTTTTACTATCAAATATTTCAACGCTAAAAAGGGTCAACATCAAAAGGTCAACGTTAAAGAATTCATCATTCATCATTTCTCATTCATCATTAAAAAAAAACCTAACCTCTAAATTAAAGAAAATATCAATGAAAAAATATATCATTTTCTTAATAATTCTCCCAATACTTTTTCTTTCTTGCGAAGAAGAAAATCTAAACAATATTGCCGCTAATCAATTTGTAATTGAAGCCTTTCTTTTTGCAGGGGAACCGATTGACGATATTAAGATCAAAACTATTTTTCCTTTAGCTCAAGAAGAAGATACGTCTGTACCTATCAATGATGCAGAAGTGACTATTATAAAAGAGGGACAACGCTTTCCCTTAATACCTTCTGGACAGGATGGATTTTATCATTATCCAAATGATGATCTTTCTGTGGAGACCAATGATGTTTTCCAATTAGAAGTAATCCATAATGGAATTTCAACGGTTGC
>CAYOBX010000373.1:4372-6296 GCA_964402245.1 uncultured Saprospiraceae bacterium | reverse complement strand
GAACTTGCGCTTTAAAAGTGTCAACTACTTTTGTATGCTGGATAAACTTGTCAATTTCCCCAATGAATCTGTAGCAGTCCCAACGCCTTTATCTACAACCTCTACTGTAGCGAAAGCAATAGGTTCTAAACTTCCCTTATCTACGAATTGTCCTTTTATAATTATCTGGTTTTGCCCATAACCAATATTCGTAATTAATAATAGCAATATAGAAATCCATTGATGTTTAAATAGAATCATTTTCAGGTGGTTAGATCAAAAAAACTTCTACTTTAATGCTGTTGTTATCTATGATAGGTTCAGAGACCGTTTGAGCGAAAAGAGGATAGGAAAGAAAACAAAAAAATAAAATAGAAAAAGCGTGTTGCATAAACATAAACATTTAAAATATACAAAATTATTTCTTTTTATGTCTTTTAGAAGTCAAAAACAGCAACATCAATTAAGATGCTTTTTAAAAATTAAAGTATATTACTTGCGTTTCGCTAAAATAAAAAGGAAATAAAACATTTTGATTTTCCTGAAATTTAAGTGGATAGAATATAGATTCTGGTAATCGGCAAACAGTAGCTCGGATATAGTCTTTTATAGGCAGCCAATTTGATTTGTTTTTTGTAAAAAAACAAATCAAATTGGCTGCCTATAAAGATAAATCTTAAACATACTTGTTGTCGAGTCTCAAGTTAATTCAATATAATTAATTCATTATCAATTAAATCTATTTATTTTTAGCAAATTCCAAGTATTAGTGGACTTAATTCCAAATAATAAGTATGAAAAATTTATTACTCCGATTGTTATTTTTTACTGGATGTATAATTTATTTGTTGCTACTAGGCAATACCTCTGGCGCACCAGCGGGTGTCACAGGTGCACCAGGTGAAGAGACTTGCGGAAGAAGTGGTTGTCATGCCACTACTCCTAATACTGGTAGTGCTAATATTAGTATTCAACTGGATAATGATGCAACTACTTATATACCAGGGGATATACATACCCTAACCCTTGCGATTGATAACCCACAAGAAGCAGCTAGAAATGGATTCGAAATAGTTGCTTTAGATGCTTTAAATAATAGCATTGGGGAATGGCTGGGTGGTGGTGAATACCTACAACCCAAAAGTTTAAATGGCAGAGATTATATAACGCATTCAGAAGATGGCTCTGTGCTGACTTCTTGGAATATTGCTTGGAGAGCGCCTGCTTCAAATGTTGGAGTAGTCACCTTTTATGCAGCAGTCAATGATGCCAATGATAATGGACAACGAACAGGAGATAACATTTATACTACTTCTACAGCGATTAGTGCTGAAATTGCTTCTTCTATAAAGGCTATCCCTAGTTTAGAAAATATTTCTGTATTTCCAAATCCTATACAGACACAACTTAATATTAGTATTCATCTAACAACAGCTACCAATTTGACTGGTACTTTAGTTAACTCAACAGGTCAATCTATTGCTTCTTTATTTCATCAAAATTTACCTGAAGGTAGCTCTAATTTATCTATTCCTTTTCCTATTGATTTTCCAACAGGACATTACTTTTTACAATTGGAGAATTTAGAAGGAGGTGTAAAAAGTGTTCCCTTATTGAAAATGTAAAGCATTTCTTAAAGGGTAACAAGTCTAATATAAATCTTTAGAGGTAGCAAAAAATTGCTACCTCTAAAAAACTATTCCTCTACCACTGTTTTTCGATTATCCTTATACACTCGATCTATCAATAAACGATAAGGATCAATCGCTGCCTTTTTAGGTAAAGAATCTAATTGATAGGTTAAGGATACTTCCTCTTGGTCAATATAAACTCGTTCGGAAAACATTAAATCTTCTTCATCGCTATCGCTATAAAATCCAATATCTACCCAATCTCCTACTAGTACATCTTCGACGTTTCCAATCGTATCAGCTTTCATTTTTTT
>CAYOBX010000373.1:0-4272 GCA_964402245.1 uncultured Saprospiraceae bacterium | reverse complement strand
ACTTTATGAAGGGGTACTTCCTTATCGGATTCAGAGCTACGTCCACGAAGATAGCGGTTCATATCATATTTCAGAAAATCTTTCATATCCAAAGGCGACGTTTCTTTTTTCATCACCATTAAAGAGGAATATTCTGAAAAACTTTCACTCAGCATTGTTGACCCTTGCATATTAGCTCCAATTACTTGGTGGGCCCAATATTGATGCCCCATTTCATGTGCGATAACTGCATCAATCACATTATTTTTATGCTCCCCTTCTTCCTCTTCCAGATCAATGATAAAACCAAAAGATTCGGAATACGGCATTGTACCAGGGAAGGCTTGTGCAAAATTGGAGTACCGAGGAAACTCTATAATCCTAGCTTGTTTATGATAATAAGGACCAAAATTAGTCGTGTAATATTCTAATGATTTTTGTATCGCATCCAACATTAATTCGACATTTCGTTCATGTCCTTGATGATAATATACTTCGAGATCAATCCCATTCCATTTACGTTTGGCAATTTCATAGCGGGCAGAAATAAAAGCATAGAAATTTTGTGAAGGATGATCTACTTTATAATGATATTTATTCCGACCTCCCACTGTTTCTTTGCTAACCATTGATCCAGGTGCAATCGCCACTTGGTCTTCAGAAGTAGAGATATATGTTTCTACATTTACCCAATCAGCTGTTCCATCTGTTAAGTAATTGTTCATACATAATTGTGAACATTCATCTTGTAATTCTGGCATACGTTTTCGCTCTGGAAGTTCATATTTACGACGCTTATTTTTATTCCCTATTTCGAAGTTTTGGCTATACCCAATAGCAGGCATCATAGATTGGTTATTAAAAAATGTTCCATTTTCAATGACGTTAGTGCTTGGACGGTTATTTTCAAAACCATTTGAAAGGTAGGCTCCATTTATTTTTATATCCAAAGAATCTCCTGGCAGCATTGGCTTGCCCAAGGCAAAGCTTTGAAAACCTGATGCTTCATCTGCAAAAGATAAGCTGGCATTCGGGATCACAATCTCGTGATGATAATCCTTGTCTATTGTAAAATGAATCGTATCAATTAATTCGCTTGACTTATTTTTTAAACGAACATCCGCCACTACTTTCACATCTCGTTCTTTAGGAAAAATATCAATATGATAAACCGCATCTGTAATCTTGGGGCTGACGGTATTTTCATATTTTTTATATTTCTTCTCGTAGTCTACCTGCATCAATTCAAATTCTTTGGAAGTTTTATAAGGGTTCAAAACTTGCGTATTGTAATACACAAATCCAGTTACCGCTAACCACGCAAGACTAAAAAAGCCTAAGGTTCCCGTATATCCAATACCCAAAGTTTTCTTTCCTATACTAAATCTATTTTTCAGTAAACTATTCGTTCCTCTTGGCCAAACCAATCCCGCAAATAAAAGAGCAACAATAGCCATTAGTATCCAATAAGCAGAGAACCATTGCTTCCCTAATAACCCAGGTCCAAAACCATTCATATCAGAATAGCGAATACTTGGAGTCGAAGCAAAACTAAGCATACTACTTTCTACTTCCAGCATCACCAGAACAAGATCTACCGCAAAAAGGAGTAAAATGGAAGCAAAATAACCGATGTATTTTTGGTTAATAAAAACTTGAATCGCCACTAGCACACCCGCCAAAATCGTATAGAGTAATAAACCATTATAAAAAAAGTCTGTCAAATAAACCCCTAATTCAAAATTGGTATATCCCATAATGGTTTGATACAACATCGAAATACCAATCAAAGTCAGATGCATGATACTAGCCAAGAAAATCAATGAAAGCGTTTTGGCAAAAAGAGAAATAACCGAATTATGTGGCGTACCATCTATCACTTCATTGATGTGACTATCCCGATCTCTCCAAACCAATTCCCCACTAAAAAACACCAAAATAATAAAAATAAACAGGCTTGAAACACCGCCAATTTGATCAATCATTTTATAAGTAACAGGAAAAGATTTGAGACCAAAATATTCGAAGCCACCTGACAAATTGGCGATCAATAATATAATGCTAAATAAGAGTAGAATAACGAATATATTATTCTTGAAGATAGATAAGAAATTAATTTTGAAAAAACTCCAAAAGTGTTGCCATGCATTACCCGTCTGAGCTAAGGATAAAGTAGGCTTAAGGAAATGTTGCTCACTTGAAGCAGTAGATTCTTTTGCTTTCTTTATTTTTTTATTCTTTGTTTGAAACGAGAATGTAAAATAAGACAAGGCCAATATCGATAAGCCAACGCCCATCCAAAGTAAGCGGTTCCACAACATATAACCTGTCAAAGAAGGCGATATAGTATTCCGTTCCACAGGCGTAAAATACTTAATATCTAAATTATAAGGTCGTACCCCAAACATATCCGCAATGGCCGCTAAGCCTTCATTATCAATATCCGATGATAAATTTAATGCAACGATATACCCAATAATAATTAACAGCGTTCCTACAAATGAAATGATCGTACTTTTAAATTTTGCAGCTAAAGCAAAAATGATCGTCCCAGCAATAAACATATTCGGAACTGTAAAAATAAAATAGGTACTAAAGAAACTTTTCCAAGGAATAGGGCCGACTCGTTCAGGAGAAATCCAATTCATTGCTGGACCAACAAATGTTCCTACCACTACGCCAAAATAAATTCCCGTCATTACTAAGGTAGACAGCAACCAAGCTCCCATAAAACGACCAAAATAATAGCCCGATTTATTAATGGGTGCACTAAAAAGGATTTCATTAAAGCCATATTTATAATCTCGCAAGGCCGCATTATTAAAAAAAGCAGTTGCGAATAATAAACCAAAAACATTAAGAATGGACACAAACGTAGCAACAACAGTTGGTGCGTTTTTATAAATATTTCCTATAGATCCTCCAATTTGAACATTATCACTCACCACTGCCCCAAATACCAATAGCCCTACAAGAAAGAAGAATATATAAATCATCGGCCGCTTCAGCGCCGTGAAGATTTCTTTTTTGAAAAATTCTAAAAACATAATTATCCTTTTATAAATGACAAAAAGAATGGTAATGAGTAAATGAATAAATTATAAAATGAGTAAATATTAGCAGCCTACCCTATTTATTCATTTAATCATTTTCCCATCTATTCATTAATCAGCTCCGCTTCTTGAAAATGTATTTTTGTAAAAAACACATCCTCCAAATTCGGTTCTACTTCCCTAAATCCATCCCCAGGATCTGTATCACTAAGGACATGAATTTGAGGTTTCCCTGCAATCATTTTGTCAGATATAACTTGGAATTTTTCTTTATATATTTCTTTTTCAGAACGACTAATTGTTTTACGCCAAACCCTCCCTTGTAATTTATCAAGTGCAGCCGTTGGATCTCCTTTATAGACGATTTTCCCAAAATTCATAATCGCCATATCTGTGCACAATTCATTCACATCATCTACAATATGCGTAGATAATATAACGATCACTTCCTCCCCTACTTCTGCTAATAAATTATGAAAACGGTTTCGTTCCCCAGGATCTAATCCAGCCGTTGGTTCATCTACAATAATTAATTTAGGATCACCAATAAGTGCTTGGGCAATTCCCACCCGCTGCTTCATTCCTCCTGAAAAGCCTTTGACACTTTTGTTTCGTTTATCAAATAGATTGACTTTTTGGAGTAAGTAGTTGATGAGTTCCTTTCGTTCTCCACCATTAGAAATTCCTTTAAGAATAGCTACATGATCTAATAATTGGTAGGCGGTAATTTTTGGATAAACGCCAAATTCTTGTGGTAAATATCCTAAAATCTGTCGGACTGCTTTAGGTTGATTTAATATATCTATATCTCCTAAAGTTGCAGTACCTTCATCTGCTTCTTGCAAGGTCGCTAAGGTACGCATGAGTGATGATTTTCCAGCCCCGTTTGGGCCTAATAAGCCAAACATGCCAGTTGATATTTGGAGGCTTACATTATCCAAAGCTTTTACTCCGTTTGGATAGGTCTTGCTTAAGTTGTTGATTGCTAGTTCCATTTTGTATTTTTTGTATTCCTCAATGTAAGGAAATAGATACAGAACAAAAAATTAGATTCGATTAAATCACTTTAGGTATAGATGAAACACTGCAGAAAATTGATATATAACCCTATTCCACAATATTGAAATCAAAAAAGCGACTGGAATATCTTTATCCAAGTCGCTTTAAAAAAAATTGTCTTTTAATAAAAGAGTTACAAAAACTAAGAGCTTGTCTAAATTTCTACTTCCTGATAACCAAT
>CAYOBX010000372.1:0-6301 GCA_964402245.1 uncultured Saprospiraceae bacterium | reverse complement strand
GTTCCTTAGTTGCCTAGAATCACTATGATCACACCTGCCGACATACAAAAAAAAGCCCTACGCCAATACAAAGCATTCCTATCCGCTATACTAACAAGAACCCATTTTTTTCCACTCCATATCAAAGGAAATAAAGGGAGACCCAATTTACCAATGGACGAATTATTCCCTGCATTAAAACGTTTACTAGATGGGGCAAAAAGTAAAAAAGGCTATGGTTATACTGTTACTCTAAAAACGGTGCAAACCCGTCATGCAGGGGAAATCTCTATGCCAGATACTATTTATTTTGAAAATGTAGAAGACTATGTAAAATTCATTGATAAAGAAAAAGAATTTTTAGCCTTTCGGAAAGTGGCGATGCAGAGCCAAAAAAAACTACCTAGCCTTTTGCCGTGGATGCAAGAAAACCCATTGAAGGTTTTAAAGCACTTAGCAGTTTGGGAAACTATACTCACTGTAGGGCAATACTTTTTAGCTAATCCCCGACCTTTACAATATGCAAGGGCTTTGCCTTTGGCTATCTCGCCTACCTTTATAGAAAACCATCGAAGTATCTTATCTGCTATCTTAGACGCTCTACTCCCTTCTGATACTATTCATCAAACGGAAACACTTTTTGAACGTCGTTTCGGCTTGTTATATGAAGAACCTTTAATAAGAATGCGAGCCTTAGATAACCAAGTATTTAAGTGGGAAATAAAAGATATTAGCTTACCATTAAGTAGATGGAAAGAACAATCTCCTTCGGTGCAAACAATTTTTATATGCAGCGATTTAATGAATTGCCTACGCTTTCCTTCCCATCCCAAAAGTCTTATTATTCATGCTACAGCTACTACTATTTCTGTACTTAAAGAATTAAATTGGTTACAAAATAAGACTTGTTACTTTTGGGGAGATATAACGATTAAGGGTTTTCAACAGTTGGCTTCTATCCGACAATTTTTGCCTAAAATCCAAGCTTTTTTGATGGATAAAGCGACTTTTGAAAAACATCAAACAGCAGCAGGAAATACTACGAAAGATACCGCTTTTCACTTGCCAACACTTTCTGGAGAAGAACGGGAGTTTTTATTACATTTGACTAATTTGGAGCAACAAAATCAGTTAGAGCAAAAACATATTTTACAAACCTTTATAAAACAAGAGTTGCGACAGTTATGAGCCAAAGGAATGACGCAAAAATTAAATTTAGCCTACTCACTTTATCAAGTCTATGCCTATTAACTTAAAGCATTTTCAACAATTAACTACTGACAGAAAAGATAGCCTTCGCTTGCTTAACAAAACCTCCATGCGAGGCATCAGAGATAGCATCATAGAGAAATATTCCGAACAGGCCCATTTTGTCTATGAATTGTTGCAAAATGCAGATGATGTAAATGCGACTTATGTTCGCTTTAAAGTGCGGGAAGAAGGTTTGTATTTTATTCATAATGGCAACGTCCCTTTTACAGTATCGCCCCCAAACCAAACACCTGTAGGCCATATTAATGCAATTACCTCTATTGGGCAGTCTTCTAAAAAAGAGGCAACTTATAAAATCGGAAAATTTGGAATTGGGTTTAAATCTGTTTTTCAATATACTAGCACACCGCATATATATGATCCGAATATTAGCTTTCGTATCCGAGATTTGATTGTTCCTGAATTATTGGAAGAGCCAATACATCCGATGAAAGAAACAGAGGAAACCCTTTTCTTTTTTCCATTTAATCATCCGGATAAATTGTCGGAGGTAGCGAATGAAGAAATAAATACTCGGCTACAAGCTTTAGAGTTTCCATTACTATTTTTGAATCACTTACAAGAAATAGAATGGGAGACAACAGAAACGGCTGGCTTTTATAAGAAAGAAATTCAAGCAATACAAAGAGAAACACCAATATTAGTCCAACAGCTAGTTTGTCTAAAAAAAGTAGGAAAGAAAACGACTACGCAAAACCTATTACAATTCATCAAAAAAGAAACGAAGACAAAGTTAGTGTATAGCTTAGTTTTTTTACAAGATGAAGCCAAACAAATTAAAGGAGCAGGCACTTTTTCTGCTCATTGCTTTTTCCCTACTAGAGTACCAACGAATGTATCATTTTTAATGCATGCCCCGTTTCTATTGACGGATAGTCGAGAAGGTATTAAGATAGCCGATCAATGGAATAAAAGTTTGATACAAAAACTTGCGGTACTACTAACAGAGAGTATCGAACCCATTAAAGAAATGGGCTTATTAACGACTTCCTTTTTTCAAATTTTGCCCTTTGATGCGGCTATTTTTAAAGGAACAGTCGGACAATTTTTCTTACCTTTTTATCAAGAAATATATACTTTTTTAACCTCACTAGAACAGGCTGTTTTTCCTATTACAGACAATAAGTTTAGCACCTTAACAAATGCCTTTTTAGCAGAAAGTCAATCCCTCCGAAGTCTGTTAGATACCGAACAATTAAGATTACTAACGAATCAAAAACAAGCCAACTGGATTTTTCCTTCCTTAGCAACTCAATCTCCGCTAGGGCAATTCGTTCGACAATTGCTCACTCAAAATATGGAGCGTAAAATGCTTTCTCCTATACTTAATTGGGAAACTGCATTGCGCTTAATGAATAGCGATTTTTTACAAAAACAGACAGACGAATGGTTGATTTATTTTTATACAGAGTTGCTGCAAAATCATCGAGCACTTTGGTCAGGACATAAAGCCTTGGTTAAAGAAAAACCTATTATTCGATTAGAGAATGGGCGTATGGTGCTACCCTTTGATCGTGCAACTGGAACACCTAATGCCTATATCCCCACTCAACTTGCTACCGAATATCCTACGGTTAAACAAACGATCGTAACCCAAGATTTAGCTAAATCATTTTTAGAAAATTTAGGATTAAGTACGCCTGTTTTACGAGATGAATTGGAAAATCATATTCTACCAAAATTTATAAATGCCCAAAATGCAAAGGAGGCAATTATGCCTTCTATGGCAGAGTTAGAGAAAATTATTACCCATTATTGGCAATGTAATGCAGAAGAAGCTGTCCAGTTAGAGAAACAATTGAGTCAACTACCTATTTTACAAGTAGTATCTATTGAAGACGGTAGTATTATTGCTGCCTGTCCGAATCAAGTGTATTTTGAAAACAAATTGCTAACCCGATTTTTTGATAGTAGTACTAACATCTTATGGCTGCCCTTGGAAGTACTTTATGCCGACTTAATTAATGTTTTAGGACAAAAGAAAGTTGTTACTTTTTTTGAGAAATTAGGGGTGGCGAACTGGCCTAGATTTATTCAAATAGAAGACACCTTAGAAGAGCAAGAAAAGAAGGAATTGATGCAAAAGAAAACCCCAGGTGCTAGTTACCCGATGTGGGAAGAAACAATAGATTACGATATAGAAGGATTACTAAGTTTTTTAAATAAAGAAGCATTTGATTATCCAGAATCTATGTTGTTATGGGAAGTGCTGACGGGTATTTTAGAACAGACTAAAGAGGTGCCAATAACAGGTACTTACCGATACGAATGGCAAGATACGCATGAAGTAACGATGGATGCTTTTTGGTTAAAATTATTAAAAAGGTACGATTGGTTATTAGATGCGTCAGGAGAATTTGCTAATATTTTGGCAATAGATAGAAATAATTTTTATCCAGATTATAATACTAACGAGGGGCATCCTTTATTGGATTTACTTTTTACGAAAGCTCCCGAAGAACGCTTGGATCTATTGACTCCCGAAGAACGAAAAGCAATGGAATTGGGACAGCAATTATTGCAAAAAGGATTACAACTAGAAGACTTAGCAAAATTTCAAAAATGGCAAACTTTAAAGGAAGAACGATTAAGCGAAAAAAAAGAACGGATTACAAAAAAGAGAGCTTCCAAAGTAGAAGAACCCAAAGATCAAGATGAGTTTAATCCAGCCCATTTATCTTCTGAAGAACTAATAGAGAAGCAAAAGGAATTGCGACAAAAATTAGAATCAGAACTGCAAGATCAGATTGAAGAACTAATGAAAGTGGAACGATTAAAAGCAGTCATTAAAGAGGCCACCCCTTATTCTTTTTTATGGTTTAAAGCTTTATTAGAATTAGAATATCTTCTAGCTTTTGATCAGACGGATAAGGATAAAAGTATAAGTATCCATTTTGAAAAAGTTGAAAAAGAAGCGGGTACGGCTAAGACAATTACCTTGCGGAAACCAGTTCGTTATATCCCCTTAACCATTGAAAACATGGGGGATATTAAACTAAAAATACAATTAGAAGAGGAACGGAGAACACTTGAAGTAGAAGTGGTTAGTATTAAAGATTTTTCTTTAAGAGCCAAACTCAAATCACCTGAAGAGATTGAAGGTATTGATTTTAAAAAAATTAGAGGAGCCGTATTAGAAGTACAAAATACAATTTTTACTTTAGAGGAATTAGTTAAAGCCTTTCATGCTTTGCCTTTTGAAGATACGGACAATTTAAAACAATTATTACCTAAAAATATTCGATTTATTTTTGGCCCACCAGGTACTGGTAAAACAACCTATTTAGCGAAAGAAGAAATCCTGCCATCTATGATGGGCGATCAACAATTAAAAATATTGGTGTTAACTCCTACCAATAAATCAGCAGATGTATTAGTGAGAAAGGTGTTATCCTTGTTGCCCGATCCCCCTTTTTGGTTATATCGATTTGGGACTTCAGGGGATAGTGTAGTAGAGAATGCTGGTTTACTGAAAGATAGTACTTTTAATATTCGGGGTAAAAATCATTTCTGTGCGGTAACGACTGCCACTCGTTTTCCTTATGATGGTTTCAATTTAGGAAACTGGGAATATCAGTTAAAAAATATTGAATGGGATGTCATTTTAGTAGATGAAGCATCCATGATTAGTTTGGCAATGATTAGCTATATTATCCACCAACAATCCAAAGCGGAGTTAATCATTGCAGGCGATCCTTTCCAAATAGAACCTATCGTTTTTGCAGAAGAATGGAAAGGACAAAACATCTATACCATGGTTCAACTTCAAAGCTTTGATCCAGAAGAACAGCAACAACAATTAGAACCCCATCCTTTTCGGGTTCATAATTTATTGACACAATATCGTAGTATCTCTACTCTGGGTTGTATTTATAGTCACTTCGCTTATGGTGGAAAATTGCGGCATCATAGAATGCCTAAAGAAAAACGGCCCTTAAAAATTGATAAATTCCCTTTAAAAGAAGTGACGATTATTCGTTTTCCAGTTGTTAAACTAGAAACGCTGCTTCGCCCTCAACGGCTCAACGGCAGCCATTATCATATTTATTCTGCCTTATTGACTGCGGAGATCGTGCAGTATATGGCCCAGCAAGTGTACGATAATAACATAAAAGAAAATCCGACAGAAAAAGCATGGACGATTGGTGTTATTTGCCCTTACAAAGCACAAGCTATGTTGGTAGATAAAATCATTGCTGCACAGCATGTATATCGACCTAAGTTAAAAATTACTTGTGGCACTATTCATAGTTTTCAAGGAGATGAATGCGATATATTAATCAATCTATTGAACCCTCCTCTAAAAATTAGCAAGAGTCCCAATATGTTTTTAAATCGCCAAAATATATTGAATGTCGCAGTTAGTAGAGCAAAAGATTACCTCATTTTGTTATTGCCTGACAACCATACGCCCAATAGAGAAAATTTATATCAGATTAAAAGACTAGAGGGTATTATTAAATATTATCTGTCTGGTGTTACCCAAAGCTGGTCTAGTGATGATATAGAAGAAAAATTATTTGGTCAAATTGATTATATTGAACAACATACCTTCGCCACCACTCACCAAAGTATTAATGTCTACACCAAACCAGAAAAACAATTTGAAATTCGCTGCGAAGATATGGCGATAGATGTGCAGATTAATAAGGATGATAAAAAGTAATCTGTCAAAAGTCCAGTTACACTGGAAGGAGCTGGGTATATTTGTTACTATTTTAGAAGTGTTTATTAAACAACATTTATTTATTTCACGTTACTAAGACATCTGGACTTTTGACAGATTAATTTGAGTGTGTAAAGAATAAGGGGAACTTACATAATTAATAATGGAATGTACTAGCAATAACACATGAAAAATTTAACACATAGGCACAGTAGGACACATAGTAAAGCCTATGTGTACTATGTTTCTATGTGTTTAAAATAGTATCTAGTTTTGAATCATATTTGTTTTCCCCACATACTCGATTAATTTTTATAGCCTCGCTGGCTAAGGCCAGCTCGGCAAATAGGGATTTTGGAGGCATCAATTCTAAAAAATGGCTTT
>CAYOBX010000371.1:0-6312 GCA_964402245.1 uncultured Saprospiraceae bacterium | reverse complement strand
GTGCTCAATTGATTGTGTACGATCAGGTTGGACATTTACCGATGGATGAAGTAGGAGAGCGGTCTGCTGCGGATGTACGGAGTTTTTTGAATCAATAAGGGAGAAAGTTTAAATTATAATACATATATTTTACTGCCGAGGTAGTAAAATGATATTAGAATTCACAGAAAATGGAAATTTTGATATAAATTTACTGCTATAGCAGTAAATTTATGTTTTTATTATAGTACATATATTATAAAATACTTAAATTTACTGTCAAAGCAGTAAAATGAATATAATAGAAATAGGAAAAGCTATTCAATACCATCGAAAAATAAGTGGTTTATCCAGAGTAGAATGTGCTCGTTTAGCAGGTATTGGAAAGACGGCGATTTATGATATTGAACATGGGAAAGATACTGTTCAATTCAAAACCTTATTTAAATTATTGGAGGTTTTAAATATTCGCATGGAGTTAGAAAGTCCACTAATGAAAAAATATCAGGATGAGAAAAGCTAGTATTTATATGCAAGGTCAGTTAGCAGGTTTTCTTACAGAATCTACCGATAGGACTAATTATATCTTTGAATATATAGAGGACTATAAAGGACTCCCCATTTCTCTAACCATGCCAGTTGAGCAAAAATCTTTTTCCTATAATACCTTTCCTCCATTTTTTGATGGGGTCTTGCCAGAGGGAATTATGTTAGATGGCTTACTCCGTCAATTAAAAATTGATAAAAGAGATTATTTCTCTCAGCTATTGGCGGTCGGAGAAGATTTAGTAGGTGCAGTCACCGTAAAAATAATGGCGCATGAATAGATGTCCTATCTCTTATGAAGATTGCGGGTCTAATCAATATGCAGCTATTGGATTAAAAATGTTAAGCAAATCTTTAGTAAGCTTAGAGCCATTGCCTTTTTCTGCACAAGAACAAAGAAAGGAAGCTGCGGTAAGGATGAAACGAATGTCTATTCAGGGAGTCCAACCAAAGCTTAGTGCTAATTTAGATACTAGAAACTCGACCTTCAAAATTGTTAATCAAAAAGGAAAATATATCATTAAGCCACAGAGTGATATTTATGAACAACTACCCGAAAATGAAGATGTAAGTATGCGTATGGCGAAGGCTGTTGGTATGGAAGTACCACTTCATGGTATGGTCTATAGTAAAGATGGTAGCCTTAGTTATTTTATCAAACGATTTGATAGAGTTGGTCGAAATAAAAAATTACCACTAGAAGATTTTTCTCAATTGGCTGGAAAGAGTAGGGATACGAAATATGATTTTTCCATTGAGCAAGTCATTCATTTGATTGACCTCTATTGCACTTTTCCTGCTATTGAAAAAATCAAATTCTTTAAGCTAGTTTTATTTTCTTTCTTAATTGGAAATGAAGATATGCATATCAAAAATTTATCTCTTCTGACAAAGAAAGATAAAGTGAGCTTTTCTCCTGCTTATGATTTACTGAATAGTACCTTAGCAATGGGAGGGGGGGAAGAAGAAATGGCACTTCATTTGGCTGGTAAACGTAGTCGATTTAAACGAAAGGATTTAATTGATTATTTAGGAAAAGAACGTTTGGGATTAAAGGAACATAGTATTGTACAGACAGAAAGAGAATTCCAGTCAGCCATTCCAAAATGGGAGAAACTAATTCATAGTAGCTTTTTAGATAAGCAAGGACAAATGGATTATTTGGCCTTGATAAAAGAGAGAAGTCAGCGATTAGAATGGGATAAGTGAAAGAAATATCAAACAAAATATAAATGGCTCTAAGTAAAGAAATTCCTATACCTAACATATTTGATAATAGAGAAAACGCTTTAATTGATTTCGTAAATACTTGCCACGCTGAGCAAAAGCGAAAATACGAAGGGCAACCATATGTGGTACATTTAATAGCAGTTGCCAACAGGGTTAAAAGGTTCACAAAAAATCCTATACAAACAGCAGGGGCCTTGTGTCATGATTTATTTGAAGATACTACTTGTGGTGAAAAGGAGCTGAAAGATTTTTTGCAAAAACATTTTACCGAAGAAGAAAGCATTCAAATAATTAGGATAGTTTGGGAATTGACAGATCGATATACTAAAGAAGATTTTCCACATCTAAATCGTTTCGCTAGAAAGAAATTAGATGCGGAAAGATTGAAAAAAATTAGTGCAGATGCAGCGACCATAAAGTTAGCCGATTTCATGGATAATATCGAAAGTATTGTAATCCACGATAAAGGATTTGCTAAAGTATATCTATCTGAAATAAAAGATTTTTTCCCTACACTTAATAAAGGAGATACGGAACTTTTTAATTTAGCTAGTGAATTGTTTAATAAATACCTCAATGAATTAGAGTTGAATAATTCATAAACGCGGTTAATTATTTTTAGCCTTCCTAAAAGCCATCACCCGTTCATAGAAATCAGCGTCTTCACCTGTTTCTAATATACGTGCAACCTTGCCACCACATTCCTTACAAGTGCCTCTTGCAATTACATCATTCAAATTGGAAAGGAATATTTTTTCGATATTCATACCTACAGCCCCTTTATCTTCCATACAATTCATACACAAAATATTGTTGCTAGTAATAGATTTGAAAAATTCAAATTTATCTTTCATCAGCATTTTTACTTCTGATAAGGAGATCAGTATTTCTGGAGGTCTCATAAATATTAGTTGTTAAACCTAGTGGTCGAATTTATAAATTTGACTACTAAGTTATAGTGATCCGGTGTAAGCTTTCTCCTTAGAACCCACGCCCTCTAGTATAAGGCGCACCAGCCGCTTCTAAAGTTGTTTCGTATTCCTTTACTTCCTGTAAATACGTCTTTAAATCCTGTTTGAATTTAGTAAAAGAATTTGTTGCAATAGTCAAATTATCCTGAAAAGTTTGAGTAGGAGTTTGTCGAGTATCCCAATGTCCATATACAATCTGTCCTACCCGACTACTAATTGCAGGGGAGGTTGATTCATTCAATTTTCGACGGATTGGGTCGCCCGATAAACGTAAGCGCAAGTCGGCTAATTTTTCTTTTAGTTGTTTGTATTGAGCAAAGTGTTGAGCACTAGCTTTAGGCGTTTGCTTTAAGGCGGCGTTGATGTAACGAAATTGCTCGTTGATTTCAGATAGTTTTCCACTAGCACTAGATATTTCTCGCATTAAATCGCTAGTCTTTTTTTGAAAGTTGGCCACTGCTTGAAAATCTGTATTTGGAGGGGATGTAGAAACAGGCTTAACGGTAAACGATTGTGCTTCGCCCTGCGATTGTAAATCTCCGTTGTGCTCGATAAATAGTTCTACTGTATAATTCCCAGGAGCTGCTAGTGGACCTTTTGCATTTCCTGCCCAGGGTGGTTTAAAGGCAGGCGTACTTAGATTTATTGGATTAGGAGCAGGAAGTCGTAAATCCCAATTAGCACGATGTAATCCTTTTTTATTCGTACCTGCTATCCAACGAATAGGATCTCCGTTTTCATTGCTAACCAATAGTAATACTTGTGGAGCTGTTTCATTTAACTCTGAACGCAATTCCTCCCATCCAGGGAATGAAGTACTAGTATTTTTTTGTCGAGTCGTTTTCTCTGCGGCCCGTCGTTTCATCTCAGTCGTTTGGGGCAAATCAGCAAGGTAGTAAGTGAGAACTGCTCCAAAAGGTGGATTCTCCGCAGCAAAACTAGTAGAGCCTAAGGTAGGCATTCCTTTCGCTTGCATTGGCTCTGAGGGAACATACCACCAAGCGTCTCTCACCGAAAATAGTGTATTGGACTTTGCTGTTACGGCAGTGCTTATCTCTCTTAATACAGAGTAATCATCTAATACATAAAACCCTCGACCAAAAGTAGCACCTACTAAATCATTATCTCGCTGATGTAGTTCAACATCTCTAAAAGGAATGGTAGGTACTCCATTTTCTAATTTTATCCAATTTGTCCCTTTGTTGTAAGAAAAATACAAGCCAAATTCTGTCCCTATAAATAATAGATTTTTATTTTGATGATCTTGTTTTACTACCCATACGATAGTCCCTTCTGGCAAATCGCCAGCAATGGAGGTCCAAGAATTTCCTCGATTATTACTTATAAATAGGTAGGGATGATAGTCGCCAAATTTATGAGCATCTGCTACCGCAAAAACCGTATTGACATCATGACTAGAGACTTCTATATCATTAATAAAAGAACGTTTTGGAACTTTAGGTAAGGAACCACTTTTTTGCCAGTTTTGCCCGCCGTCTTCACTAATATGAATGAGCCCGTCATCTGAGCCCGTATATAGTAAACCTTCCTTTAAGGGCGATTCGGCGATAGAAGTCAAGGTAGCATATTTGGACATAGCGCCGTTGTCATATAAAGCATCGACACTCCAAACTCGATCTATTAATTCTAATTTATATCGGTTTGTATTCGTCGTTAAATCTTTACTGATAGGTGTCCAAGAATGCCCTTGATTATCACTGCGCCAAAGTCTTTGTGAACCAAAATAAATTCGATTATTATCATGCGGACTTATTAAAATAGGACTATCCCAATTCCATCTTTCTGGCGGATCATTGGGACCAGCTTGGGGTTGTATATTTAATAATTCATGGCTACGACGATCATATCGATGTAAGAGCCCTTGTTGAATTTCTATGTAGGCAATATTTGGATCTTTAGGATCAAATTGAGAGTCATACCCATCCGCCCCCAGTGGCACATACCAATCTCGATTGCGTACTCCTTCCGTATTCATTGTTCTGGAAGGTCCAATTAAAGTCCCCAAGTCTTGTGCGCCTCCAACGATATTATAAAATGGTTCTGAATTATCCAGTCCAAGCTTATAGAATTGGGAAATAGGTAGATTTGGGAAGTGCCGCCATTTAGCTCCTTCGTCAAAACTTTCATATAGACCAGCATCTGTACCAGCAATTAAATGCTGTCCATTATTTGGATCAATCCAAAGGGCATGATTATCACTATGTTTCTCTCGACCATTTCCTAAATAATCAAAATTTTTACCTCCATCCCGTGATACGTGAAAGAAAACATCCATTTGATAAAGGAGGTCTGGGTTTTCAGGAGACACTTCAATTTCTTGGTAATAATGAGGTCCCGTTCCAGTAGAGGTATAATTACTTCTTTTCTCCCAACTCTCTCCTTCATCCGTAGAGCGGTACAATCCTTTTTCTGAATTATCAGCCTCGATGGTTGCATACACTAAATTAGTATTAGCAGAGGTGATGGCAAGTCCTATTTTCCCCATATCTCCTTTTGGTAATCCTGTAGTTATTTTCTTCCAAGATGCTCCGTTATTAGCAGATTTATAAATACCAGATTGTGGACCTCCTGAGAGTAGCGACCAAGTATGCCGTCGCCGCTGGTAAGCCGCTGCATAAATTATGTCAGGATTGGAAGGATGAAATTCTATATCTGTAATGCCTGTATTTTCATCAATTTCGAGTACTAATTTCCAAGTCTGTCCACCATCCACTGTTTTGTAAACCCCTCGATCTCCACCCGATGACCACAGAGGGCCTTCCGCTGCTACCAATACAATATCACTATTTCTCGGGTCTATTAATATCTTCCCGATATGCTCTGATTTTGATAATCCCATCTGTTGCCAAGTCTTTCCTCCATTGGTGCTTTTATAGACGCCATCTCCCCAACCAACATGTCGGCCACTAACATTTTCTCCTGTGCCTACCCAAACGGTCTCCGTTTGATTTGGATCTATTGCAACAGTTCCAATAGAGTAAGAAGCTTGCTTATCAAAAACGGCTTGCCAAGTGATGCCGCTATTAGACGTTTTCCACAAATTACCTGAACCTGCCGCCACGTACCAAGTGCTGGAATTGCTTGGGCTTACGGCAATATCTGCTATGCGTCCGCCCATTAAAGCAGGGCCGATTCCTCGCAATTCAAGACCATTAACAGCGGTGCTTATTGCTTTGTTTTTTTCAGATTGTGAATTGAGGTTTGTAGCAATAAAAGGGAGTATTAAAAATAGAAATAGTAGGATGTATTTATTTTGCATAAGTATGAAATTTAGATTTGACTGTTAATTAAATACTAATCCGTTGCTAGAAAAAATTAGCAATGGATTAGTATTAGCAACGGATTGTTACCACTTTTTAGCTGACGATCTATAGACGGGTAGCCCATAAAAAGAGTTTTACCCTAGAAACCAAGCACTTACAACTAAGGGATGGGTTAAAAATAAATTTACAATTTATGCTGCTTCTTTTGCCCTTCTTTTTCTCCTTGAAAACAGTCATTATATCAACATAAGTAACGAGTCAAAAATAAATGTACATTTTTGGCTGCCTCTTTTGCCCTTATT
>CAYOBX010000370.1:0-6313 GCA_964402245.1 uncultured Saprospiraceae bacterium | reverse complement strand
GGTAATAATATTTCTATTAAATGTTGACTATAATAGTCCCATTCATAAAAAACGCAATGGCCAATTCTCGCCCCAAATACCGTTCCTAGCATCAATACCAATAACAATTGATCGAGTGTTTCTACATCTTCTCCTTCCCGCTTGAACATACGGTAAACGATAAAATAACCGATCAAAAAGCCAACCATGAATCCCATGCTATACCATAATGGTGCAATAGTCGTAGGCCCAAAACCTAATATTTCGGGGATAGTGAGTTGGAATATTTCCTTTTGAGGATTCCAATTGATGATAGCTAGTATACTGTTGAATAGAATTGCAAATTTCATGGGGCAAATGTAGGACTTATCTAATTATTGCGGTGTTCCTTATTCACTTTTAATTATGATTTTTAGTGAGTTTAATCACTTATTGTACTTAAATATTAGGAATTGACTGTATCAAAAAGAGAAAATAATACAAATAAAGTTTTATAACTGAGCTAATTAACTAACGTAAACTGACTCATAAAAAAATGGATTTTCTAAATAGAACTATCTTTTTATAGCTATACCATGAATAGACCATTCCAATTAAGAAGGTGAATAAGAGAAAAATGTTAAAAGGCTGTTTTTTCAAAGGAATGGAAGATTCAATCTGATTTTTTTTTCAATAATGCCTAATATGGGTGTTTTTTCAAAACAAAATCATTCAGTTTGCCATACTTGTAAACTTCCATATTTAAGCTGTCTAAGGAAGTATAATTTAAATTACAAAAACTTCTCTGATCTTGCATTTTTACTTTATTAATACTTATAATGGTATCGCCCAATGTTAATCCCACATGCTCAGCAATAGAATTTTCTACAATAGATTTTATTAACAACTTACCTATTGTTTTATCAAAAACAGGTTTAATACCAAAACCTTCATAATAGAAATTTTGTTTTTCATAAGGAGACAGAATCAATTCTTGATCTTTCCAATTAATAGTAGTTAAATAATTTTTGAAAAACCCTAAACCTAAAAGGTCCAGCGAATTTTCACTTATGTCTGTGGATATACTTTGTATGCATAAATCTTGTAAACAAAAATTATCTATGTTTGAAAACGCAGATTTTCGATAGGAAGCTCCTCCTAATCCAATACTACCCATTCCTTTAATGTTGCCCTGTTTATAATTTAATTCTATGAGGCTATTAAAACTAGTTGATAGATAAGCATTACTTCCTGTGTCAATAATTATATTAGGAAGCGCTATTGAATCTAATGTAGTATCTACTGATAGCACAAAATTTTTCGGATGCTTTTTAATAGGTATTTTAAAAGAGTTATGAGGAATAATTAACTGTTCTTTATCAAGTACAACAGTGATTTTTCCTTTTTGAAAATCAAATTGCCATATTAAAAAACGCATTATATCTCTACCTAAAATCCCATAGATGTTTTCTGAGCAAGTGATTGGTAGACGCCCTACATGATTTGCTATTACCTCTTCGAATTGAATGTTACCTATTGCTAGATGTTTAATTAGGACAACCTTAGATGGGATGGGTTTTCCATTAATTCCATAAATTTTCCTTTGGGTGATTAATTCAGGTGTATAGGTTTCTATTAAATTGTCAAATATAACAGTCCCTGCGGCAGAATCTATTAAGAAAGGGTAATTCTTTCCTTCAATAGTCACATCAATGATTAAGTGTTTTGTTGAAGTATAAATTAAAGGGAAAGTTTCATATACCTTGTTATTTATTAAGTTTGGTTTACTACAGGATATTGTAAGAAGAATGGATAAGAATAAGATTTTCTTCAAGACATTTAAGGTTGATTTCATGTTGTAAATAAGTAGCAGTTAATGAGTCATAGTGTATTCCAAGTATGGGGTAAGAGTTTGATTTATTTCTTCAAAAAAATAATAAATTGATTTCTGTTCATCTCTGAAAATCTAGTAAGAGATGCTCCTAATCTGTTTTACACTCGTTTGAATTGTAAAATGCTATGATCCATTTAGGAAGATTGAGTTAGTGAGCTACACCATTTCTTTTGGACGAAGTTTTTGATTTAAAAAATAAGCACCTACGATTCCTAGAATGGTAGCAACTATATCCCAGTAGTCAAACGTATTCCCAAACACATTTTCTATCGAGTCATAAGAAAGGATTTCTCTAAGTAGTAATCCAACTCCAACTCCTATGCAAGCTGATAATGTATTTTGCCATTTTGTTAGTGCAAGTAATAGTAGAGGTAAGCCTAGACCACTAGCAAAACTTGGGAATGCACCAACTAATGAATCTATAATTGCAGGAAATTCTTGAGCGTATACCCAAGGTCTTATCATTAATTGAACTAGTCCTGCTATAATGGCAAAAAAAATACTTATAATAATTCGTTTATCCATTGATTGTTGAAAATAACCTTATTGATAGAGTGTTAGGGGGGTAAAGAGAAATTTTTCAGCATGAATTTTTCATAAAAATTCAGTCTATTTTTTGAAATATCTCTAAGAAACAAGCAATGTAATCCTTATGGAGCAATTCAAAAACTTTACTAGTGCTGGTTTTTTATCGTAAAACGATAAAAAATAAGTGTTAAAAATTTCTCTTTACACCCTTAATAGAGTGTTCAAAATATCGGACAAAAGTTGCCTCGCTTTTTAGCCACAACGTGGCGGCATATCATAGCATAGGGCTGTGCCCTAGGCTATGATATGTCGCTCCGTTGGAGCTGCTTCTACAACCTCCGCCGATTATCCTCACTCTGCGTATCAATCAATTTATTATAGGGATCAATCCCTACCTCTTTAGGTTCTTCATCT
This sequence comes from uncultured Saprospiraceae bacterium, assembly GCA_964402245.1. Taxonomy (GTDB): domain Bacteria; phylum Bacteroidota; class Bacteroidia; order Chitinophagales; family Saprospiraceae; genus JAFMDF01. The sequence goes on along the minus strand of CAYOBX010000370.1, from coordinate 3,519 downwards.
AGGATCAATTCAATACTATCAAAGATATTGGTGATTTTATGTTTTTGCAAATAGAGTTCTTCATCCTCTTCTCCAAACACCCCAATATCAATATAATCTTGTAGGGGTAAAGAGCGGATGGTATCTTGTTTGGTATTCAGTTGATAAAAGTCGATACCTTCCGTATCTGCGTAGATCCGTTTTCCTTTATCATCTGCTCGGTATTTGCGGACTTGATAATATAGCGTGACTTTATATCGACCGTCCTCCATTTTTTCAGAAGAAGTTTTTATGACCCGATTGCTGTAGAGCGTAATCGTTTCAAACATATCCTTGATTAGATATTTTAAAGAATCAGGAGTAGCTGCCTCTATTCCACTCACCAATTCTAAGGTAGTAGTATAAGGTGCCTCTTGAAAGGCTGTTTTAGCAATATAGTTTTTCAATACATTATTTAAAACAGTATCGCCCAGATAATCACTCATGGCATACATCACTAAAGAACCTTTATTGTAGCGGATATATCCTTGGTCTTCGCAATACATTAAAGGATTTTCTTTTTTACTTTCCCTAGTTCTACCTTGCAAATATCTATCTAAGGCATCTTTAAGGAATTTCCTCATCTTGCTTTTACCATATTCTTTTTCTAATACCTTTAAAGCACTATACTCCGATAGACTTTCTATAATGGTAGTAGCTCCTTGTACATCTCCGCTAACTACTTGATGTCCCCACCATTGATGGGCTAACTCATGGGCAGTAACAGAAAAAGTATAATCAAAGCTACCATCTTCACTATCATCTACTTTAGCGATAAATCCGAAGCTTTCAGAGAACGGAATCGTATTTGCAAAAGATTGAGCAAAAGTGCCATGATGTCTTGGGAATTCAATGATGCGGACCTGCTTATGCTGATACGGACTAAAGTTGGTCGTATAATAATCTAAGCCTTTTTTTAGTCCTTTCATCATTCTATCCAAATTATAAGTATGGTCTTTATAATGATAGATTTCTAGATTCACATCTTGCCATTTATCTTTTTTTACTTCATATTCTCCTGAAGTAAAAGAATAAAAATTAATAATAGGGGCATCCATCTTATAATGATAATACTTTCGTCCATTGGCTTCCCATTCTTTTTGTAAATAACCAGGTGCTATGGCTATCTGATTGGGAGCGGTGCTAATAGTCGTTTCGAAGCTTACCCAATCTGAATCGTTAGAAAGAAAATTATTTTGTACAGCTATGGTATCAGTTGGTGGTTTTTTTCGTTCCTTTGGTGCTAATCCATATTTCTTTCTAGTCTTATCGTCTGTTAATTCAAAACTTTGATAGCCAATGGATGGGAAAATAGATTTGTTATCAATAAAGATTCCATTGGTATAGATGCCACTATGATTTCTAAAAAAAGTATTGGGTTTGTTTTTAGTGGTAAAGGTCATGGTCAAAGAATCCCCTGTCGATAAGGGTTCTTGTAATTGATAAAAAGCGATATTGAAAACAGTATCATTTTTTAGCAAGTTGACCGCTTTGTTAAAAGAGAATTGGTGTTGGTGCTTATTATAATTAACAATAAGAGTATCTACTGCCTGTACAGATTTGTTTAGCAGTTGATAAGTACCTTTTGCTTGAAAGGTTCTATCTTCTGGTTTCAAATCTAAAGCTATATTGATAGCTGTTATTCGAGGTTGTGGGGTCTGTTCATATTGCTTATATAGCTTTTCCCAATCTGCTTGGCTTTGCTCCCATTTTTTAGAAGAAATAAACTCGTCCTTTACATTATACTCTCGGTATATCCAGCATCCCATACTTAAAAACGCAATAAGGGAAAGTAATAAGGGCATAGCGACACCTTTTTTAAATCGTTGCCCTGCTTTAGCGAATCGCTCTTTGATAGAAAAAGTAAATCCTCTTCTCCATAATAATAAACTGGTAAATAAAAAGACTAAACTGCACAATATCCAGTAGACACTAAATGCGTAGAAGCTACTTAGGCGATGACCATATCCGTCTAAAGCAGAATAAGAGACACGCGGAGGGCGACCTCCGTTGAAACTAAAAACAGGTTGCTCTATTCCAATTCTATATAATTGGGGTAGGGCGAGTAACAATGCTAATAAAATAATAAAACCCACATATTTATTGGGGACTAGTTTGTGTACTAAAAAAGCTAAACCTGCATAGGGAATAAAAAAGAGAAAAGTCGTTCCGTATATATCAAAGAGATAATGACCGATCTCGAAATTGTAATAGCCTTGATAAATTTGATAGCCAATCCCACTCACCATCACTAAGCCTAAAGTAACAAATTGCATTTTTAAGATCGCCAAAAACTTAGCCCATAAATGCACACTACTGCCAGCTGTAGTAGCATCTACTAATTGATGCATATTGGTATCTTTTTCTCTATGCAACAAAAAACCAGAAAATAAAAACGTAAGAATAAATAGAAACATAGAAAAAGAAAAACCTGCATTTAACATGTTTTCTGTTAGTGGATAAGTCTCTGTTTGACGAACTTTGCCACTCTGAGATTGTGTAACGACCATAAATACCACACCCAACAACGCAAAGACTAAAAAAGCGGTACTCTTTACAATATACCATAGATGCATATTAGAGAAAGACCAAACATTTTTTAAATTATTCCACCAAGTATTTGCTAATTTAACAGCAGGTAATTGAATTTTTGTAGGTCTGCCAAATTTCTGTCGAGGAGCTATTGCAGCTACTTTTGCTTTTCTTTTAAACAAACTAACAGGAGACTGACTCAGCTGAAACTTTCTATAAAACAAACTTAAAAACAAACTCCCAAGAGCCAACCAAAGCAATCTATTGAACCATAAGTATTTACCTATTGGACTAGGATTATGATTGTGTTCATCTATCGTCCAATATTCTGTATAATAGTCATTGGCTTTAAATCCAAAAGGATCTAGTAACGCTCCAATACTTTTATCTTCCATATCTGAAAAAAGGCTATTCACGATTCCATCTTGAAATAATAAAAAGATAATTAGCACATAACCCAAAGTAATATTTCTAGTAACGCTTACCAATACAAACACAAGTCCACCAAAGATGACAAGGTTCGGAATAATATAAATGCCATAGGCTTTTACATAAGGCATTAGTTGATTAGGGGCTAATAGATCTGCATTCATCCCTGGTGTTAGGGTAGCTGCATACATTCCAATGCCTACAAATGCATACACAATAAGCGCTACCACTAAAGCACTTAAAAATTTTCCTAATAGATATTGAAATTTAGAAAAAGGATAGGAGTATAATACTTGATGGGTTTGTGTAGCAAAATCTTTATTAATGGCTGTTCCAAAAATAGCGGGTAAGAAAAAATATAGGATGGTTGTCATAATACCTATAAATCCAACAATTCCATTGGGCGCATTGATCCATCGTAGAGAACTAACAGTGGCGGTTGTGGAATCAAAATAACCTCCTGCGGTTAACATCATTAAATAAGCCATTGAAAAGGCAATGGCTATATAGACATAAAATTGCCATTTTTTAAACCAATAG
>CAYOBX010000369.1:0-6335 GCA_964402245.1 uncultured Saprospiraceae bacterium | reverse complement strand
AATGATGAATGATGAATACCAAATATGGCCTAGACATATCTTAGGAATGAGGTAGAATAGATTCTTGAGGTAGTTATTTTTTCTTTTTTCAAGGCACAAAAACCGAGCATTACTTTTCCCGACACCTCGGGAGCCTAGCTACGTAAGGCTTTTTTCAAGGGAAATAAAGACAAAAGAAGCCGTCCAAATGAGGTAGTTATTTTTTTGCCGTTACTTAGATTTAACCGTATAGAGTTTTATATTGTGGTCAAGTCACACACTTGTTTTGAATCACAAAAGCCTTTTGTGACTTTTGTGGTTTAGAAAAAATATTAAGTAATTTAAAAACTTTGTTTTTTCTTTGAGAATTTATAAAATAAGATCAACAACACTTGAATTTCAGTATCTTCTATATCGTATTCTTTTTTATGCTTCTAGTTTTCTTATTAGGAGGTACTTTAAGTGTATGGTATTTTTTTAGACCTGTTGGCAAACGAGAAGCGAACTGGTTGTTTTCTTTTTTCTTAGGTTGTTTATCATTGTCTTTGCTACAAAATCTTTTAGTCAATATCGGTGTTTTTAATCATAATCCTCGATGGTATTTTATTCCTATCCAATATACCCTAGCTCTTGGGCCATTATTATTCTTTTTTGTTAAGAGTAGATTATTTTCTTTTTTTCATTTACAATTAAAAGACTTTAAGCATTTTATCTTACCAACGCTTCAAGCTGTTTCTTATTTATCTGTAGGTTTCAAAGATGCCGCTTATAAGGAATCGGTATGGGCACAACAATACATTCCTTATGGAAAACCTTTAGAAGGAGCTTTATTTGTGATTGGCTTTTCTTTCTATTTATATTTCTCTTATCGCTTTATTCGATATAAGTTAAAATTATTGGAGAAACGAAAGGGACATCAATGGGAAGTGGATAAAGTAATGCGACTCAAACGATTGGTGAAGGGAATTCTACTATTATTTATCATTTGTGCAGGATATATCATAGGCGATTTTTTAGTGTATCAGTTCTTAGGATTGAATTTGTATGATATACGTGGCTATACTTATATAGGAGATTTATCTTTTACAGCGATTGTTCTTTGGGTGACTTATTATGCTTTTCGAAATGCCTTTTTCCCAAGTCGCCATCGCTTGGTTCCGAGCAAAAATGTAAGTAATCAGTTACAACGATTATTTAGGGAGGAAGAGATTTATTTAGATGATGAATTAGATACTCGTAAGCTGAGTTATTATTTAAAAATAAAAAGGAAAGCGCTGTTGTCTATTTTAGATAAGCCATTTCCAATTCTTTTAAATGAGTATCGAATTAACGCAGCTGAAAAGAAAATGAATTCGCCAAAATATAGAAATTATAGTGAGGAGAGTATTGGCTTAGCGGTGGGATTTCCTTATAAGGGAGCTTTTTTAAAAGCTAAGAAGAAAGGAGGAGAGATATAAATTAACATGTATACGTTATGAAAATTTTGAACGCAGAGGTGCAGAGATGCGGAGTCCTAATTTAAAACTTTACATCTCTGCGTCTCAGCGTTCAAATAAAATTATACAATTGCCTTTTCCGCAACTGGCAAACTTCGATAAGCCAATGGCAATTCCACTCCTTGCATTTTCAAAGATTGAATTCTATACAAATAGGCAGCACCTGTCATAATATGTTCTGCTATATCTACCACTTGTCTATTATCATAAGCTTCTAAATAGGTTCCCTTTACCCAGTCATTAAATGCACCCATTGCAGGGCCACACCATATTTGAAAATCCATTTTTCGTTCTATTTTCCCAGCATTGGCCCAATTAGAAGATAAGCCCAAATACCAGCGGAAAATTAATGCCATCTTTCGTTTCGGATTATCTTTAGCTCGTTCAATTTGTTCTGGGTCTCGTTCTTGGAAAAAGTCGATACAATTTTGCCAGATTGTTTCTAAAGGAGCTCGGAATACTTTTTCTTCTAGCGTTTTTCTTTCTTTTTCAGGAATCTCATCTATAGAATTATAGCGGGTATAAAACTCATGTAGTTTTTTAGCCCGAGGACCAAATAAAGAACCTCTTTTTAATACTTGCAATTCTACGCCCATTTCAAACATATCAGAAGCTGGGGCCATCATTACATCGGTAGATGCTACCTTAGCTAGTAACTGTCGAACATGTTCTGAAGTACCTGCTTCTACGCAAGCTTGATTGACAGATCCAGTAACTATGTACGCTGCACCCATCATAAATGCTCCTAGTGCAGATTCTGGTGTAGAAATACCACCCCCTGCTCCCACTCGGATTTTTTGAAGATATTGCTGTTCTTCTTGAATCTGATTTCGCAGTGCAATGATCGTAGATAAAACAGCAATCAATGGGCGATTATCCGTATGTCCACCTGAGTCTGCCTCTACCGTAATATCATCCGCCATTGGTACCATTTTCGCTAATTCTGCTTGTAATGGCGTTATCTTTCCTTGTACTAATAAGTTTTGGAGGAATTTTTCTGGAGCAGGATTCATAAAATGTTTTGCGACTTCCTTTCTAGAAACCTTTGCAATCACTTTATTTTGGATTTGGATGCTGCCATCGGCATCTTGACTCAAACCAGCCACTCTATAATGGACAATCTGTTCTGTCAAGCGTAGATAGGCTGAAGCTTCTACGACTCTAACTTTCTTTTCTAGATACAATTGTACTGCACCCGTTTCTAAAGCTTTTTCATTTGGACTATGAATTAGATTGAAAGCATATGCTTGTGTAGGTAGTGCAGACTGAATTGTATCAATAGCTTCATTGACTCTTCTAGGTACTAAACCAGCCGCCCCAAAAGAACCGATTAATCCAGCTTTACCCATAGCAATGACCAATGCTTCTGAGGCAATCCCATTTGCCATTGCCCCTGTTTTATAGCAATATTTTAATTGATAATCTTTTTGGAAAGTAGGGTCGCCTAGCTGTGCCGCAGTCAAGGGTGGAACCATTGCTAATAATTGGAGTCCTTTTCCTTCTTGAGTAATTTCCCCTTCATTACTTACACCGATACGGTCTCCAAAATCTTTTACTATATAACAAGGAAGATGTGTATTAGCTAATTTTTCTTTGATGCTAGCTTCGTCGAAAGCGATTGCTCTGGGAGAGCCTTTCCAATTGCTGGATAATCCGTTACCTATGTGCCCTATTTGCATATTGTTTTGTTGAGAATTTCTATATTTTGAGCATATCTAAAGAAATTGAACACAGAGGCATTGAGTCACAGAGTTATACTTATTCTCTGTGACTCAGTGCCTCTGTGTTCTTTTATTAGATTGTTTCTAATGGAAGTGCAAAACTAGTTAATTCCACTTCATTCCCCTAATTCAAAGACAACTTTTAAAGAGGAGCTATAAATCGGCTGGGTGATACTGGCTACTGTAATGTTTTCTGTAAATTCTACTAATTGTGCTTCTAACATATTATCGATATGTTGCCCTAGGTCTATTTTCCCTTTATTAGAAATCCGCTCTTCTATTTCTAACCATAGGACAAACTCCATTTTTTCATTATCATTAGCTAATTTATGTACCCTATGCCAAAAATACCAATCTCTATTTAAAAATAAAGACAGAGGTAAATGCCTTTCATACTTTAGGAATAATCGATACCACCATTTTTTTTGTAAGTAAGCTTTTATCGTAGTAGTAGCAATAAAAGTATCTTCAAATTTATCTGCAATTTTAGTGATAAATTGCTTAGTATTAGCTAATATAGAAAATGGTTCTTTTCTAGTAGGATGTTTGGCTCTAAAATTTTTAACCTCTATAAAAACAACTTTCTCTTGTTGGAAAATGCCAATAAAATCTACCCCCTTTAAACCAGCACCACTTAAAGATTTATAATATCGATGATCGTCATATTTTTTTACTATCCAGTCTGTCTCTTCAAAATCGAATAGTAATGCACTCTCTTTTAGTTGCATAATTTTTAGAAATCAGATCGCTTCGCTGTCAGAAGTCAGATCGTTTCCTCCGAAACTGTCAGATATCAGACTCATGATGTTGACCAACTGCTTGGTCAAAGTGATATTGGAAGTCTGACAGCGTAGCGTTCTGACAGTGTAAGGGGCTGACCTCTGACTTCTGATAGTTATCGAACTCTGAAGGTTTTTCGATGATGCTTAGTGGAGCCATGTTTTTGGATCGCTAAGCGATGTGCTTTTGTTGGATAGCCCATATTAGAATCCCAATCGTACAAAGGGAATTTCTTTGCTAATTTACGCATTAATTCATCTCGGTGTGTTTTAGCTAATATGGAAGCAGCAGCGATGGAAGCATATTTGCCATCCCCTTTAATAATACAGTGATAGGGAAATTGTTTGTATTCATTAAAACGATTACCATCAATTAGTAAGGAGGTAGGAGTAGTGCGGAGTTTAGCAATGGCCCGATGCATTGCCAAAAAAGAAGCGTTCAGAATATTGATTTGATCTATTTTTTTTGGCGTAATAGAAGCGACAGCCCAAGCAATCGCTTCTTGCTCAATAATGGGCCGTAATAAATCTCTTTTTTTTTCGGTTAATTTTTTAGAATCATTGAGTAGGGGGTGACGAAAGTTGATAGGTAGAATAACTGCTGCTGCAAAGACTGGTCCCGCTAAGCAACCCCTGCCAGCTTCATCACAACCTGCTTCGATTTCATTTTTGTTTCGATAAGGTAATAGCATGAATTGGGTGTTCGTTTTCTCAAATTAGCACCCCACAAAAATACCAAAATAAATTTTTATTTAACCTTATACTTCCCTATTACTTATTCCCTATTACCTTTTACCTACTACCTATTTATCCAATTGAATCTCAATCATTTCACTCTCCTTTGTATCAGATGATAACGTGATTACTTTTTTCTCCCCATTATAAATGTAGGCAATCTTTGTTGTATTAGGAGGATGGGTGCCAACATTCTCTGCATGTACTAATAAGTAATTGACCTGATTAGATCTTAACCGTAACTGAATTTTGAGCGGCTTTCTTTTTAACTCATACTCATTTAAAATCCAATGTTCATTAAAATTGATGGATATTTTATCTCCATCATTTAACTGATGGTCGGATATTTCTAGTAACATCATCGAATTATTTAATTTCATTGGAGATTGTCGGATCACTACTTCTCTTCCTCGAACAGTACTTGGTAATTGACCTCCCGATAAGGTCTCAATCTTTGCTAAGTTTAATTCCTTTTTAGGATAAATTACTTTGAAGAAATGAGGCACTTCCGTTTGGAGAATGGCAGATTCATCGACGGATTGAATATAATCATTCATATCTGTTACTAATCCAGAACCATAGCGATTGACTTTAGACACTAATTCTACATTGTAATAGTAGTACGTTTTTCCATATTGGATATAATCTTCTGAAAAGCTACCTGATTGAGCGCACTTCTTTGTACTAGCAAGGAATGCATCTGCCTTTGTGAATAATTGCTTTGCTACTGGTGTATTATTTAAGGAATTTTTTGCAAGATTTAAATTCGTCTCTAAATGCTTGGCTAAATTAGGAAGGTTCGCTTCTTTGTCTAATCGTAATGACTGTAAAATGGCTTTTATATTTTCATGTATGGCGCTGAGTACATATACGCCATCATTATTGCTAATTTTTAATTGTTTATGCCCATCTTTTAGCTTTAGTTTTAGTTCTTCAATGACGGTGTTGAAATTATTATATAAAGTGACACACTCTTCTAACTTTTCATAGATCTTATCTAAATTTTTCCGCTGCTTTAAATCCTCTCCTTCTGTTAGATGACCTAATTCAAATCTAATAGCATTCACTCTTGTAATAATAGATTTTAATTGTTCTAATTCCTGATTCAATTCAGCTGCTAAATCTGCTGGAAGATGTTTACTTTCCGTAAGGGTAATATCATACCAAGAATAAGGAGAGACATCATAAAACCATTGTTCTTCATCTAAAAAAATATTTCTTGGCAAATCTGTATTACTATAAAAATTAAACTGTGTACTTTCTAGATCTACATATTTATTGATCTTTTGGTTGAAATTCTCCAAGAGCCTATGCACGATCAGTAGTCCATGGACACTTTCATTCGTGAAATAGACATAATTATTTAAAGATGCTACTTGTTGTTTTTGAGAGGCTTGTGCGTCTGCTTCAAGAGCAAATACGAATAAAAAAAAGAAGAATAAATATCGCATGGGTTGATTATAATTGTTTGATTTTAAACAACAAGTTTATCCAAAGCATAGAAGTAATTGACGCTCTTAGACATGTAGCGGCAACTTCAGTCGCCGAGTTTTTTCGGCGACTGAAGTCGTCGCTACACTAAATAGCTACCTTAGATGCTAAATTAATTGAGTGTAAAACAGATC
>CAYOBX010000368.1:0-6378 GCA_964402245.1 uncultured Saprospiraceae bacterium | reverse complement strand
AACGGAGACCAAAATAATCTCGCCCAAATGACGGATTTATTCTTTCGTCGTTACTTAATTCCCTTTTTAATACCTAACTTAAAGCGATTTATCGAATCGGTAAATCGAATCATACCATCAAGGAAAATAACCATCAAACAATTTTATGAAAAACCTCCCGCTTAATATTAAATTATTCTATGGGCTTGGTCTAGCCTCCCGTGGAATAAAAGATGGTTTATTTCAATTATTCCTCTTCTTTTATTTTAGTCAAGTTTTAGGATTAGACCCTGAATTGGCAGGATTATCTTCCTTGGTTGCACTTGTTTTCGATGCCATTTCGGACCCCTTAGTTGGCTTAATTTCCGATAAATGGCAATCAAAAAAATGGGGGCGACGGCATCCTTTTATGTTTGCTTCGGCACTTCCTTTAGGAATATTTACTTGGCTTTTATTTGCTCCCCCTGAGGGTTTAGACCAAATGGGACTTTTTTTATGGTTAACTATTTTTGCTATCTTAGTTCGCTTTGCATTGACCCTTTTTAATGTGCCCTATATTTCACTTGGAGCAGAATTAAGCACTGATTATAAAGAAAGAACTTCCATTACGGCTATTCGATTAGTCTTTGCTACTTTGTTTTCTGTCGTCGTCATGATTATTGGGTACCTCTATTATTTTGTGCCTACAGAAGAATATACAAACGGCTTATTAAATAAAGCAGCTTACCCAACCTTCGCCTTATTATGCGGCGTATTAATGGTCATTTTTATCCTTATTAGCGCATGGGGAACCAGAAAAATAATTCCCAATCTTCCTCAACCCTCTGCTTTTCAAAATCAATTAACAACTCGCCAATTACTAGGCAGTTTAGGTATCGCTTTTAAGATGCCTTCTTTTCGTAGTTTGGTTTTATTTATTATGATACTGTATGTTGGCTTAGGCGTTGGTATTATCTTTTCTCCTTATTATGGACCTTATTATTTTGGTTTTTCTGCCCAAGAAATGGCGGTCTTACCTTTGAGTTCTGCTATAGGTGGATTTTTGGCATTGATCATTGCACCCAATTTAGGAGATAAATTAGATAAAAAATGGGCTACTTTATGGGGAGCATTGATAGCGGGTTTGTTTTTTTCTTTACCTTATAATTTAAGAATACTAGGCTTTTTCCCTGGGAATGGAACCTCCTTAGTTTTGCCAATATTTTTAGTAACCCTAATTATAGCTTATACAGCTCTATGGATTTCAGCAAGTTTAGCGGCTTCTATGATGGCGGACGTAGTAGATGAATTTGAATTGAAAACGGGTAATCGACAGGAAGGTTTATTTTTTTCTACGATGTCTTTTGCCCATAAAATGACAACTGGAGTAGGTACTTTTATTGCTGGTTTATTACTTGCCTGGATTGAGTTTCCTAAACAAACTAGTGTGGAAGATGTGCCTCAAGCTGCCATCGATGGCTTAGGCTTGGTTGGTGGTCCAATTGTACTTAGCTTTTTTGTTTTGTCTGTATTTTTTATTATTCCTTACACTATTACAAAAGCTCGGTTTTTGGAGATTCGAGCGGAGTTGGATAAAAAAAATAAATAGCTATTAGGGATGGGTTAAAAATAAATGTTACATCGTTCCTAAGATGTAACATTTATTTCTACCCCATCCCTTAAGTGTACCTGTCTTAAATTTGGTTGATTAGGGTCTTTTGCTACTCTAGAACGATGTAAAAATTGGTTTTAAATATTAGACTTGTTACTCTTTAAGAAATGCTTCTATGAAATTTGGGGTCAGTCCTTTGTACGAAAAACGAAGTACTACAAAATAACCGTTGATGTGTACGTGATGATAAACATAGATCGTGTTTTCAAGAAAAAAACTAAGACCAAAATAGTCTACCCAAGAATTAGTGTTTATTTAATTCCTATTCCTAACACAATAGTTATTAAGAATTGTTTTCAACCTTCTTCCATTCAATAGGACTTACATCATCATGATTTAATACTCGTTTCTTTTCCCGATCAATCCGCATAATTAATCCGCAAGCTGGATCAGGACAGATGACTCTTGAATCTGTTTCCATCCAATCTGCTGGATGACAAATTCTTTGCTTGGCGGGTAACAAAGGGATAGTAGATTGTAGGGCATACAAACAAAAATTGGCATCATTGGGTATGGATATTTTTCCTCCTTTTAAAAAGAAATGATCCCCTAGCTTCATTTCACAAGTACAATGCCCATCAATTTTTTCCACCACTACTTTTAAGTCATATAATTCAAATTGGTCTGGTCGTAAATTTTTATTTTCTGACATAGATAAAGTATTATTGTAGCAAGTACAAATTCAAGTATACTCGAAACAGGATAAATTACCGAAAATGAAACTTCCCAAGTCTCGAAAACTTTGTAAGTTCGATCCCGACAGACTTACAAAATCTTCAAGATTTGGGAAGTCTACTTCAAAAATAAATTCGGCAATCTATCCTGTCCGTAGTATAATAATGTAATAAGTAATAAGTCCAAGTTCAAACCTTACCTATTACCTCTCCCATACCCAAACCCCACCACCAACACCACCATACCCAGCAAAGCCCAAGCCACAAAATTATGCATTCCCACATCCAAAGGACTAACAGGTGGAATGCCAAATTCTTCGCCAGCATTCGTCGTATTAGCCATTAAAATAACAGGAATGAAGTAAGGCAATAAAAAAGGAAAAACACAAACTACCAGACTCATAATATTGGCTCTTCGTTGTGGTAAGATATTCATTTTTTCACCAGTGGTGGTCGCAAATTCGGCTACCATTAAAATAGCCACAATACTATGGGTAGTTAGTAAAACGGCTGCACCAACAGTTCCTGCAATCCAGCCCTCAGCATGTTTCGTGGTTCGGCTATATTGCGCCGCAAATTGCACTAAGCGATCTATCAAGCCACTAGCTTTTAACGTAGCCACTAAGCCCATCAATAAAATAGTGAAAAAACTAATCCCAACGGCTCTATTAATCCCGTCAATGACAAAACTCTTAGCCGTAAAATTATCTAAATCTAAAGAGATTAAATTTTCTAAGGGCAATAAACCCAATAGCAGTCCCAGCACGACCCCTGCCATTAAACCCATCATTAGTCCATGCAGTAAATGTTTTCCTTTAAGGAATAAAAAGATGATAAAAGCAGGAACCAAGAGCATTGGTAATCCTTTAGGATCACCCGTTAATTGTTTCGTACTATCAATAATAGTATTGGCCGAATAGTACGCACTTATTAGATAAGCAATTAGGGCAATCACAAAAGCAGGCACTATGTATTTCAATCGACTTCTAACTGTTGCCCCAATTTCCGCTTTTTGACTCAAGGCACTAGCAATCGTCGTATCAGAAATAGGCGCAATGAAATCTCCAAAAGTGGCTCCACCAATAATGGCTCCCGCTAGGGTAGGCAAGTCTGCACCGATCATCCCGCCCGTTGGATATAAGATAGGACTACAAATTAAAATAGTCGCAAAGCTAGACCCAGTAGACAAAGAAACAATACAGCAAATAATAAAAGTGCTTAGCACGAAACCAATACCATTTAGATGTAGTTGGGCAGACAGCCAAGTCAAGGCTTCCACGAATCCAGTCTGCGTCATTAATACGCCTATGATGGAGGCCAAGATCCAAGCGGTGATCATCACCATCACAATTGGCTCTGACATACCTTCAATTACTTTTTGACTAAACAGCGTTTTGTCTTTCGCTAGTAATAAACTAATGCCTAATGCAAGGATTAGTATGGGCCAAAAACCTTTCTCATCTGGTGCGCCCGAAAGGGCAATATAAATGACACCCGATACGAAAATAAAAAATGGAATTAAAGCACCTAACAGACCTCCATAGAAAGATAATTTTTTTTCGTTTTCTGAGTTGCTTGTTGTTAGCTCCATTAATTGTAGCTTGAGATTATTTATATAGAGACAAATTAAATACTGTGTAAACTAAGTTTTCTAAAATAACATTGTTCTTTTGACATTGGCCCAAAAGAACCAAAAATCCTAGATCTGCATTTATTTCTACCTCATTCCAACTGGACATATTTAACTTGACTTAACACTTAGAAACAATTAATCAATCAACTAATCCTCATTCAAATTATACTTCATAATAGCCCCATGCTTTCCCGTCTTATCTCTTTCTAAAGCATAGAATGGGCCGCTCGGTCCTTTTGATTTGGAGATGATAGCGGCTATATTGTCTAAATCAGTTTCTTCCAATTCAAAGCGATCTAAGGTCTGTAATTTTTCTAAATGTTTTTGATTTCTTGCACCAATTATTGCTGCACCAACCATTGGTTTTTGTAAAATAAATTGAGTGGCAATTTCAGCAATGCCGACTTCATATTTAATGGCTATTTGTTGTAGAACAGATAATGCTTCCTGAAATAAAGGATACCCTCCAAATTCGTCTATGATTAATCTATATTTGGTCAAAGAACGATTTTCTAAGGGAGGGACTGGGTCCAACTGATTCCAATATCGATCACTTAAAAAACCGCCTGCTACTACGCCGTAACATAAATAAGAAATATTGTGTTGAACAGCTAATTCGTTTAGATCTTTTTCTACTCGTTGATCTAATATGGAATACTGGACTTGATTACTAGCTATAGATACCCCCGCATCCAAGATTTGTTGTAAATGTTTGGCATCAAAATTAGTCACGCCAATATATCTAATTTTTCCTTTAGCCTGCATCTCTGCTAGATGTACAGCTGTATCCACATATCTAGGAAACCGATAATCCCACCATGCAAATTGTACTAGATCCAATCTTTCTACGCCCAATCTTTTTAAGGAGCGATCAATAATACGTTCTGTGTCTTCTTTTTTTAAATTAGCTAATGCATCGTAATCAGGTACATATTTGGTATGAACTTGGACGCTTGGTAAGGTATCATTTTTAAAAGCAGATTGATGTTTCTTTAAAAATTTTCCAATTAAAGCTTCCACACCTGTATATATATCTGCGCAGTCAAAGGTAGTAATTCCTGCTTCCACAAACGCTAACATATCATTTATTGCTTGTTTTTCCTCAATTTTTCCATGTCCTCCTGCTAAATGCCATCCACCTTTTATAATGTTTGAAATAGTATAACCTGTTTGTAATTCTGTTCTTTTCATGTGCTTCTTTCTATGATGGTTTATATTTCACGCAATCGCCAATTTTACTTATCCACTACCAAAACATAAGGATTAAAAATCTGAGAAATATACAAGCGATTATTGATATGCAAGGCGGTAGAGGCAGCGCTTATTAAATCTCCATTATTTTGAAAAATATTCTTATTTTTCATAGTCATAGGGTCAATGGCAAAAACTTGTGTTGGGGATTTTTCCTTACTATCTTCTGCATGTGCTGCAAAATCAAGGGGGCAAGGATGTGCAGCAACTAATAGACGACCTTTATCATCCAACAGCAAATTATCTCCTATGGTGATTTTTTGACCATGTTGTAGAGTGGATTGTTTAGAAGCGGTATTTATTTTACCTCCTGCTATTTCATATCGTAGCACTTCATGACAAGCACCATTAGCGAGATACAAAAGGTTTTCGGCTTCATCCACCCAAATTCCATTAGGGAAGCAAAAATCTTTGGCAGCTATCTGCCAATTGTCCTGCCCATCATAATGAACGATACTTCCAGTTTTGAAACCTAATACGGCTTTTGCTTCTTCATTGGGATCCATTTTGGGTACATAATTCGTGGCATAAAAACTACCATCCGATAAAACATCTAAATCATTCGGTACTCTCATTAATGGATTTTCAAAAGTTTGATCTAACACTAAAGTATTCCCTTTTATCACAAAACGATAAACAGGATGCCGCCAAGTCTCCCCTTCTTGGTGGTGGTCAATCGCATATAAATAAGTCGTTGAATCAATGGTTACTATATCAATACCATGTGGATGAATTTCAAAATTGGCAGGTTCAATATTCAATGGATAGCTTTCATTGGTGTTTATATCAATCCCATAAAATCCTCCTTTTTTTGCTTTTCCAGGTCTGCGTTCATCGCAAGAAACTATGATTCTTGGATAGCCTAAGGAATTATCAACTGCCATGTCTTCTGGACCACTTCCTACGCTTATTTTTTTGGTATTGGTATTGGAAGCAGTTGGATAATCTCCGCATCTAAAAGGCGATACTCCGCAGTCGTTCAACCATAAATATAGGGTGAAAATTAGACTTACTAATAATAACAATGTAAATAAAGAGAATAGGATTTTTTTCATTAGTTCTCAATTTATTTGAATGTAAAACAGATCGGGGGCATAATTGAACGCAGAGACGCAAAGATGCAGAGTTAGATTGGTTCTCCGCATCTCTGCGCCTCTGCGTTCAATACCCTATTTTGCTTGCAAAATTCC
>CAYOBX010000367.1:0-6388 GCA_964402245.1 uncultured Saprospiraceae bacterium | reverse complement strand
GGTGGTCAGGCTTAAGTCGACAGTTCCAATACGAACATACCCAAAGCCGTATAGGCGGTACCCCCTGGGAATATCCACAACGTTATGTGGAGAATTCGCCTATTTTTAATATTGATAAGATCAATACCCCCTTACTCATTATGCATAATGATGCCGATGGTCACGTCCCCTGGTATCAGGGCATTGAGTTCTTTGTAAGCCTTCGCCGTTTAGGGAAACCTTCCTGGTTCCTCAACTACAATGAAGAACCGCACTGGCCCTTAAAATTGCAAAACCGTAAAGACTTTAACCTTAGGATGTCCCAATTCTTTGATTATTATCTAAAAGGAGCACCCAAACCCGTATGGATGCAACGCGGCGTTCCTGCCCTGGAAAAAGGGATCAATCAGGGGTATGAGTATCTGGAAAGGGATGGGGAGTAGCTGTCATTTCGACCTCAAGTATTAGGGAGGGAAATCTCACAAGCAGTTCTTTGTTTCTAAAGCAGGATGGAGATTTCCTGTATGCTTTTTTCGCCTAGTGTATGCGACCTCTCGTCGCTCATACTTTGCTCTGTCGAGGTGACTAGAACCGTACCGGTATGGATGTAACGCGGGGTTCCCGCTCTGCAAAAAGGGATTCATCAGTGGTATGAGTATCTGGAAGGGGATGGAGAGTAGCTGTTATCTGCTTGATCGCAAATTATGTCTATATTTATTGATACAAAAAATTGTATTCAATAAATGGGAAATACTAAGGAGTTGGCTCTAATTATGAAAGGGGGCGGCATTAAGGGATTAGCTTATGTCGGTGCTCTAGAAGAATTATCAAAGCATTATGATTTTACGTGGTATGCAGGCACTTCTGCCGGAGCTATATCAGCCATTTTATTAGCAAGTGGCTATACACATGAAGAGTTAAAGACTATCCTTCAAGAAAAGGATTTCCGAGATTTTAAAGATGCTGGGTTTATTAAGAAATTTTATAATCTCTTTACGAAAAGTGGTCTATATGAGGCTAACACATTTACGATTTGGTTAGATCAATTATTAGCAAAAAAGCTCAAATCTCCAGTTCGTATTGAACTTAAAGATTTGCCAAATCGCGCAACGGTATATGCGAGTAGACGCGGAAAGGAAGCTTTAGTTTTTGATTCTGAAGATCCGACTCGAAGTGAGGAGTCTGCTGCATTTACTGCCCGGTGCAGTATGGCCATTCCGTTTATTTTCACGCCACAATCTTCAGAAGGGCTTCGAGTTTTTGACGGTGGAGCACAAAATAATTACCCTGTAAATCAATTACTACAGGACAACCCAAATACCGATTTTATTGGCTTATATCTAGGAACCGAACATTTTGAAGGACATGAAAAAAAATCTGTTTTTTCAGAGTTACTTTCTATTTGGACCGAATCTTCTGATGTTGCAGCCTTACAAGAACATGCCGATAAAACTGTAATTATTGATCCTAGACCAATCTCAACATTAAAGTTTAGTCTTACTCAAGAAGAAAAGCAGTTTTTGTTAGAGTGCGGTAGGATTGGGGCTTTAAATTTTCTTAATGAAAAGGATAAGATTGAATTAGATGAAGATGAATTCGAAGTAAGAAAGAGGAAACTAGAAAGTAAAAGAGAAAAACTTCAGAAAAGTGTCACAAGGAAAAAGCGTAATAAGAAATTTATTCTTTGGGTATTTCTTGTTATAATAGCATTTACTGTTTATTGGAATTGGGATAGAATTTTTCCGCCAAAAGCTAAATTCTTTGCTGCTAAAATTGAACTTAAAAACAGCAATAATAAGGCTCTGAAAATTGAGCAAGGCGCTTTAGTTTTAAATATTAATGGAGTTAATGTGTGGGCTGATATAGATTCTAAAGGCTCAGCAATTATAGATAGCATTCCGATTGATATGATAGGTATGGAGATTAATGAAATAAACGTAAAAAATCCCAACCGTAATTTGATTTACATACCTATCCTTAAGGGATCAAAATACAAAATTGATAGACTAAACAAATATGTTACCGTCGTCGAAATATATTTGAAAGGTTCTGATACCATTTGGGGTAAAGTCATAGACTCTAAGAATGATTCTCCTTTAAATGGTGTTAAGGTTAAAGTGTTATTTAATGATAGTATAGCAATTACAAATTCGGAAGGAAAGTACAGTATAAAAATACCTGCAGGACAAATCCCTGAGGTTTCAGAAATAATTAAATTAGAATACTCACTGAAAGGCTATAAAATTGAAACCAAGAGCATTGAAATGCCTAGAACTCAAAGTGCTGATATAATAATGGAAAAAATAAACTAAATATGTTATCAATAGTAGATAAAATATTAATAATTGCGATCACATTGTTGTTTAAAACTATCGTTTTGGGGCAGTCTAATAAGATTTTCGGTAACGTTAAGACAGTCGATAGCCAACCAATAGGTAATGCTATTGTAAAAATGGATGATAGTAGATCTGAACTCACCACGACTCAGGATGGTTATTTTGAGATTAAATTTTCTCAGAACAAGAATAATCAGCTTATTAAGAATATCAATGTAGAGAAAAGTGGATACGATCCAATACCCCTAAATAGGTTGGTGCTTGATGATGCCATTGTTGTAGGAAGAAAAAGTGCATTAGAAGTACTTTTACATAAAAAAGGAATAGAAAATCAAAGAAAAGACCTGCTTGCTTTTTTGAATAAAAAGACCAATGGCGAGTTTAATAAAATATTAACGCAAGCAAAGAATCAAACGATTGCAGCTCAAAAAAAACAACTAGAGATCAAAAACCTTGGTTTAGATCAATTGGTTGATTTATATGTTAATACTGAATATAAAAATCTTGAAAAAGAAGATAAAGATTTTTACAAGACTGTTTTCTTTAGTAGTAACTACGAAAAAATAGATTCGTTGTTAAGAGCTCGTGGCGAAACTCGAAAAGCTAAACAAGTACTATTACAGGCTGAGGAACTACTAAGGGAAGAGGAAGAAGAACTCAATAATGAAATTAATAAGCTCGAGAAAAATAAAAAAAAACTTACTAAAAAATTTAACAAGTATGCTAGACAAAACTTAGAAGATGCCTTGACTAGATTTATGCTTTTAGATCTTAAAAAGGTTGACTCACTCTTGAATACTGCAATTAGTTATAGTCGTGGAGATTTTTTAATCAACACCTCATATGCCTATGGATCTTATTTACAAACTATTAATAAATTTACTGGAGCACAAGAGATTTATGATAATCTCTTAATGTATATTGAAAATGGAATAAAGAATTATGAGGATTCAATTCATTATAAATATTATAAGCACAAAACTTTACTCAAGTTAGGCATATTGGCTTTAGATAGAGAGAAGGTAGGTGAGGCAAAAGACTATTTTGAAAAAATAAGAGAGATAAACCTAGAGATTGATAAGAGTTTTGAAGGTTCAAATGATAGAACATTAGAGTACTTAGTGTCAAGAGCAGAGATGCATAAAGCTATTGGTTCATATTATTATAATAGTGGAGATAGCAATAGTGAGGCCTTGATAAATAATACTAAAAGTTTAGAAGATTATCAATTGCTCATTGATAATGGGTTTTCAAAATATAATGCTGAAAAAGCTGGACAACTTTTAAATCTGGCCTCGATATATTTAAGAATAGGAAAGCCTTTCAAAGCTAAACAACATTTGGAGGCTGGTCTTAAGGCCTGCGAAGAAATTGACGTTGAAGAAAATTGGGATAATCGAACCATTTGGGCACGGCTCAATATTTTATTTGGTGAAGCAATATTGAATATAGCTATAGGAGGTAATACAATAAAAGAGGATGCAAAGGATACAATTGATGATGAGGTTTTTAATAATAGCGAAAGTTATGTATTTAAAGGCAAGGAAATATTTAAGTCTTTATATCAGATCAATGCAAATATCTTTGCAGAAGACTACACATATGCTCTTAGATCATTAGGAAAATTTAACTTGATAAAAAACAGATTTAAGAAAACAGAAGAGTATTTAGCAGAGGCGATTGAAATTGATTATTTGTATTACACAAAAGAACCCGCTGTGTTTGGTCGTAATTATGCAGAGTCACTTGAATCTATATTTCTACTTCATTATAAATTAAATGAATATAAAAAGGCTGAAGAATATGCATTAAAAGCCCGGAGTGTTTATAATTTTTTAATAAACTCTAATCCTAAGAATCTGGAGCTAGATTTAAATGTACAATTTAATCTACTTTCTATGTACTTCTCCATGTTATATGATGAAGAAGATGAACAAAAAAAAGAAACCATAAGTGAAAAAGCCAAAGCTATGATAACTAATATAAACGAAAATATTAGTTCTTTACAAGACCCGGATACCAAACTTCGCTATAAAGAAAGGCTTAAGTGGTTTATAGATTAGAGAGATTTAAGGATACCCCAATTTTCGTACTTTAGAAATCCAAAAAAATTCTTGATGAAGCACTTTTATCTTACGCCACTCTTTGCTCAAGCCCAATACAGGATTACCGACGAATCTTTTGTCACACAGATGAGCTTAGATGTTTTAAAATATAATTAGGACAGCGTTTAGATGGGGATATTTAAATCTATAGGCACTTCTTTTTTTAAACGGATACCGCATGCAATCACCATGCTATTCGGTATTATCGTTCTCGTCGCTATATTAACCCATATCCTTCCTGCGGGAAGCTATGAGCGCGTACTGGTTGATGGTCGAAGCACCGTAGTGCCTAATTCATACCATACGATTACGGCGACTCCTGTCTGGATACTGGATATGTTTAAAGCCATACCCTTAGGGTTTAAAGCCGCATCAGAAATTATTTTTATCGTGCTGGCAGGTGGTATTATGTTTGGGTTTATGGAAAAATCCAAGGCTGTAGAAAATGCCATCGGAACCCTGATTAAAAGGTTAGGCTCCAACAATAAGCATTTGATCATCGTGATTATGACCTTTATCTATGGGCTTTTGGGAGTCGCCGTAGGCTTGGAAAATAATATTGCGATGGTACCCATAGCTGCTGTGCTCAGTCTTGCCTTGGGTGGGGACTTGATTTTAGGTGCCGGTATTTCAGTAGGAGCGATGTGCATTGGTTTTGGTTTATCGCCTATCAATCCATATACGGTAGGAACCGGTCATAATATCGCCGAACTTCCTATGTTTTCAGGAGCACTACTGCGTAGCATCCTTTGCTTTACGGCCCTGAGTATTATGGCCTATTATAACGTACGCTATTTCAAAAAAATCACAGCCAACCCAGACAAAAGCCTGGGCAAAGGCCTGGATGTCTCCGAATTGACCCTATCCAAACCGGTAGAAGATTATCAGATGACTTCTAAGAACTGGATGGTCATTGCCATTTTTATACTCGGCCTTGCCACGGTATTGTATGGCGTATTTAATCTACATTGGTATATCAATGAGCTTTCGGCAATTTTCTTAATCATAGCCCTACTCTCGGGTATCGTATCCAGAATGAACGCCACCGAAATGAGTGAAACTCTACTCAAAGCAGTGAGTGTTGCTGCGCCCGGCGCTTTTATGGTGGGCTTTGCAACCACTATTAAAGTACTTATGGAAATGGGAAACATTAGTGATACCATTTCGTATCAACTGTCGGTCCTCTTACAGGATTTACCGCTCTATGCTTCGGCCATATCCATGTCTGTTTCTCAAACGGTAATTAACTTTTTTATTCCGTCGGGGAGTGGTCAGGCCTTAGCCACGCTACCGGTAATGTTACCTTTAGGAGAGTCGCTAGGGCTTTCCAGACAAATTACGATTCTGGCCTTTCAGATCGGTGATGGACTATCAAACCTGATCAATCCCACACTAGGCGGACTTATTGCAATGCTCAGCATGTGTCGGGTACCTATCGATCGATGGTTTCGTTTTATAATTCCCATAGTAATTGGCTTGTTTTGCCTGGCGTTCGTCGCTTTGATCATTGCCGTTGCCATAAATTATTCTTGATGACAAACACAGAAAACCTTCTCAAAAAACTCGTATCCTTCCCCGTCCTTGGTGGTGAATCGAACCTGTCCATTATTCATTGGATCAAGGAGTATGTTGAATCCTATGGAATAGCGGTAAACCTGTTGCCCGACGAATCAGGGACTAAAGCCTCCTTGCATTGTAGGATAGGACCCGAAGTTAATGGCGGAGTCATTCTATCTGGTCATACCGATGTCGTCCCTGTGGAAGGGCAGGAGTGGACTTCAGAACCCTTTGTGCTCACAGATAAAGGTGATGGAAAATTATACGGAAGAGGCTCCTGTGATATGAAAGGTTTTATCGCCTGCTGTCTTGCGGCATTGCCGCAAATGGTAGCAGCGGACTTAAAAAAGCCCATCTATTTTGCCTTTTCTTACGATGAAGAAGTAGGTTGTCTGGCAGGACCGGAATTAG
>CAYOBX010000366.1:0-6409 GCA_964402245.1 uncultured Saprospiraceae bacterium | reverse complement strand
GTGCGTATGCTACTACTGCATTCGGTCCTTGTACATTACCATCTACTTGGCCTTCTCCATTGGTCATTGCATAGACAGCTCCTACTGCTGGACCGCCTGTTTCTACGCCAGTATTATCGCCAGCTATTCTGTTTACATAAACACCATTTGATAAATCAAAACATCCAGTAAGATCGGCTATGTTGTTACCTGCTTCTAATCCAGTAATTGAACCGGTGTAAGCCAAATTGTAAACAAAACATAAACCTGTACCTGCTTCATCAAAATCAGGGCCTGTGAAACTACCAGGTAAACCTAAGATAAAACCTTGATCGTCTGTTACGACCCATTGATTATTACCTCCTGTATTATTAGATAAAGTAAGTGCGCCAGCAGGAATATTATCTGGTGTGCCATCTACAGTGAAAGTGAAAGGACCACCAGTCAAAGTACCCCCTGCTGAATTACAAGTAGAAGCATCATCAATTCTTTGGAATCTCCAAGTACCTAGACTAGCGATTCGACCATTTTCTGCTAATGGCCCATCAGTGATTGGTGTGATACCTGCTCTTGGTTGTGTATCTTGATTATCAGATGCAAAACTTTCTCCGCTATCTGACCCTGTATCGTAAGGGCTAAACTGCACAATTTTGCTTTCTACAAAATCTCCATTTTGGAATAAATTTAAATCTCTTAAAGCTACAATCCAATCTGGACTAGGAGCGATCATAGAAGTTAAACTGACATAAGGATGAGAAGCAGAAATTTCAAAAGTAGTAGAAATCGTATCTGGGGATGGCCTTACTCTTGTTGCACTTTCTATATAAGATTCACCTGCACCTGACAGGATGATATTTGCTAATTCAGAATCAAGCGGATCTCTAGAACCAGTCTGAGAAATATTTACTAAACCTTGAGAAGCGATGTCTCCATTATTGAATAATCTAACAGAAGAATTATGTGTCAAACCAGCTACTGGCGACCATCTTGCAATGTTTGGCTCATCTGCTGGGAAATCATTTGGATGAGTTACGGCACTCCATGCAGCATCGAAAATTACTTTATATCTAGCAGTTGCTTCTCCTTCTGGAGCTTGACTACCTACGGATACAATACCTTGTACATTATTCTGTGGTAAACCACCAATTTCTTGAATTAAAGTTAATTCTGATCCATTGATAGCAAATACGCCTACTTCGCCAGACAAGCCATAGCACTGATATAAGTATTGACCATCATCAGAAATCCATAAATCAATCCAACCTTCAGTTGTGCCAAATGCAGCAGCAGGATCAGTTGTATTACCAGTTGCACCAGTACCTTGTGCAGCGACTTGATCCAATAATGCAATCTGACCATCATTAAAGCTATAAGAAGCTAAGCCTGCTTCGATTGCATTAGAAACGAAGAACGTATTTTCATCAGAGAAATCTAACCAACAAGCAGTTCTACCTGTATTATTAGTTCCTGAAGCTACATCTAAATTGATAGGGGATAAAGAACCATCCCCTTGAATTTGCCAAGTAGAGACAGAACCATCTTGTAAAGCTGGGAATGCTGGAGGTGCACCATTCGGTTGGAATTCTCTTGCCTCTGTTACCACTACATAGTTATCGCCAACGATTTGGAAACCGATAGCAGAAGGTAAGTTTCTACCTGCTGTATTACCTCGAAGGGTAGAAGTAGCGCCTGCTAATTGGTCAGCACTTAGCGTGCCATCTGCGTTTACACCATAGACAACGATTTCATCTTCACTACCACTAGCTAGAGCAGACGCACCAGCATTAATAGAAGCGACTACTAAGAAATCACCATCTGGAGAAATCTGTACAGCAGAAGGACGATTCGCTAATTCTCTTCTAGAACCAGCAATTGGTTCTAAGTTACCATTTGCTAATAGTTTATATCCAATAACACTACCTTGTTGTGCAGGTTCTCCTTGCGCTAAAAATTCTTGTCGAGTGATATTACTTACATAGACAATGCCATTAACACCG
The DNA here is from genome assembly GCA_964402245.1 of uncultured Saprospiraceae bacterium. Classification (GTDB taxonomy): domain Bacteria; phylum Bacteroidota; class Bacteroidia; order Chitinophagales; family Saprospiraceae; genus JAFMDF01. The sequence continues at coordinate 4,433 of CAYOBX010000366.1, read as the reverse complement.
AATTGACGGGAAGGAACATAAGCAATACTATTAGGACCTACATCGACTGTGCTTTCCGTATCAACTACCGTCAAACTAAAGTCTTGATTAACTCGCATTGAAGTAACCGTGTTACTACCTGCATTAACTGCTAATACGAATTTGTTATCATTTGTTTTAGTGATAGCATAAGCAGAAATAAGTGGATCAAGACCTTCTCCACCATCATAATCCCCACCATTGCCTCCTGTTGGATAAGTGCCGATTTGAGTTAAAGTACCATCAGCAGCTTGTCCGTATGCAACTACTGCATTTGGTCCTTGTACATTACCATCTACTTGACCTTCTCCGTTGGTCATGGCATATACTGCACCTATTGCTGGACCTGTAGGGTTAGGATTAGAACTAGGATCAGTAGTATCAGTATCAGTATCAGTATCAGTATCAGTATTACAAAAAGTAGCGTTCCCTTCAATACTCCAATCAGATGCAGAAATTCCTGCTCCATCATATCTGATAGACTCCCCAATTGCAAAATTTGAAACGGCTTCGTTAGCTGTCCATATACTTGCTGCTGCTGCTACATCAGAACGACCACCACCAGCATTTCCCCAATCTACATAACTTCTAATATTAGCAGAGCTACCGAAACCAGTATTGATATAAAGGCCTAATTCACCATTATTCACATTAAAGTTTTGATTAAAACCAGAAAGTACTAGTTCATCGCCCGCAGGAATGACTAAGCTACCACATTCTACATTTAAGTTGCTTAGTTGTTCATAAACTGGAAAATTGCAAGCCCAATAGCTGGAAACATCGGCATCTGCATCTCCAGTATTGGTTAAAGTAAATGTACCGTCAGAAAATACCTCTGTAATAACTACTTGGGCATTGGTAAAGCCGATTATAAAAATTAATAAAAGTGATGTTAAAGTTAATTTAACATTAAAAACAGAGTAAAAATTAGACATAAATTTTTCACCCCTTTGTACTGTAAAATACAAGTGCTGCATGAAGTTGATTTTTGAGTAAGGTTATTTTGATAGCCCTACTTTTCAGGTTAATTAAAGTTCTTTATGTATGAAAAAGGAACTCAATTATCAAAAGTATTTAAGAATAATAAAGGTATGTTCTCAATGATGAATACCAAATATAGCGCAAAGACCTCCTAGTCAATGACAATAGTAAATTCATCGTTTCTCATTGAGAACTTATGAAAAAGTTCAGTTAAATATGTTTAAAAAGTAAAGACGGAATCTAATTGTTGATTTTTAAATTCAGCTATGAAAATTACTGTTAATTATTAGACTTGTTACCCTTTAATAAACACTCCCCTGAAAATGTCTTTTTCCGATATTTTGTCCTAAAAAATGAGTCCGTAGCTAGGCTATGCACTAATTTTTTAAGCTAAACTATCGAAAAAATCCAAATTTCATAGAAGCATTTCTTAAAGGGTAACAAGTCTATTGAATTAGTAGGATATTTATTATTTCTGCGCAAGCCCTAAGTAATATTAACTCAATATTCTATTGATACTTCAAAGGACAGAATTTTTTTTGATAAAGTCATCACGAAATTATCACGAGAGCCGAGCTAAATTTTTCATGATTAGTCATAAAAAAAGAACGCATGTAGTTAATGTTAATTTGATTTTACAAAGTATTGAAAATAAGAAAAATACGATGTAGAGAATAATTTTATTTTTATTATACATTGCAAAATTATTTCATTTGTTTAGTTAATATTTTTTTCTTAATGTAGATGATTTGTCGATTTAAAGACAGCTTAATGTTTGCGTCATCTCTATGATTAGATAGTAGATTTCTCTACTGTACACTTTTTAGAGGAGAAATTACAGACCAGCCCGATTGCCGTTCGGGTGCGAGAATAGAGGCGTATTTCGTTTATATTACAATTACATTTCGTTATTTTTTAAACGAAAATGATCTCTATTCTTAAAAGCATACGGTAACAAACCTATTTAGTAGCGGCAAAAAATAACTACCTCATTTGGACGGCTTCTTTTGCTCCTAGTGGTACAAGCCAGAAATAACTACTCACTCTAATTTGCCCTTTTGCTGCTACTCTGCGTTGTTCGTCAATCATGGTAGCTACGGCTATATTCCCTCCTCACGCCTTGAGTAGCAACATTATCAGTATTTAGACGGGGGATGCTCATGCAAGACTACTTAACTGAAGGAGAGGAATTAGATGTCTAAAATTAAGGGGATGGAAAAGAAATTAAGGGGATGGAAAAGATTTTAGAGATACTCTAAGTTGTGAACTTGTTTTTCAATTGTTATTATTTGGTCTTTTATGCTTGATAGTTGCTATTTTTGTACATTACAATAACTGAACCAAAATAATCAGCTAATCTGCAAAACAACAAATGTGTAAATTATGATTTGAGCTTTCTATCTGCTTTGTGGTTCATTCGCCTGAATGTCTTTGTGCATTCATCCCGAGAATTCGCTCTTTCATCCCCATTTATAAAAAAAAGAAAAAAAAGATTCATATAGTAGACGGAAAAACTTTTTACTTACTAAGTAACGACGAAATAATAAGTTGGGCATCTAGGAGGGCTTCTGAGCATCCCATCCGCTTTGCGGTTCATTCGCTTGATTGTCCACTGGACAATCACCTTGCGGGATCACTCACTCATCCTGATTTTCTCTTTGAATTCGGTCATAGTATCAACAGCCGCCCATTCGCTTCGCGGTTCACAAACGGTGTTTGTTCATCTCTTTCAAAGAAAAACTGAGCACAAAATAATCTCCTCCAGATGACCAATTTATTCTTTCGTCGTTACTAAAATATTTACTCTAATGCTCTACAACAAAGATAAAGGAAGTACCCGCAAAAAATTAGGTCGTTTTTTTTCTGGAATCGCAGATCGTTTCTCTATGGAAATGACAGATTTGATATGGGCGATTGATAAAAATGATACAGAAACTGTTCGCCGAGCAATGAATGCGGGGATGGACCCTAATCGTACGGATGGTATCGAACGAAGGCCATTGCCGATGGCTGTCGATAACCTGAATGAAGAAATGATTGCCTTATTACTAGCTGGGGGAGCAGATCCAAACCTATTAGGTAAAGATGGAGAATCTGCTTTATATAAAGCAGTGACTTGGGCGCATGAGCCAATAGTAAAAATGCTATTAGGTGCAGGAGGTGATCCGACCTCACCAATTGCAACAGGAGATAGTCCTATGGATTTTGCCAAGCATAAAGGGAATAAGAGTATGATCAATTTGCTGTCTAATCCTAAAGCAGCAAAAGTGGAGGCTCCAAATACTCAAAAAACAAAAAGCAAAATCCCAAAAACTAAAACGCCAAAAGTTATTAGAAAAGAAGCACCAAAACCAGTTCCTAAGAAAAGGCCTATATCCACTGCCACTCAAAAGAAAAAAGCAAGAATAGAAAAGACTATCAAACTAGGTGAAACGGTAGAAGCAGCAACCAAGAAATTAAAAGAACATTTGGTAGAGGGAGCTAAAAAAGTAAAAACTACTACGGATAAAGCGACTAAAAAGAAATTAGAAAATGCTACTGCTAAAATAAAATCTACAAAGAAAGCGAGTCCAGCAACTTCAACAAATAAGAAGGCCACCGCAAAAAAATCAAGTACGCCTGTCATTCCTTTTATCAAAGAAACAGGCAGTATTTATGGCGCTTTGATTAAGGCGATTCAAGAAAAAGAGGAGACAGCTATTACTGTATTGGTGAGTCAAATAGGAGAGAAAGACCTAAATAAAGTAGATGCTAAAACAGGCTTAACGCCATTATTAGCAGCTATAGAATTAAAGCATTCAAAAGCTACAGGTGCCTTAATTGATAAAGGAGCTGACGTTTTTAAAGGTACGGCAAAAAAAGGGCACTCGCCGCTTAGCTTGGCAGTAGAAATGAAGTCTCATAAACTAGTAAAGTTTATGTTGGAAAAACAAGATGCAGAAAAAGTAACTACTGCACTTAATGATAAAAAGCAAAAACAAAGCCTTCAGTATATCGCCTTCAATGATCCTAAAATGTTGGACCAGTTAATTAAAGCAGGTGCAGATATTAATTTTGGTGGCAAAGAAGGAACCTCTCCTTTATTAAAAGGAATGGAAGAAGGATCAATCGGTTTGTTGCCATTATATGCGAAGCATAAAATAGATATGAATCAAATAGTAGATGGTAAGTCCTTATTAGAATGGGCGATCAAATATAACCGAGTGGATTGGCTGAATGGCTTATTAGCAGAAGGGGCAGATAAAAAGATGGTTAATAAAAATGGGCAGACTGCTTTGGATTATGCGGAGTCGTTTGGGGAGAGACGTGTGGGGATAGTGGAGTTGTTGAAGGGGTAGAGAGTTATCTTAAAATACCTATCTTTTGTGTTGAACTAACTATGAATTGGAGCATGAATATAAGATGGGGAATTTGGAGAGAAATACTTTATTAAC
>CAYOBX010000365.1:0-6418 GCA_964402245.1 uncultured Saprospiraceae bacterium | reverse complement strand
CAACATTCTGTTCTTCTAACTTCACCCAACCTCCTCTTCATTAATATTAAAAAATTAACCGCTACACATGGTGCGTGCATGTAGCGGCGACTTCAGTCGCCGAATGGTTTCTTTTATTAATTCGGCAGTTGTTTAATTAATATCAATAGAGTGTAAAACAATTTGGGGGTAAATCAACAACGGATCAGATGACTTTGGAGTCATCTGATCAGACGCTCTCGTTCAATCTGATAGCTCCAAAGCTATCTGATTGATCCATTCTGCTGCCCTAGTTTGTTTTACACTCATATTAATAAAGAGGAGGAAAAGGTCTCTGATTGAAAATTTTGTTTTGTAAAGGTATTCAAAATGACGAGATTTTCAATCAAAGATGTCCCCCTCCCTTGAAAAGAGGGTTTACAAAAATTGCATTTTTCCTTAAAATAAAAAAACCCTCCATCAAGTAAACTCAATGGAGGGTTTTTATTAAATCAAAAGTTCAGTTATTTTATTTAGGAGCGTCTCCATCTTTAATCTGATCTTTTAACTGAGAGAAAACACCTAGGTCGCCCAAAGTATCTTTTTGGACGGTAGTCTGTACTTTCTTAACAGCAACTTCTGTTTCTTTTCTTTCCTTCACTTTTTCTTTCTTAACAGAATCATCTGCTTCTTTTCTGATATCATCTAAGTAACGAAGGTGAGATACTAAGATTCGCTTATCATCTCTATTAAATTCGATTACTTTGAAAGTTAATACTTCTTCAATATTAGCTAAAGAACCATCTTCTTTCTTAATATGCTTGATTGGAGAAAATGCTTCCAAACCATATGGTAATTGAACAATTGCACCTCTATCATCTCGCTTGATGATCGTAGCTTCGTGGTAAGATCCAACAGGGAATACATTTTCAAAAGTATCCCATGGATTCTCCTCGATCTGCTTGTGACCTAAAGATAATTTACGGTTGTTCTTATCAATATCTAAAACAACGATGTCGATATTTTGTCCCTTCTTCGTAAATTCAGATGGGTGAGAATATCGCTTTGTCCAAGATAAATCAGAGATATGAACCATACCACCAATACCTTCTTCTAATTCAACAAAGACACCGTAAGGTGTTAAATTCTTTACTAAACCAGTATGACGACTTTCCACTGGGAATTTAGTTTGAATTTCATCCCATGGATCATTAGATAGTTGCTTCACACTAAGAGACATCTTTCTATCTTCTCTATCAATTGTTACAACCTTTGCTTCGTATTCTTGGTGTAATTTGAAATACTCTCTAGCGTTGATTGGTTGGTTGCTCCATGTTACTTCTGAAACGTGAATCAAACCTTCTACGCCTGGCATAATTTCTAAGAATGCACCGTAATCCTCTATATTAACGATTTTACCTTTTACAGTAGAACCTTCAGCGATTTCAGCAGCTAACACTTCCCATGGATGTGGTTGCAATTGCTTTAATCCTAAAGAGATACGCTTCTTATTCTCATCAAAATCAAGTACTGCTACATTGATCTTTTGATTCAATTGTAGTATTTCACTTGGATGACTAATTCTACCCCAAGAAATATCTGTGATATATAAAAGACCATCTACACCACCTAAGTCTAAGAATGCACCAAAGTCTGTGATATTCTTCACTAAACCTTCTAATACTTGTCCTTTCTCTAAGCTGGCGATAATTGCCTCTCTTTGCTCTGCTAAATCACTTTCGATTAATGCTTTGTGAGATACAACGGCATTCTTAATAGTTTCATTGATTTTAACTACTTTGAATTCCATTGTTTTACCAACATATGCATCATAATCGACGATTGGCTTAATATCAATCTGAGAACCTGGTAAGAAAGTTTCTAGACCGCTACAGTCTACAATCAAACCACCTTTTGTCTTACTAATAACCGTACCTTTAATGACTGTACCGTTAACGTGAGAATCCTTAATACTTTCCCACGACCTAAGCAGCTTTGCTTTTTTACGAGAAAGAACTAATTGGCCTCTATCATCTTCTTGTTTTTCAACATAAACCTCAACGATATCTCCTACATTCAATTCTCCTAAATCTCTAAATTCAGATAAAGAGATTAAACCATCTGACTTGAAGTTGATGTCTAAAAGAACATCTCTATCATTAATCGTAGATACAACGCCCTTTACGATCTCATTTTCGATTACAGAGCTTAAAGTAGCCTCATATTGTTCTCTATAAGTTTTTTCTTCTGCTTCTGTATAAGGTAAATTGTGCTTTGAAGCATTTCCTCCCCAATCAAAATCATCATGTGCGCCGCTAGCTTCAGCAAGCTCTTCTGCTGACATTGTATTTTCTTCTGCTTCTACTACCGTTTGTTGTGCGGCAGCCGCTTTAGGCTTTGCAGAGATTCTTTCTCTAGGTTTAGATTTCTTTGTTTTTTCTTCTGCTGTTGCAGGAGTCGCTTCTGCTTCTGCTGTTGGTGTTTCTGCTTGAACTTCTTCCACTTTAGCTTCTGCTGTTGGTGTAGGCGTTTCTACTTCAGCTTCTACTGTTGGCGTAGGTGTTTCAGTTGTGGCTGCAACTGCTACAGGTGCTGCTGCAGCTACTGTTTTAGCAGCAACTTCCTCAGAAGCAGATGTAGTTGTAGTAACATCACCAGTAATAGGTGTGCTATCTCCCCAAATTTTTCCTAATGCTAAAAGCATTTTGGATTTAGCTTCGTAAGCAGAGCTACGACCAATCTCTTGATTGTTACCCGCTCTTAGTATATAAAAGAATTGACCATCTTCTTCAACGGTCTTCCATCTTTTTTCATCGGATGCATTTTTAATAATGGATTGCACACCATTATCTCTTGCACTAGCAGAGGCATAGCCTTGGCTACGAAGTACTACATTTCCACCATGAATAAAGCTGAAATAAGAAGATCCGTCTTTGTCGAAAGTGTTAAAACCGTCTGCTCCAGCTTGGTAAGCTTCAGGAGCTAGATAATTATCTAATGGCATTTAGATAACAAAATTTGTAGTTAGTATCGGATTTTTGGTTAAAACCCTTAATAGAATTGATACCAACGAGGTTAAAAAATAATTTTAGAGGCGCAAAGGTACGCTTTTATTGAGTAAAAAAGAAGAAATAGACTTTCTTATATTTGTCTTTATTGAAAATAAGATATACCTTTGCACTTCGATTTCGAGAAATAACTATATTTGGTTATATAATATCTAATTCTTTAGGTAGTTCTAGTATTAAGATGACTAAAGGATTTTAATTAATATTTTCAAGATGAAAAGGACTTACCAACCATCCAGAAGAAAGAGAGCTAATAAGCATGGCTTCAGATCCCGTATGAGCAGTAAGAACGGAAGAAAATTGTTAGCTAGAAGAAGAGCTAAAGGCCGTTTGAAATTAACAGTATCCGACGAAATGAAGCTTAAGTAACATTTTGTTATCCCGATAGTTCCAAAATACAAAACAGCAGGTACTTCATTTTTGAGTACTTGCTGTTTTTGTTTTAGCTCATTTTTAAGAAGTCAGAAGTCAGATCGCTACGCTGTCAGAAGTCAGACTTATGATGTTGACTACGTTATGAGTCTGACTTCTGACAGAGAAACGGTCTGACTGCTGACCTCTGAACAAAATCCTTCCCTGTGCCTTCCTTCAAATTTTCAAAAGAAGAAAAACTGAAAAGCCGAAAGGTGATACAGCAACTTTTTGAACGAAGGACTTCTATTCATATCTTTCCACTCCGCCTAATTTGGGGACCTATTGAGCCTAGATTCAATAAATATCCGACCCAGTTCGCAGTTACCGTTCCTAAAAAAAGATTTGCCAAAGCCGTTGATCGCAATCGAATCAAGCGTGTTATTAGAGAAGGTTATCGCCTAAGTAAACCATTATTCAATGAACAGCTTGCGGAATTTGACCAACAATATGGTTTAATGTTTATTTATACAGGCAAGAAACAACCTACTTTAGTAGAAATTGAAAAAAGCTTAAAAAGAATTCGAAAAAAATTAGTGAAGCAACTTTCAGCAGAGATTAGCGAAGATAAATAATTTTTGTAGAGCCAAATTTTTATTTACGATTCATTACACTACTTTTGTTACATCAAAACGCTGATATTAGTTAGACATTTTAAAGTAAAAAAATCATATAACAAAATAGTGCTATTCTTATTTCGAACCAATCAAATTGTCTTCAACCTTTTACTCTTGTTCTATATAGGAGTACTTAGGGGCTCCTATTTTTGGAATCCTATAAATGCTACTGTAGCCAATGATGGAGCTTTGTTTGTATTTTTAAGAAATGCGATTGGTACGAACTCTTTATTGGAAGGAGGAATAACAATTTTTATATTATTTATACAAGCCTTCTTGATAAATGAATTGGCGATGAAGCATCGCTTGTTTAATGAAACAACCTTGTTACCAGGCCTATTCTATTTATTGTTAACTAGTATTCTACAAGATTTCTTTCCTTTGTCGGCCATTTTATTAGGTAATCTGTTTTTGATTATAGCTTTGGATGCGTTGATGAGTACCTATAAACGACCTAAAAGTGCTGGAGCAATTTTTAATACAGGTTTCTGGATAGGTTTAGCGAGTCTATTCTATAGTTCATTTGTTTTTTTTTTAATCTTGATTTTTTTAGGATTGGGTATTCTAAGAAACTTTATATTTAAAGAACGCTTGATGTTATTGTGTGGATTTTTTGTGCCATTTTTATTTATGAGCACTTGGTATTTTTGGCAAGATGGACTAGAAGGATATTGGCAGACTTACTTTGCAGAGCAGTTTAGTTTTTTAAATTTCAGATACGATCAAAGTAGGGCATTCTTAATAAAGTTAGGCTTTTTAATTGTAATTTTTTTAATGGGGCTTTTTAATGGATATTCGTTTAATAAGTCTATTCAGACTAGAAATTTTATTCGTATCGTATACCTGACTTTGTTTATAAGTGGCTTGACTTTTTTGTTCCAACCGAGTGTTACAATCATTCATTTTTTAATCATTATGGTTCCGCTCTCTCTTTTAGTCACTGCTAGGTTTCTTTCTTTAAATACTAGTATGGCAGAATTCATTCATACTGTTTTATTTTTAACCGTCTTGTTTCTTCAGTATCGTGGATTTGATATTTTTTTATAGCTCTAATAACGTTTCTCTTTCCGTAAGAAGAATAAACCCAAACCAGTAATAATAGCCATCACATAAAAGGTTATTCCAAAATTATCCGCATTATTATCATACAAAGCTGCTCCAATTAAAGCACCTGATCCAATCGCTATTTCTAATCCTATATAAATAGTGGCCATAGCTTGCCCTCGTTTATTAGCTTGACTACGATCTATTGTCCATGCAAAAATTGCTGGAATTCCGATACCTAAGGAAAAACCTAAAAATCCTGTTGCTGTCAATAGAGAGGTGGGAGAATTAGAAAGTCCCATTAAAATATGAGATAGGCAAAGGCAAATAATAGCTACCTTGATTACAATGACTCGCCCATATTTATCTGAAATAGTACCTGCTACTAAACGAGACAAAATAGAGCAAACCGTAAAACTAGTAAAGAATAAACCTTTGTTGGAAATCCCCAAGAATTCACATTGATCGGGTGTAATGGTCACTAATGCACCAAAGCCTATATAGGATAAGCCACAAATAATTGCAGGGAGAATAGCATCTTTATCTATTACTTCTGAACTTTTTAATTTTAGTAAGCTAGGATGAAAGGACTGTTTAGGATGAAGCGTTTCTTTCATATTAGTTAGTATCAGGAGAGATATTAATGCACAAGCAGACGAAGCATAAAACATAATATCCAAGGAATAAGCATTCGCTAAATAACTACCAATGGGTGGAGCAATAGAAGCACCTAAATTTATACTGACCCCCATAATCCCCATTGCTTCGCCTCGTCTATGCTCCGGTACAATATCCGCTACATAGGCAGTTATGGCAGTAGGGGTAAAGCCCGTAGAAAATCCATGACATAATCGCAATAGGAAAAAACCACTAATAGTGGATAAGATAGGATAGACTAAACTACAAACAATACATACAATAGCACCGACAATGATAACAGGTACTCTTCCTATGGTATCTGCTAATTTTCCACTAAACGGACGAGAGATACCTGCCGTCAATGTGAATAAGGCTATGATGAGTCCTTTATAATCAGCTCCTCCAAGTCCACTTAAGAAAGCAGGTAGTTCTGGTATAATCATATTAAAACTACCGCCAAAAAAGGCGAAACTGATGCAGAGCAATAAGAAAGGTAAGGTATATAGGGCTTGATCCGTTTTTTCCATTCGCTAAGTAACGAATAAATAAGAACTTCTCCATTTGAAGTGATGAATAGTACTGTTTTTCAAGGGTGTTTTCTACACCTTTGAAAATTGATTTATTGGTAGTAATTAAAGTTACAAGTCATAACTGTCAAGCTAAAAAATAACTACTTGATAA